>JBEKIX010000141.1:0-6454 GCA_050011535.1 Acidobacteriota bacterium
CTGTACTCCTCGGAAGTCGCAGTACGCGTTGCGAACGAATCCGTGCAGATCCATGGAGGCTACGGATTCATCAAGGATTTTCCTGTCGAAAAATATTATCGCGATGTGAAGCTCTGCACCATCGGCGAGGGTACCAGCGAGATTCAGAGACTCGTCATCGCGCGCCACATTCTCAAGTAAACGGACCCTTGCAGATGATTTCTTCTCACAACCCGAGGATTCCTGCGCAAAGCCCGATTGTGCAAGAGGTACTCTCGGGAGATTTTCGAGCCGTCGCGCGTCTGATCACGCTGGTTGAAAACGGAGCGCCTGAAGCGGTGCCGTACCTGCGCGAGCTGTTTCCACAGACGGGTCGATCACTTTCTATCGGGATCACCGGAGCGCCCGGAGCGGGAAAGAGCACACTCGTCGATGGACTCGCAGGATATTTTCGGGATCGGGAGAAAAAGGTCGGAATCATTGCGGTCGATCCGACCAGCCCATTTACCGGAGGAGCGATTCTGGGCGACCGCATTCGCATGCAGTCGCGCTTCCTGGATTCCGGAACCTACATCCGAAGCATGGCGACGAGGGGCAATCTGGGCGGGTTGGCCCGCGCTACGGCAGACGTCCTGCTCATCCTGGATGCTGCCGGTTTTAACATCGTTCTGATTGAAACGGTCGGCGTCGGCCAGGCCGAAGTCGAAATCGCGCGCACGGCTGAGGTGACGCTTGTGCTTCTCGTGCCAGGAATGGGAGACGACGTCCAAACTTTGAAGGCCGGAATCATGGAAATCGGTGACATCTTCGTGATCAACAAGGCGGATCATGCGGGTGTCGATCGGATCGAAGCGGAAGTAAAATCCGGACTGGCGATGTCGAACCGGCCGGATAAGTGGATGCCTCTGGTAGTGAAGACTGTCGCCACGGAGGGAAAAGGAATCGCTGAGTGTGCGCAGGCTATTGAATCGTGGCGGCTTTTCCAGGAAGATGCGCATCTCCGGCGCGAGAAGGTATACCAGATTCAAAAGGAGCGCCTGCTGGCCCTGGTGAGCTCGGAGGTCCAAAGAAACCTGTTGAGAAACGGCCGCATGGCATCGATGCTGGATGATTTTGCGCGGCAGGTCGGGGATCGCAGGATGGATCCTTTTTCCGCGGCAGAGAGCCTCCTGGCGGCATGGGAGAGGCGAGGCAAGACAGTAGATGGCGAGAACTCGGAGGGGCGTGAGCCATAGGGGGCGGCAAAAGACTCTTTGAGTCGGGCGGTTTGCGTTTTTTGGAGGAACCTTGTTCGAAAAGATCGATCACGTGGCAATCGCCGTGCGGTCGCTTGAATCGGCGCTTAGAATCTATGGGGAAAAACTGGGATTGCGCGATTGGTCCATCGAAGATATGCCGTCCCAGAAGACGCGCCTGGCAATGCTGGCCGTCGGGGAAAGCCGTATCGAGCTTCTGGAGGCAACGCAGGAGGATTCCCCCGTCGCCGTGTTCATTGCAAGGCGCGGCGAAGGAATCCATCATATTTGTTTTGCAGTGAAAGACCTTTCGTTGGAAATCGAAAGACTCAAGGCCGCTGGGGTGCGCCTGATCGATGGACATCCCCGCCTGGGGGCCGGCGGATGCCGGATCGCTTTCATTCATCCGTCGAGCACTTCGGGTGTGCTGATCGAACTGTCTCAACCCGCGCCGGAATCTGACTCAAAAACTGATTTGGAATAGGATGCTATGCAACAGGTGAAAATCGGAATCATAGGCGGAAGCGGCCTGTACGATATGGCCGAGCTCAAAGAACGCAGAGAAGTGGCGGTCGAGACGCCATTCGGGGCTCCATCCGACAATCTGGTCATCGGCCGACTTGGAGGCAAGGAAGTTGCCTTCCTTGCGCGGCACGGGCGAGGCCACCGCATTCTTCCATCCGAGCTCAACTTCCGCGCGAACATTTATGCAATGAAGATGCTAGGCGTCGAACGCATTCTTTCCGCCAGCGCGGTCGGTTCGCTCAAAGAGGATTTGGCGCCGCTCGATATCCTGCTGCCCGATCAATTCCTGGATCGCACTCGCGGGCGTATTTCGACCTTTTTTGGAAACGGCCTGGCCGCCCATGTGACGTTTGCAGATCCCGTGTGTCCCGACCTTCTCGATCAGGTGTACGGAGCTGCGGCCAAAGCCGGTGTCCGCATTTTCAAGGGCGGCACCTACGTTTGCATGGAAGGTCCGGCGTTTTCAACCAAGGCCGAATCGCATCTCTACCGCAGTTGGGGCATGGATGTGATCGGCATGACAAATCTGCAGGAAGCAAAGCTCGCTCGTGAGGCCGAGATTTGCTACGTTACGCTCGCGCTCATTACAGACTACGATTGCTGGCACGAGGCTCATGAATCCGTCACCGTCGACATGGTGGTGGCGAATCTGAAACAAAACAGCCAAAACGCCCAGGTGATTATCTTTCAGACCGTTCGTGATCTGAACCAGCAGCGCAGGTGCGGCTGCGGCGAGGCGCTCAAACACGCACTTATCACCGACAAGTCGCTCATTCCCGCGGAAACAAGGCGAAAGCTCGAATGCATTATCGGAAAGTACTGGAGATAGCGATGGGAATTCTGGCTGTTGGTTCGATTGCGCTCGACTCGATCAAGACTCCATTCGGACATGGGGAGAAAATCCTCGGAGGATCCGCCACTTACTTCGGCGCATCTGCGAGTTTTTTTGCCGACGTAAGCGTCGTGGCGGTTGTCGGCGATGACTTTCCATCCGAGCACATCACGTTTTTGCAGAGACTCGGAGTGGATACCTCGGGCATCGAGAGGAGAGCAGGCAAGACATTCTGCTGGGCCGGAGAGTATGGATTTGATTTGAATACGGCCAAGACCCTTGACACGCAGCTCAATGTTTTTGCGGACTTTGCACCCAAGCTGCTTGCGGCGCAGCGAAAACTGGAGTTTGTTTTTCTGGGGAACATCGATCCCGACCTGCAACGAAACGTCGTGGCGCAAATGGAGCACCCCAAGTTGGTCGCCTGCGACACAATGAACTACTGGATTGGCAGCAAGCCGGGGGCCCTGCGCAAGACCCTGGAGAGAGTCGATGTGCTCCTCATTAATGATGCTGAAACCAGACAGCTGGCGGGTGAGGCAAACCTGATGAAAGCCGCCAAGATCGTGCTCGGATGGGGACCAAGAACGATTATCATCAAGCGAGGTGAATTTGGCGCCTTAATGATCAACGACAAGACGGTGTTTGGAATCCCAGCGTATCCGCTGGAGGAAGTAGTCGATCCGACAGGCGCCGGCGATTCGTTCGCAGGCGGATTTGTCGGCTACCTGTCGTGCGCTCGTGAGCTGGATGCCGCCGCGATGCGAAAGGCTGTGGTTTTTGGATCCGTTATGGCATCCTTTAACGTAAGTGAACTTGGCCCGAAGCGGCTGGGCCAGCTGACCTATGCAGAGATCGAGACGCGCTTTCGCGAGCTCCGCGCCTTGACCCACTTCGAGGACATTTAAACGTGGGGAGCAGGTTCGCTCAGCATGGGATTGTTTTCTTACACGCGGCCGCTCTCTGTTTCGTGATCTCCTTCTGCCTTTCATCAGACGCAACGATTGTCCTGGCTCGCTCCAGCCAGCAAGTGCCTACGGTAAAAGATGTAAAAGCCTATGAGCAGGCCATGGAGTGGTTCAAGAAGGCCCAGGCGCTGATCGGCACTCCAAAGGAAAATAGCGACGAGCAGGCGGAGCTTTTCAAAAAAGCCATTGCGATCAGGCCGGAGTTTATTGAGGCTCATTACAATCTGGGCCTGATTTTTGCCGCCCAAAGGAGACCTGAAGAGGCAGTTCGGGAGTTTGAGACGGTTCGTAAGTTGGATGCAAAGTTCGAGGGCGTTTATCAGCTGCTCGCGACGAACTATCGCGACCTCGGGCGGAACGAGGATGCGGCGGCCGCGCTTCAAGAGGGTCTGAAGCAGAAGCCAAAGGATTTGCCGATGCTTCGGGCACTGGCATTTCTGCAACTGCACTCGGGCGACGATTCCTCTGCAATCCCGACTCTTCAAGCGATTCTCGAATTGGAGCCCAAGGATGCAGACGCGCGCATGAGCCTCGGGATTGTGTTCGACAAGCACAACCGCCCGGAGGAAGCCATGCAAAGCTATCGTGCCGCGCTTGAACTGGAGCCCGATGATTTTGGTCTGCACTACAATCTGGCGCTTCTGCTGCTGCGACAGCAGAAGGTTGCAGAGGCTACGGTTGAACTTGAGGCTGCGGACAAGCTGTCGCCTGGAAATGGCGAGCTGTTGGAGCGGCTGGGAGACGCATACTCATTCCAGGCCCAGAGCGCCAAAGCAGTTACGGCTTATCAGGGGGCCGTGGCGAAAATCCCGGATCGCGCGGCTTTGCTTTCCAAACTGGCTTTCGCCCTTGCGAAATCGCAGCGAGTGCCGGAAGCGATCGAAGTTCTGGAAAAATCGATCAAACTCGACCCCGACAATCCCGATTCCTACTATTTGCTCGGCGATTTGTATTCGGAGTTGCAGCGGTCTGATGACGGCGTGGCTGCCTATGCTCAGTCCTTGAAACTTAATCCAAGACAGAAAGAGGTCCATTACAACCTCGGGACGCTGTACGCGGAGAAAAAGCAGTACGGGGAAGCGCAAACTGAGTTGAAGGCGGCGGTGGATCTGGATCCGGACTATGCAGCTGCATGGTCCAATCTGGCCGTCGTTTGTGAGAAGCTCGGAGAGGACAAGGATGCAATCGAGGCGCACGAGAAGGTCGTCGCCCTGGGAAAGGCAAAGGCGGGAACATTCTTCAGCCTGGGAATCCTGTACTGCAAGAAAAACCTCCCGGATGAGGCCATCCCCAACTTTGCCAAGGCGATCCAACTCGAGCCGGAAAAGTATCGCCAGATTCTGCGCGAGGAACTCAAGAACCTGCATTCGGTGCTGGATTGTGTGCGCTACCGCAACGATTTTGTCCGCCTCTTGTCAGGAGGCCTTTGACTTTGCGGCAACCAATGCCGCTAATTCGACCGGCGATAACAGGTACAAGTCGGGACTTCCGGGAGGATGATAGCTCCACCGGCGATGTCCCCAGAGCCACGTTTCGGGCTGTTCCCGTATGATGCCCTCCAGGATTTCATTGAATTTATGGGTGTTGACTGCAATATCATGCGCGGTATCACCCGTCCGGATAAGCTCCACAGGCGAGAGAAATCTTATGGCATAACGGCCGCCCTGCCGTGGAGAAAGGTAACCCGGAAGTACGGTTGCGTCCGTGCGGAGAGCCAACAGTGCAATGCTCGTTGAAGTCAGCGCGGGGAATCCGAAGAATTCGGCAAAGATGCCTTCCTGAGGGTTAGTGTTTTGATCCATCAGGATCCCGACGCCGCCACCGGCCTTTAACTTTTCCAGCATCTTCCGTATGGAGTTTTTCTTGTAAATGACCTGGTTTCCGGGTGACTCTCGGGCTTTGTGCAAATACGCTTCGAGCGGGGCGTTGTCGAGTGGGCGCGTCACGAAACTCAGTGGATGACCGTGAAGAGCGTGCGCGGCAGGGAGAAGCTCCCAGGCACTGAAGTGTCCTGTTAAATAAAGGATGCCTTTCCCGCGGGCTACTGCCTGCGCGTAATGGTTCAAGCCGAAGTGTTCATCGTACGTGACCAAACTACCGATGTTTTCATGCGTAAGGCTGCACAGGTGGCTGACTTCGAGCAGATTCCGGGCTGTGTTTTGAAAACTTTTCCTCGCGATCTCATGATGCTTCCGTGTTGACAATTCAGGAAAAGCTATACTCAGATTGACGAGACAGGTACTTCTGTGGAGTGGGTCGAACCAATAGCTTAGCGACGCGAGAACATCCAGGACGCGAATTGCGCCGGCCCGGGGCAGAAGGCGGATGGAACTCAGCGCAAACCGCGCCATCAGATACACTATATAGGATTCCAACGCGCCATGATCCTAAGCGATGATGTGTTTTTCAGCCACGGTTGAATGACCCACATTCTCTGGAGCGCGACGGCCGTCTTCGATGCGGTTCGGTCTCCCTGATGTGGTTCGCTGCATTATGCTGTCGGCAATCGCCGATTTCAATAGTAACGGTATGACCTCAAGACGGAATCAGAAACTTCAGTTGGATGCCCCCTACGATGCGCTCCTGGCAGGAATCCTGTCTTTCAAGACACTGGCGAATGCGGAAAGTACCCTGGAACGCCTTGAGAATTTGCGTCAACGTTTTCACGCGGAAAGCGATAAGAAAGGAGTGGAGTATTGCAGGCTTATCGCCGTCCTGGGAAGGCGGCGTGCGGAACTGATTGCGCGGAACCGCCGGGTCAGCGCGTCAAAGCGGCTGGTGAAGCAGGAAGTGGCACTCTGGTTTCGGATTTGGCTGGAGACGCCCGAACTTTTTGCCGATTGGCTTTCCCTGAGGAAAAGGACGCCGGATTATCAGCGATTGTGCGAACTGGACTCTGGCTGCCAGGCGTAGGG
>JBEKIX010000142.1:0-6421 GCA_050011535.1 Acidobacteriota bacterium
ACGCCGGTCGGAGTTTCGGTGCATATCCGTTCGCGCTGGAGCAGGTTGAAGATGTCGAGCAAATCGAAATGGGGATCCGTGGCGCCATAGGAAGAGGCTCCGAGCGACAGGATGACGACCGGTTGGACATCCATCGCTTTGGCCGCGGCGAGCGAAGCCACGAGCAGGGCGGGAAACGAACCGGAGCTGCCGATGGCGACGCTGTCTCCGGCTTTGACTCCGGCCTGTCGAAGCAATAGGACGATGAGACCGGCCATGTTCGGGTTGGTCGTGGTCCTCTTGGCTTCCAGCTCTCCCACCGTGGTTACAAGAGGGGAATCCTGCGGGCCGATCAGACCGGTCCTGTTGGGATCGGAGCTCGATTCGAATGAAACGCCTCGGCGCTCGCGCTCGGCCGCAATGGCCTGAACGGCTTGTCCCATGAGCCGCGCGGCACGGAGTGTGACATCCTCATCGCCGGGAAGAGAGCCATGGGAACCAATCTCACTAATCCAGAAGACCGCCAGGCTGATTACAGCCGCGGCTGCCATGCGGGTTTTATAATTCATATCCATTGTGCCGCATCTGGAGTCCCGTAGGGACGAGGTGAAAATAGCCCGGCACTTCAGTGCCGGGATAAGGCACCAGATTAACTACGAGTCCCGTAGGGACGACTGATTTGGAGAACATGGATGCTGTATTCCTAATCCAGATCGACGGGATGTCCGACTGGAAATGGCTCAGCCGTCCCTACGGGACTAGCCTCTGGGGTATCCGAGAATCCCGGCACTGAAGTGCCGGGCTATTCTCGTTGCGTCCCTAACGGGACGCCGCCAATGCCGAGATACGTCTGCCGTCCCTAACAGGATGCGGCCATGATTACCCAGTCATGATCCATTAAACCAACCTGGTGCGCCCGCAAATCCTATCCATGCTCGCACCATGCGGCGATGCTTTTCCTTCAACCCATAATCAGGCGGAGAAATTGCGAAAGAAAATACACTGCCACTGTCACGGTCACAAGCGATGCAGTCGTTATCAGGATGCCTTGCCGTTCCATGTTGTTTGCGATCAGTCCGGGAACTACCCAGCCGATGGCTCGAAATTCGAGCGATGCCGGGAGGAGCGACGGCAGAAAACGCAGCCACACGAGCGTCCACAGGCCCGCGATCATCACCATGAAGACGAATCTCCGCGTTCCAAACAGGATCAGATAGTTCGACACGACCTTGTAACAGAGCACAGTCAACAGCGCCACAATCAACGTGCCTGCAATGCGCTCAGGCGAACGCAGGAACAGTCCGAGATAACTGGGGACGATCACCCCGCCGGGATAGATTCCCGTGATGCCGATGAACAACAGGGAAACCAGCAATCCCAGAAAGGAAATCTCATATTCCATAAGGCTCGCCGACCTCCGCCCAATGCTTGGCAAGGATCATGCCTGCCCCCTTGATGTTGCCGAACCCGAACACAACGGTCGGATCAGGACTCGCAGACCAAACGGCGTTAAGCATTTCCTCCGCCGATCCGGACTTGAGCATACGCGCCTGCGGCAATTGCCTGCGCACGATGCGGGCATGTGCGCCGACGACAAATAGCTGCGCGAACTTCTGCCTTGCGCCGTCCCGGAGGGCCGAGATCCACTGCAGAGTTCGCGCCGCCCGGTCGGCGCGCAAGTTCAGAATGCCGACGATGTGTCCCGCTGCGTGCGGCAACATGCCGGCGACTCGCGACAGAACCTCCAATGTCGATTCTGGATCATTGGCCGCAAAGGCGTTCACCAGATAGCAGGTCCGCTGCGAATCGCGCGGCTTGTACAGCCAGACTCTCAGCCTCCCCATGTCGTGCCGCGCCTTGCGTATGCCTTCCCTGATCCTGGTTTGGCTGACGCCGATGTGGTCCGCCACGGCGTAAACCAGATCGAGATTCTCTGAGAACTCCAGAGGACTCAGTCGAGGAGTGCTCTCCATCAGCGGCGCCGAAGCGCCAGGTTTCACCCTGATCAAGGAAGCGCCTACACGCTCCGCCTCTGCGCGGAATGAGGGACGATCCTCTTCCTCGGGCAGGAAAACCGCGGCCCCGGCGCAAATGTCCAGGCTGAGCACCGAGGCGATCTTTTCTTCGGTTTCTCCCATGATCTCCGTGTGATCGCGACGCACGTTGGTTATGGCCACGATGTTCGGTTGGAGAATGCGGCGCGACTCGATGTAGTGGTTTTCCGGCCGAAGGCTCATGACTTCGGCGATCAGGCAGTCGGCGTGGAGTTTCCCAGCCTTCTTGACCAGCTGTTTCTGCTCCAGAATCGAGGGGGTGACGTCGCGGTTCAACTCGATCCTGCCGCCGTCAGGCAGTAATATGACGGCCTCCGAACCTGTTGTTTTCGCGATCACCCGGCGACCGTCCTCCTGAAGGATGGAAGCGAGCAGGTGGGTCACGCTCGTCTTGCCGCGGGTTCCGGTGATCGCAATGCGCAGCGGGATGCGGCGCAGGGAACGCACGAGAGCAAGGCGCTCACCGATCAGGTAGACCAGGAAGAGAATCAAGCATGGCAACAGTGTGCGCATGAGCGGAGGCCAAGAAAATCACGAAACTCACCACATCGGTCTGTTTCGAAAATAGGCGGAGCCTTTGGAGTGCGGCGTCATGCCCTGAACCTCATACGCATCTCAGGATTACTGTGCCGCGCCTTCGGCGCTCACATATAAGGACCATTTTTATCCCGGCCTGACGGCCGGGCCTCCCCAGTGACAGCTCGCGGAACTCATGGTTCTGCAAGCTGTTACCGAAACAAGTAACCGCCCCGTTTTTGGGGGTGGTGGGACGCTATTCACTGCCGGCCCTTCGGGCCTTATCAGGCATTGAATCTGGCCGGCGCTATCACTGTGCCGTCTCCTCGAGTCTCTGGCTGAGCCCAGTTTTCCGCGGCATACGCATATGTCCACAATCCCAGGCGCGAAGCGCCGGCAGTAAATAGCCCCGCGCGTCAGCGCGGGGTCAGGGAGATGTAATCAACGAGGCCCAAAGGGCCGGCACATTTTTCTTGCCCTCATGTCTATATCAACGGACATACGTGAAAGGAGTAGGTCATGCCGCCGCACTCCAAGGCGCTTCGCGAAACGGCTGTGCTTTTCATGCGTCATCATGTGCGTCCCGGCGCATGAGGGATTGTCTCGAAAACAGCTGTTTCCAGAAACGTCGTGGTCGGAAGTGTATGGATATTAAGAAAACCGATCACGACTACGATCACGAGCCTCACGCGAAGATCGATGATTACAAGCCGCCTAGAAGCTTCTCCTAATTCTCGGGCGAGCTCCTAAAACCCGCGCGCGTACATGACCCAGAAGTTGTCGGTCAATTCATTCCACTTGTCGATGGCGGCACGCGCAAAGTCGTTGGTGTAGCGGGTCAGGAACTCCCTGACCTTCTGGCGCCCTGGCTCGGAGCTGTCGGCGGCGAGCATGTCCTGCGCAACCTTCTCTATGCCGGGCAATTCCGTGAACGCTCTGTTCTCCAAGGCTACGACTTCGTCCTCGATGATCTTCCGGTTGCTGCCCCATCGAATCGTGGCCAGGCGGTTCGCTTTTCGGAAAGCCCAGCTGGCCGAGTCCTCGCGGTATCTTTGCTGGGAGCCGACCTCGAAGCTCTTGGGCAGGGATAGAACGCCGGAGAAGATCGGAATTCTCGGACTCTCCGCCGGATTGTCGAAGGAGAACCATGCGATGGCGCCGTATTCATCGGGCAGCCAGCCGCGCACCTGAATGATCTGCGAGTATGCACAGCCTGCGATTGCGATCGTGCGCTGCGACTGCACGGTTCCGGGCTTCAACTGGTTCAACAGCCGGACCAGTTCGCTGTTCATCCAGGCACTGGCGATTGGGCTCTTGACCATGTCCTGATTGCTGGCAGGGGCAGCCGAACCGTCAGGCCTCCCTCGCCCGCCGCTCCTGGGAACCACGAGGTTTTTCGTCATATCCATGTCGGTTCCCTCGTAAGTTTCCCGGTAATATTTCATGATGTCCCTGACCGAAAGCTTGTGTGCGGGCTTCACGCTGAATGGGAGCTCATCGGCGTCACGCTTGAGATTGAGGTCCGGCGCCATCGTGCTCAGGATGAAGAACTCGCGATCCGAAAAGGGCTTTCTGCCGCTGTACGCCTTCCAGAATTTGAAGATCTCTCCCTCTTTCCACCACCCCATCTTTTCGGCTATCGAGTAAACGTTTGCCGAAGCCATGAAATGATCAGGATCTTTGAGATTGATCTCGCCGATCCGGGAGATGTTGGCCGACACGCCAACCTCGTCGTCCGGAATGCGCTCTGCCGCCCAAACGGAGCCCGGTTCGCCCGGACCGCCGCCGAAGATCTCCAGCTGCCAGACCTCTTTCTTGTCCGCAATGGTGATGCACTCGCCGCTGTCGCCATAGCCGTACTTCATCACCAGGTCGCCGATCATATGGAGTGCATCCCTGGCGGTCGCGGTTCTTTCAAGAGCCAGCCGTTCCAGCTCCTCGATGAGGAACAGGCCGTCATCGTTTTCGAGCTCCCGCCTGCCGCCGATCGTGGTTTCGCCTATGGCCAGCTGCTTTTCATTGAGACACGGATAGGCAACATTCATATAGGCATAGGTCTCTTCGACTTCGGGGATTTCGCCCTTGAGAATCTTGCCGTTCAGATCGTTGATGGTGTCTGTGTGCAGCATCCCCCAATAAATCTTGTTGCTGGATCCTTTCGCATGCGTTTTGTGGGGGACGATGTTGAGCCAGTTCCGGTAATTTCCGTCACACGTGTGGCACGTGATGACGGAACCGTCCGCGGTAGCCAGGCGGCCAACCTGAATGCTCGTGCAGGAATCAGGCCCATCGCTGTCCGTCACAGCCGCCTTCGGGATGTGGGCCGATATCGATAAGAATCCTGTGGTTATGACAAGAATCGCCAGGAATGCCAGTCGTCGCAGTTCCTTGGGTTTCAGACTTTTCATGGAGCTACTCCGTTCTGAATGCCGGATGGTTTCATCCACGGTCCGAACATGAGGGACGCATGTTGGGGTTAAGATACGCACAAATATTCTCTGAGCACGGACGCACAGCTCCGCACATCACAGATAGCAACCTAAATTAATCAGCCCCTGGATTCAAGAGAAATTCAAATGCCTGAGCCGAAGTGGAAAGCATCGTAGCGCGCCGATCCCTGAGTCACGCGACTGCCGGGAGGGACGCCGCGGGTGAGCCAGACGTTGCCTCCAATGATCGAATCGCGTCCGATCGTAACACGGCCGAGAATCGTGGCTCCCGCATAGATGATGACGTCATCCTCGATAATTGGATGACGCGGAACCCCTTTGACAGGATGCCCCTCTTCATCAAGATGGAAGCTCTTGGCTCCGAGAGTCACTCCCTGATAAAGCCGGACGCGGTTGCCGATAATGCAGGTCTCGCCGATCACCACGCCCGTCCCATGATCCATGAAGAAGCGCGTGCCGATCCGCGCGCCCGGATGGATGTCGATACCGGTTGCGCCGTGCGCGATTTCCGTGATCATCCTCGGCAGCAACGGCACCTCGAGCTCGCACAATGAATGCGCGATCCGATAGAGAGTCAACGCATAAACCCCGGGATATGCCAGGATGGCTTCGTCCGGCGTCGTGCAGGCCGGATCTCCCTCATAGGCCGCCATGACATCTTCCAGGAGGGTGCGCTGAATCTCCGGAAGACCTTCCAGGAAATGCCGCGTCAATTCCGCCGCCCGCCGGCTGCAACCTGCGTGCGCTTTTGGATCCGTGCAGGTAAAGCAGAGCCCGCGGCGAACCTGTTCTTCCAAAGCCGCGCCGATAGACTCGAGCTTCGTTCCGGCCGGATCGAGGCCGTCGAAGTATCCCGGGAAGAGCGTCGCGCGAAGATCCTCGGCGATTCTGGTAACGCCGTCGCGGGACGGCAGAGGTTGTGCGCAGGGCGGCCGGCCGCTCAGTGCCGCGAAACGGCCCGAATATGCGCTCAATTCCGCCGCGAGCGTTCTTACTTCTCCATGGAGTGCGTCAACCTCAGGCATGATGGTCCTCCGTATCGAGATCCGCGAACAGCCAGGTGCTCAAATAGCGCTCGGCATTCGATGGTATGATGACGACGATCTGCTTCCCTTTGTTCTCCGGCCGTCTTGCGACCTGCAAGGCGGCGACCAGAGCCGCGCCAGACGAGATGCCGACGGCCAGCCCTTCTTCACGTGCGGCGCGCCGCGCCATCTCGCCGGCCTCGACATGATCGACTTGAATCACTTCGTCGATCAGCTCCGCACGCAGCACTTTGGGAACAAAACCGGCGCCGAGCCCCTGGAGTTTATGAGGACCCGGCCTGCCGCCGGACAATACGGGGGAGTCCTTCGGCTCCACGGCAATGGCCTTGAAACCCGGCTTGCGCGGCTTGATGACCTCGGCCACACCGGTAATCGT
>JBEKIX010000143.1:0-6395 GCA_050011535.1 Acidobacteriota bacterium
GCAGGCGATACGGGTATATCGTCGAGGAGCGCCAACGCAGCAGATGCCCCTGCGCCGCCGGAACCCTTTGGGCGCATAGGTATTGCGGGCAATCTCTGCGTTGCTCGTCGTCAACGATGCCCCCGCATCGCCTCCTCCTCGCGCCTTGATCTTGCCCGCAATACCTATGCGCGCGACCTATTGTACTTTCACCACGGGCTGCTAGTACTGCTGTGTCATAAAAATAGATCAAGCCCGCATAAACAGCGGGTTTGAGGCGGTTATAGTGCGCCAGCACGACCATGCTGAAACTCTTGCCTGGTGCGGATTTCAGCATCTTGTGACATAGCAGTACTGGCACAATTGCTGAAAGCCAAATGCGATGACAAATCTGAATCGCTGTAGTGCTGGTCTTTGCCCCGTGCGCAAAGATTAGGGAGCCCATGGTTGATATGTGGCCGGCTTATCCACGGACCTACCGAATAAGATCCATCAGGCATTGGCTCTAAAACCTGTTTAAGTTGAGCAGCAACAACCTGATCGCCCAGCTGGTATTTCACGTCGCGCGAAACCATCGTGTGGGGGCCGAGTATCCGGACCGTGGCGGTGGCTTCCAGTGCCGTCTGCAGCCACATCCCGCCGACCTCGCCGTAACTAAGTTCGAAGCGCAAGCTCCGCAGCCACCATGAAGGGATCTTGATGGGCGCGCCCTCGATGCGCTGGGGCAGGTAGGTGCCTGCATCAACCCAGATTTTCCCTTGCAGCAGATTCTTGTCTTTTCGTTTGGGAAGCAGCTCGAGCACGTAGCAGCGTCGCCCGCCTGCATTTTCCTCTAGGATGAAACGGAAATTATAATTGTCCGGCGAGAATTCAGTTGCGGTGTAATCTCGTGCAATTTCCACTTCGCTCATCAGCATTCGGCGAACGACTGTCTCTCCAAAGCCACTGCCATTGGTCGTTTGGATCGTGTACGTCTTCGTGGCCGGGGGGACGAAGGATATGTCGGCAATCACCTGGGACTTGGTTGTCGCTGTTTCTTTCCCAAACAATTTGTAGTCTCGCGTGACAATGTAAGCACGAAAGTGTGCCTGGTTTTCAGCCCGGGCCTGGGCCATGCCGGCAATGATGCCGTCAATAGGCGGAATGATGCTCCCGGTCTGGGCTGATGCACAGGTTGCCACACCTAGATTGAGAAACAACAGCCCTATGGTTCGTTGCCACATATGCCACCCCATATGTTCGGACTGACAGCTCGACGCTTTGTCTTTATAACTCAGCCCAATAATCGTGTCAGTTCAGTACTGCTCAGATATGTGGGCAAAATTGCTCATCTCCGTTTTGCAAGAAATTAGCATTCTGACCGCCCTTCCGGGGCTCAGTTCCCGAATACGAAAAATACCAACCTCATCTCGGCCCCAGGCATCAGCTGGCTCCTGTTCAACAGTAACAACCCTCACTTGTATCCCATTCAGCCATTTTGGACGGCACTGAAGAGGCAAGCGATCGATCAGTCGTGCCGCTCAGAATCCACGTGAGATTGAGATGTACGTCCGTGGACCATCCTGCCTGGTAGCCACGTCGAAAGACTGCGGAGAGATATTCGCGGAAGCACTTCGGGACAGCCGCACCGGACCTCGTCGACCACCCAGTCTGCCGGAATGAGCAATTGTGACCAGGCGGGTGAGCCGGACTGAACTGACGCGCGATTTACGCCAGAGTATAAATGAAAGGAGAATTAATGCAACACGTGATGCAAATGATGCGGGTCGGAGATTCCGTGGTGTGAAGACGGCCAGACGAACTGGAGGCACAGCCTTCCATCAAACACGTGATCAAAAGTAAAAAGAGTTTTATGACAATAAACAAACTTAGGATCAAAAACTGAGGAGAGACTTATGAAACTAAAAGGATTTAAGAGACTTGGAATTACCTGCCTGAGCGTGGGGGCATTGTCCGCGGGGCTGTTGTACGGAGGTGAGAGCGCGGCAAGGCGGCTGCAGACGGCAGGAGTTGTATTCACGGAGATCATGGGGACGCCCGACAAAGGCATCCCGAAGGAGTTGCTCGAAAACGCACAGTGTATCGTGATCGTTCCCGGGATGAAAAAGGCAGCGTTTATCTTCGGCGGTAACTACGGCGTGGGTTTCATATTGTGTCGCCGCGCTTCTGGCTCGGGTTGGTCCGCACCGGCCAGCGTGAGGGCTGAAGGCGGCAGCGTCGGTTTCCAAATCGGAGTCTCGGAGACGGATGTTGTCATGCTTGTGATGAACAAACGCGGCGCTGACAAACTCCTTTCGGACAAGTTCACCATCGGCGCAGATGCTTCCGTGGCCGCCGGACCGGTGGGTCGCACCTCCTCGGCCGATACCGATGCGAAGCTGCACGCAGAGATACTATCCTATTCCCGCTCGCGCGGGGCGTTTGCCGGTATTTCACTGGACGGCGCAACACTGCGGCCCGATAACGACGCGAATACTGAGCTGTATGGCAGAAAACTAACGAACCAACAAATCGTTAATGGCACAATCAAAACACCTCGTGCGGGATCCAAACTGGCGGCGGAATTGGATAGATATTCCGCTCATAAGGAAACTCAATAAGACTCGCAGGACAAGTGACACTATGAACTGGATCCAATCCAATGGAAGGGAAACAACAGCAGTTTACAGTTCAGGGCCTTGGTTTGCCTTTAAAAAGTTTGGGACAAAGTTAATTTGATCCAGGCATTATTTCAAGGCATGCCTGGATCGAATTGGGGCCCCGACTGTCCCGTCAATATGTCAATGCAGTTCCAGTGGCAGTGCGAGGCTAACCGGTTGATTGTATTTGTTAGAGACGCACATGGCCGCTTTCTCCTGAAAGACACAAAACCCGAAACCGCCCGCGCCAAGGAACTTTGAACCAATACATAAGCTCTGGATATTGCGACGTGGTCCAGTGCCGCCCGGTACCGGCTAGAAAAGGAATTCCACTCCGATCAGGGAGCAGATTCTCAACGAAATCCATCGAAAAACTCTGGAACAAAAGCGCGCAAATCCGAAGATTGGCGAATATCGGGCGCGTAATTCTTCTTGGTCAACGGGAACCACTGGTTTTCATTGTCGCCGTCTCTAGCGAAGCGACTGCATATCGATGATTGACCCCAAAAGGGCGCCAAGGATTGTGTACTTGCCGTTCGAATAGCTACCATATTGATAGCGGCTGTAGTATCCATCGTTATAGCCACGAAGAAAACCCTGGCGAAAGTAATAGTTGTATTCACCCTGGGGCACATAATACCCGCCATAGCCGTAGTTCGCGTCCTGATAGGCATAAGAGTTCTGGTAGTTGAACTGCCAGTGATCCTGCCGGTCTGCCTGTCCTGCCAGGTAGCCTTGCTCATAACCGTAGTTCAGGGCATCCCGAAGCAGATTGGCGCCGTATTGATTCGTCTCGTAGTAGCGGCCATCCCGGTAGTAACGATAATTCCAACCCGTATAGAAATATGGATCATTGTTGTAATCGTGGCGCTCGCTCCGGAGACGCAGGTCCTGCTCACGCAAGTGCCCTATATACTCCTGCTGATAGCGATACTGCGCGTTGCGTCCTTGTCGCTGAAGCTCTGCAATTTGCTGCTGCCCGACACGCTGCCGCCGATCTAAATCTTGACCGTACTGCGTCAGACGGTGCTGCTGCTCGCTGATAAGCTGCTGCCGTTGCTGTTGTGAGCGGCGATCTTGCGGCTGATTCTGGCCTTGCTGCTGTTGTTGCTGGGCCCGCTGCTGTTGTTGCTGGGCCCGCTGCTGTTGTTGCTGGGCCCGCTGTTGTTGCTGCTTGTTCTGACCCTGCTGCTGTTGCCGGGCCGGCTGTTGCTGCTTGTTCTGGTCCTGCTGTTTCTGCCGGGCCGGCTGTTGTTGCTGCTCTTTCTTATCCTGCCGTTTTTGATCTTGTTGCTGTTGTTCCTGCGCGTTGGTCAGCATGTTCATTCCCACCAACGACAGGGTGACGATTACAGCCACTAACACCATCCACTTCAAGATAGTAATTCTCATTGTACCCCTCCTTAATAATCCGGTAGCTCCTTGGAGTGCGGCCATCCGAAATGCCGGGCGACGAGGAGCACAAGAGACAGGATGAGAAACGTAACACCGTCCCTTTCCTGATCCACCTCTCCAACAGGTCCCGAGGCACCCCATTTATACCTTTGTAGCAATGTGGCGTCATTTCAGTAATGATCACAGGTCTGGCCAAAATAGCTCGTGGCAGAGTCGGCGAGGAGGATTTATTGGAGTCCGGCTGTGAGTGTGGTGAGTCACTGCTGAGCCCGCAACCACTGATTCTCGCGCTCGAGGGCGCGGAGCCGATCCAGCATATCCAGAATCATGCCGATCCCTGCCAGGTTTACTCCTGTATCGCGCCTCAAGCGCATGATTATCTGCAATCGAGGGACAGCGGCCGCGTCAAAGAGCGCCACCGGACCGACCCATTCAACCGGTTCGAGGAGACCATATGCCACGAACCGTTCGACCAGGCCGGGATGGATCTCGGCGGTGGCCGCGAGCCTCTCCAGTGTCAGTTGGTCGCGCTCTCTTCGGCAAAGCACGATCTCGTATCGTCTCTCTCTCATCGCCCGCCCCCCATTATGAGATCTCGCGGGTTAAACTGAGATTCAGCAGCCAGTTTCCCAAACATTTCCTTTTCCCTGGCCGAAAGCTTCGGCGGGATTACGATCTTCAACTGGAGATACTGATCGCCACGGCCGCCATGCCGTCGTCTCAAGCCTTGCCCACGCAGCCTTAGTCGCCGGCCACCCTGCGAACCCTCCGGAATGGTCATCTTTACCGGTCCATCAAGTGTGGGGACCTCGACCTTCGCTCCAAGGGCTGCTTCCCATGGCGTGACCGGCAATTGAATCTGAACGTCATCGTTGCCAACGATGCTAAACAGACGATGCGGTTCGAGTGCGACGCGCAAATAGAGATCGCCCGGAGGGGCGCTATTGACGCCCGCCTCGCCCTGCCCGGCGAGGCGGATGATCGAGCCGTCGCGCACACCCGGAGGCACGTCAACCTCGAGCGCTCTGGGGCGATGAACGCTGCCCCTTCCCCGGCAAATCGCACATACCTTATTGTTCTTCGACCCGTTGCCGCCGCAGCCGGCGCAGATCTCGTCGGTCTCCAGCGAGAACTTGCGTGTCACGCCGCGATGCGCTTCTTCAAGCGTGAGTGAAATCTCAGCCTCGACGTTCGATCCACGTCTGGCGAAGCCTGCGCCGCCGCGCCTCGCATGAGTTCCCCGCCCGCCTCCAAAAAGGGTCTCGAAGAAATCGCTGAATTCACCCGCGCCGTGCTCCGCACCGTTGGTGTCCCCCAAATCGACAGGGTCGCCTTTCCAGCCGGGAGGCGGGGTGAAGTCCGCACCCCCTTTCCAGTTCTGGCCAAGCTGGTCGTAGCGCCGGCGCTTCTCTGGATCAGACAAGACTTCATAGGCTTCATTAAGCTCTTTGAATCTTTCCTCGGCTGTCTTGTCCCCTGGATTGACATCAGGGTGATGTTTGTGCGCGAGCTTACGGTACCTTTTCTTGATCTCTTCTGCGGTCGCTGTGTGCGGGGCGCCGAGGACCTCATAATAGTCTCTAAATTTCACCGCCATTGCTTGCGCTCCTCTGTCACGGATTACCTTCTGCGTTAGGGTCTGTCAATGAATAACGTTTGCATTTTGGCGCGAGCGCCGGGCGGGCAGATGCGCGGCGCCGCGACGCAGGCGATGCGCCCCTTCGGGCCAGCAGCAAAATGCAAACGTTATTCATTGACAGACCCTTACTGAGCGACACGGACGCGAGCCGGCCGAAGCACCTCATCGCCCCATCGATATCCCCGGCTCAACTCGGCAACAATGGTTCCCGGCTCAACATCCTGGCTTTCCGTCATGCCTACTGCCTCATGCCGCGCCGGATCGAACGTGTCACCGAGGCTCTCGTAGGACACAATGCCTTGCGCCTGAAGAATGCTGATGAGGCGCCTGTATATGGCAACAAATCCTGAGGACATCCATTCGGGAACATCACCCAGATGTTCAAGCGCGCGGTCGAAATCGGCCAGCACTTCGAGCAGAGGGAGAATGAGCTCTCGTTTGCCCGCCTGGGCCGAGACGGCGCGCTCCCGCTCCACGCGCCGGCGATAGTTGTCGAAATCGGCCAGAGTTCTCAGATACAGGTCGTGCTCGCGGCTTAGCTCCGCTTTGAGCCGCTCATGCTCGGTGTTTTCGGCGCCTGCCGGGCGTTCGCTACCTCGCCCCATTCCCTCTTTTTCTTCGTTGCTGATTTCCATCACGCACCTTTCTGGATAGCTGGGGTCTTACGGCACTGTTTCACTTGCTCGGCCTGAATTCCGCGTCAATCACGTCATCCCCGCCAGGGGGAGGCGTTTTGCTCTGGG
>JBEKIX010000144.1:0-12137 GCA_050011535.1 Acidobacteriota bacterium
AAAGAAGCCCCAGGAGGTTGACGTTTCGGCGTAGCTGGCGGCCCGCCGGACAAAGCTGGAATTCGTTGGCAGTCCCAGAAGCAAGGCAGCCACAGATTGTCCAAAGCTGCTGGGTGCCGCCGTTGAATTGTCCAGTGGTCCCTTGGTGTAGGTCGAATCGAAGGTAAACGAACCGGTCTGGTTGCCACCCGTGAAGCTGTCGGTTTCGCGATACGCGCGGAACTCCATGCCGGCCCTGAGGAAGTGCCTGCCCTGGGCTTTCGAGAGCGTTACCGGGACAGAATAGATCTCGACCGGTCTGAACTCGCAACCGGGGGGGTCCGTGGCCTGGTAACCCGTCATCGAGATTAGCGGGAAACGTCGGATATCCGCCGGAATCGCATTGTTGTACGCCGCCGGGAACCCCAAACTGGTCAGATCAAAGCCCGTGGCGGACGGAAGTTTGTCCGCCCGAATGAACCTGCTGTAACCGAACTTCGCATCCAACACGGTGGTCGGACTGAAGGTGTACACGTCGTCGACGACGCCGTTTCTGGCGAAGAACTGGAAAAGGTCACCCGTAAGCAAGTCGTTGGCGAGGTAGTTATCGTAAAGGCTGTTTCTCGTATAGGAGCTGGCGCGGACAAAGACCCGTTGTCGATCGCTTACGACGTGATCCACCTTGACCGTCCAGTTGTAGTATTTGGCTGCTTCAATCAGGCTCGGATCCTGGTTATTGCCCAGGCCCGTGGCATCCGTGGGGGTGAAGCGCGGATCCGGATAATAGGAAAGGATCGCCTTGGCAATCGGGTTGATCAGCTTCGGATCGATGATGTTGCCGACGAAGGGGTCCGCCTGGATCCGGCCGCCGGCTATCGATCTCCGGGTGAAAGGATTGTAGATCTGATACTGCGGGCCAAGGGCCAGCAGTTCAGAGAAATCGCCCTGTTTCATTTTGGCACTCGGCACGGTGCCGTTGGTCACGTCGTTGCGCGGTCGGTTGTCATGAATTCCCTCATATCCGAACATGAAGAATGTCTTGTCCTTACCGTTGTAGAGGTGCGGGATATAGACGGGGCCGCCCACCGATCCGCCCCACCTTTTTTCGGTAAAGGTCGCTATCTGTTGATGGAGGCGGTTGGCGTACAAGTCGTTGGCCGCCCATCCCCAGCCTGCCGGCGGCAAGCCAGCAAAATAGGCAGTGCCGTGCAGCGCATTGGTCCCCGACTTGATGCTGATGTTGGTGACGCCTCCTTCGGTCTGGCCGAAGCTCGCATCGAAGGTCGTGGTCTGAACTTTGAATTCCTCGATGATGTCACCCGGCGGCGTGTACGTCGCAGTCACCTCGTTGGCATTTGCCGTGGCCGTGCTCGCGGCGCCGTCAATCGTGAGGTCGCTGCGGTTCTGGCGGGTACCGGCGATCGAATAGCCAACGATGTGCGTCGGCTCGTAGGGGCGGTCCAACCTTGGATCGCGGGTGAAGCCAAGGCCTGCCGCAAGCCCGATCAACTGGTACGGGTTGCCATGCGCAAGCGGCAGCTCGGTGGCGCGGCGCGCATCGATCACCTGCCCGAGGGAGGCCGTCGTGCTCTCCAAAAGCGGCGTCTCGCCTGTGACCGTGACCGTCTCCGACGGCTGGCCGATGACGAGCGGGATGTTCACTTCGAGCCGGTCGGCGATGCGAACCTCAATATCGTCGCGCGTATACTTCTTGAATCCCGCAACTTCAACCTCGATGCGGTAGAGGCCGGGAGTCAAGTACATGGCCTGGTAATATCCCTGGTCGTTGGTAACCAGGGAAGTTTTGGTCCCCATGGCCTTGTTCGTGACCATTACAGTTGCTTTAGGAATCACCGCGCCACTCTGGTCGACAACCTTGCCCACGATACTGCCGCGGGTTTCCTGTGCCGTCAAAAGGCCTGCCGAGAGCAGGCCCCCTAACAAAATACAAACGAGAACAAACATAAATCTGTGCTTATTAAAGTGCCTCATATGCCTGCTCCTGGTTAGCGCTTGGGTCGAGTGGATCGACTGCGCGATTGTACCAACACAAACTGAACGTCAAAGCCTGATGACACGATGGAAGCCGCGGACATGCTCCTGAAGGGATGCCCCGCATTCTGCAAGTTATGCCAGCCCTCCCATCGGGACTGCATCCATGTCGGAAAACTCCCTGTTTTCGCCCCCCATCGCCCAGATAAATGAGTACCGGGCCGTGCCGGCTCCAAAATGGAGCGACCAGTCAGGCGCAATCACCGCTTGCCGGTTCCGGACCAGGATGTGCCGGGTTTCTGCAGGTTCACCCAAGCAATGGACGACGAGGGCATCCTCCGCCATGTCAAAGTAGAAGTAGATCTCGGACCGGCGATGGTGCCTGTGGGCCGGCATCGTGTTCCAGACGCTCCCTTCTTCGAGAGTGGTCCATCCCATCGTCACTTGAGAGGTCTCCACGATAGATGGACAGATGTACTTGCGGATGGTCCGGCGGTTGGCCTGCGCCGCCGATCCCAGCACCGAGGCATCCGCCTCGTGCTCACGAACCAGCTTGGTCTCGTGATTCGCGTGTGCGGGATAGCTAACAAAATAATAGATTGCCGGCGAATTGCCATCTTCGCTTTCAAAGCGCACATTCCTGCTGCCGCGTCCGATATAGATGGCGTCCCGTGTCGCCAACCGAAAGCCCTTGCCATCCACCTGCACAACACCCGGCCCCCCAATGTTGAAGACGCCGAGTTCCCTTCGTTGCGCGAAGTAATCAGATCGGAAATCGGATGGCGCCAAAAGCTCGAGCGGTCCCGAACCAGGGACGGCGCCACCCACAGTGGCGCGATCGATTTCCGAGTGGCATAAGATAATTCGGTCCTGCTCGAAAAGATTCTCGAGCAGAAAACATTTGCGGATTTCGGCTGTTCCCATCCGCGCCAACCCCTCAGGATTGGGCGGGCAGGGCAGGCTCACGCTTATCGACGAATTTGGCGCTCCCGCGATTCCGATCGATTCCCGTGAAGAATCCTGCTGTGCCGGCGTGACCGGACGGCCCTGAAGAACGGTATCGCCGGTATCCAGTTGTTTCACCATGCGAAACCTCTTTTTCACATTATGCTGCCACACTATGCCGCTTGAGAATTCAAGTCAAGCAAAATATTCGCAATCCAAAACATTTCGTTTTACATTGTGAAATGTCAAATGCCGCGATCGGGGGTTGGGTGCGGGGGCGCCGGGCGCCGCACGGCGCTCAGCTCACGGGATGATTCGATCCCAAGCCCCGTCCGGCGGCCGGGGCCTGCCTGCTGTCGAAGCAGCAAGGGCTCGTACTATTTACTCGCAAATTCTTTCTTGGAAAAGACTTTTGACCGCCAAGTCTCCAAGACCCCAAGACGCCAAGAATCCTGAGTATTTTCCTGGCGTCTTGGGGTCTTGGCGGTTGATTTGGTTGTTGCGGCATTGCCGCGCCAGGCCATTCCTGGCTGCTATTGCAGTTTTTAGGCGAGTCGTTTACGGAGCGGAATTCCTGACCGATCTGCCTTGCAGCTTTCAACGGCACCTTTATCGCTGGCGTTTCTCAAACCAGGCTTTCAACTGCGCGTCCAGCGCTTTCAGGTCCGGCTTCTGCTCCGCGATCGCAAGCGACTCGCGGTATTCCAGATTCAGATCCCCCAGCTGTAGCCGTGAGCCGGAGCGGATAAACAACGGAATCTGATGCAGCTCCGCCTGCACCGTAATAGCGCGGCCGCCCTGATAGACCTTTTCCGGATGCCAGACATCGCGCCAGCTTGTGCCCGAAGGAAGATAGACCTCTTGCGTGCGCTTCCCTTTCTCCCAGATCGGCGAGACCAGGAGGTCCGGTCCATACTGATAGGTCTGCCAGTTGGTCCAGGACTGCGGGGATTTGGGATCGACGACAAACAGCGGCCGGACGATTGGCATGCCGGTCTGATGCGCCACTTTCGCCGCCTGATAACTGTAGTCTGCCAAACGGTTGTGCAGCCGCGCGTAGAGGCGCCAAATGGCGATCAGTTCGGCATCATAACTCGGCGTCCGGGGCAGGCTCCAGAAGGCAAGATTGCGGGTCGGACCGACTTCCATGATCGGCGTAAAGCAGCTGAATCCCAGCCACCGTCCGCACACTTCCTGTTCCATCAGCTGCTGGTTGTAGCCGCAGGTGTCTGATCCCCAGTTCGGGTAGCCCATGACCGCGGAGCGCTGCACTGCAATAATCGAGGCCCGCAAGCCTTCTTGCGTCCCGCCGATATCGCCTCCCCAAAAAGCACCATAGGCCGAGCTGCCGGTATAGGCTCCTCGCGGCATAAGCACGAAGTCTTCGCCCCTATATTTCTTTGCAATATCGTATGCTGCCTTAATGTACATCGCCGGGTAGGCATTGCGATTCTCACGAATCGAGCGGCCATCGAAAACCTTGTAGGGTCCACTCTCCGGGATGTTTTCCTCCCCTCGATCCAGCTTGAAGGCAGCCACGCCCAACTTGAGAAGTTTGGCCAAGCCCTCCTGCCAATAGGCCTTGGCCGCCGGGTTCGTCATATCAACCATCGGGTAGTTGTTGGGCTGCGGAGGCTGTCCCGGCAAGTTGTAGCCCTTGGCCAGCGCCTCCTGCTCCATCTGGCCCTGGTAGAAGGGAGCTATCCAAAGCAACATCTGCATCTGATTTGCATTGAGCCACTTCACCATGGCGCCAAAATTGGGCAGACGCTTGGAATCGATTTCAAAGTCGTCGTAGCCGAACCGACCCGGCCCCCAGGGGCGATCCACCCAGTAAACACCACAAGGAACGCCAAATGCCTTCATCATCAGCACGTCTTCCATGACCTGAGAGTTGAAAGGCCCGGTCACCGGCGTGCCGTCATAGTATTCTGACAGTTGGGAATGTTCGTCGCGCCAGCGCCAAGGAGTGAACATCCACCTGGGCGGCATAAAAGGCGGGCCCGCATCCAGGGCGTGCGCGCGCACCAGGGCAGCGGGGTCCGCAGACGTGTAGATCTTCATCGCCAGAGTCGGTCCCTCAAATTCGACCTTGACTCGCTGTGGGTCATCCGCACAGAAATCAAAATGTCCCGGCCAATTCCCTTTGACAAAAATTGCGTAACCGCGTGAGGACAGGTAGAAGGGCGCGTAAACAGACGTCGTGGGCTTGACGATCATCTCCACTTTCTGGCTTCGCAGATTCATCGCCTCTTGCCGTCCCGGCGCCCATGACGCCGCCTGCGGCCCATCCACGACTCGCTCCATCAGTCCGGTGTAGTATTCGTCTTGAGCGGCGCCGACCGCTACTCCCCATTTGATAATGTCGTTGTCAGGCTGAGCGCTGAGATTAATGTCAAAATCTCGCCCCTCCGGTTTGACGGATAGTCTGACAAGGCGTCCGTCCGCCATTCTTGCCTGGCCTTCAAGCCGCCCAGCCTGGTTTCTTGCTGGCTTGGCAGTAAGTTGCGCCGGGAGCGCGATCCGCCCCTTGGCAGTTTCCAGAAAAAACCCATCCAGCGTCAGCGCACGGCTTTGGGGACCCGGCCCGCCCGGTGCCAGGCTTTGGGAGTTCAGGACCAGCAGCGCTTGTCCCTCGCCGGCTGCAGACGCCGGCTTATCCTGGGAAGCGTCGGCAAGAAAGGCCAATCCGAACAGCACTAACGACAAATGCGTCAGAGCAATTTTTCTTCGCATCATGTTTCCCCCTTGGAGACCAAGGGCTTTCTCCAGGATGAGAGTGTTTATGAAACTCATACGTGTTTAGCCCTGGGATCATCAAGATGTCCATTAAAAGCAAAAAGCTGCCACGGATTTCCTAGCGCAGCTAGTAGGCCGCAGCCAAATGTGGCCGACCAAGTCTGATTCGAAATTCGAGATTCGAAATTCTCAATCTCGAATTTTGCGTCGACTTTGCCGTTAAAAATCTTTGCTTCCCGCAGACAATTCGCGGGTTAGTAACACGGATTCCGCGGATCTTATTATGAATTCGTGAATTCCGTGGAATCCGTGGCTGCTTTTGAAGGGGCTAAACAGTTAGTGAAAATCGGGCCCCAGCCTATAGAGCTAACGTAACAGCGCCACGGCGCACCAGACCACCGGCGCCTGACCATGGAAGTCGCCCTTGCTGCGCGGCCGGTTCAGGTAAAACTCGAGGCTGTTCGTCTGCCCGGTGCCGGCGCAGACCTCGCCGCCGTCGGCATCGATATAGTGGATGAGCGCCAGCCAGCCCTTGCGTGCTGCCCGGGAATAAGCTTGGTCTTTGAGCCAACCCTTCCTTACGCCGGTGATCATGGCAAAGGTGAACATGCCTGTGCAGGAAGTCTCTTTATAGGATTCCGGGTGATCTATCAGCTGGTGCCACATGCCGTCGGCGTCCTGGAATTTGAGCAATGACGCCATCATCTTGAGGTAGCATTCCATAATCCTGGCACGTTTCGGGTGCCCCGCAGGCAGGTCGCTCAGCAACTCGGCCATTCCACCTGCAACCCAGCCGTTGCCGCGTCCCCAGAAGAATGGGAACTCCGGCCCATGATAAAACAGGCCATTCGGTTGCTGCAGCTTATCCAGATAGGCCGCCATCTCCAGCGCCGCCCGATCGAGGTAGATCTTATTGTGTGTCGCGCGATAAGCCTGCAACTGCAACATGGTGATCATGTACATGTCATCAACCCAAAATCGGGTTTGGTCGCTCAGGCCGTCTTTATCCGGTTTCTCCCATTGTTGGTCGGCCAGCATTTTCCCGAGTTCCAGATACTTCGAGTCCTTGGTCTGGATGTACAGTTCTAAGGGAACGATCCCAAATACGGCGTGATCGACATGGCGCGTCATCGAGATCGACTTTCGCCCTTCCGGTGTCAGGATTGGATCGAACCTTCTGGTCAGCGCCGTCATGAGATTCTTATCCTTTGTGAACTTGGCGAACTCGAGCGCGGCGTACCAGGTGGAGTCCTCAGCATAATGAACCGTAGGTTTTTGCAAATCATGGTTCCGGGGAATGAGATTGTCGGCAATGCGCTTGCCGATTTCCTTCGGCGATGCTCCGGCCGGCCAGTCTCTGAATTCCGCCTTCTGCGCCATGCTCCAGGCGGCCGTCATCCCAAACGATAGCAGCCAGGCGATTCTCAGCCAGTGCTTCCGCATTTGCGTCCTTCCTTTCTGCAAGGTATCAGGCCAGGTCTTCCATTGCGACTGCATCCATATCGGAAAACTCCCGGTTTTCTCCCCCCATGGCCCAGATGAACGAGTATCGCGCAGTTCCGGAGCCGGCGTGAATCGACCATCCCGGCGCCAGCACGACCTGACGGTTCCGGACCACAATGTGCCGCGTTTCGCTGGGCTCGCCCAGGTAATGGAAAACTACGGCCTGCGGCGCAAGATCAAAGTAGAGGTAGATTTCGGTACGCCGCGGGTGCCGGTGGACCGGCATCGTATTCCAAACGCTTCCTTCCTCAAGATCGGTAAGCCCCATGGTCAACTGGCTGGTTTCGACGACCGGCGAGTATATGTACTTGTTGATGGTTCGCCGATTGGCCGTTTGTGCGCTGCCATGGTTCGTCGATTCAATCTCCGACATCCCGATTGGTTTCGTCGGATGGGAGGCATGCGCTGGATAGCTGACCAAATAGAACAGGGCGGGAGTCTGCGGATTGCCACTCATGAATTCGACGCGCCGGCTTCCCCTGCCGATATACAAACCGCCTCGATGCGCCAGCCGGTAGTGACTACCATCGACGCGGACAAGCCCGTCGCCACCAATGTTGATTACACCCAGTTCGCGTCTTTGCGTGAAATATTCCGAGGCAAATTCCGCGGGAGCTTCAAGCCCTAGATTCCCTCCTGTTGGTACGGCCGATCCTATCACCGCACGATCAACGGCGGTGTGCACCAGTCTGATGCAGCCGGCTGCGAACAGGTCCTGGACAAGGAAAACCTTACGAATCTCGGCGGTGTTCATTCTGGCAAAACTCGCAGGATCGGGCGGGTAAGACTGTTTGCCGTTCATGTTTTGACCTTTCTCTTCAAATCTAAAGTTCCGGGGCAGAACCAAACGCATGGCACTGTTTACGTATGATGGCCGCGGAATGGAGATTGTATCTCATTGTGAATTGTCTAGTATCGCATTACGAAGGCGAGCCTATCTCCGGACAGGTTTGCCGTCAAGAAACATTATCACATGATGAAATGTCATATTGTATAGTGTGAAACGGTGAGCTTGCCAGGTTGACATCTTACTCACGGACACCTGTGCACATATCTCGTGCGCGCTGGCCGCGCCTTAATGAGCGGCAGTTCTTTCACGCCTGTCCAACTGATGCCGCGCGGGGACGCGTTCCATAAAGAGCCGCGCCCATGCCAACCAGCACGAGAACGGCCAGCACCAGCGCCTGTAAGGCATCCAGAGGCAAATATAGAATCAGGACCCCAGCTAACATCACCGAAGCTGCAATCAGTTTGTCGGAGATTTCGCGTTCCCGGAAAATCAACCAACCCGCAAGCACGGATAACACGATGCCCGCCCGCTTGATACTTACGGTAATGACAACCGCCAGGTAGGAATAGGTGATCAGCTGCAACAGGAGCGCGCCCGCATCCATCACCCCCGCGAGAATGGCCCACCTGGGAGTAGTGCGCATGACTACACCGCAATTCGCACGTCTTATCCAGACCAGAAATGCGAACAAAATGCATAAACCCAGACAATAGGCGAATGCCTGAGTCAGCGGGTCACTCATCGTCACCAGCCGTTTCTCGATCGGATTGGTAATTGAGAGGATAAAAGCCACCAGCAGGATATAGCGGCTGCCTTTCTCCCGCATAACGGCCTTGATGGGCGCGGTCCAGCCCTCGGCGAACAGGCGCCGGTGCATTACCAGGGATCCGACCACGATCAGACCAACACCCAACAATTTGACCCACGAAGGGAGTTCGCCGATCATCACATACCCCGTCCCGATGAGAAAAACCGGAGTGAAGGCCATGAAAGGAATGCACAGCGACATCGGCGAAACCTGAAGCGCCTTCATCAGAAGCAACTGGGCGCAACCGATCAGGGCAACATCAATTGTCAGGTAGATCAGGAAAACCGCTATCGGAGGAAGCGCGAATGCAACAACGCCGAATAAGGGGCCGCCATCACGAACGACCGGAACGGTGCCTGTATACAGGCGGGCTACGATGGGTACAGTCAAGACGAGCGCGGCAAAAATGCGAATCCAGAAAGTGGCCGCTACCAGGTCATTGCGGGCCACGACCTTCTTGCGGGACACATCGGCCAGCACATTGCTGACGGAGGTTGCAGCAGCCAATAGCAGACCGGTAGGGGAAAGAGTTAATTCAGGCATGATTCAGCTCACACTTTCTCCCAGTGCTTGGCACGGCCCCGCGCCAGGGATCACCTGCACTATCCGTCCTTCTTCCGCGCGGCCAGCACTGCCGCACTGAAAAACCACCCGAGAGTCCCGGCAAGAAGGAGGTTGCGATAGCTTGCCGTGCTCAGCTCCCCCCGGAAAAAGAAAATCGGGACTGCAAGGCAGAGAGTCAGGCTCAGCACAGCCACGATAATCACCATGATGAGGACTCCGCTGCAATAATTGGCGGGATACTGTCAAACCCCGCCACTCTATCATCGAACCTTACAGTGATGCACGCGGTCTTGCCGGTTGCGGAGACAAAGGTGACGATGTGCGCAAACCGGACTGATGCATATTCTGCAAACGTCCGGCGAACATAGTAAAGCTAGTGTTGCATTGCAACCACTGTTTTTCAGCGCAAAACATCGCCAGGCAGGCGGGGGCGGCTGGGAAGCACTGAAGACGCAGTGCTTGCCGACTTCCGGGGGTCATTCGCCGCCCGATTATGAAGGCATGCAGTTTGTCACTCCGTTTTGTTATGGCTAACTGCCCGTGGGGCCCAAGGAACATCCTTGGCACAATCGCGGAACCTGTGACTGAAAGGGGTCACCAGAAAATAGCGGCAGGCAAGCGCGGGATAGGGATACTCCAACAATTGAATGCGGTCCGGATCTGACAATTCCGGATTATTTCCACTCTAAGGAGCAGCCGAATTTTGTCGGGGGCCAGGTGCAGATGGGAATCGCTGCCCAGCTGCGCACCATCAATGCCGGGTTCGCCAGGATTGCCTCGTTTCCGGGGTTCAAAAACAAGCCGATCGTCATTGGTGAGTCGGGTCCCGACGGCTGTGCCGCCTGCCAGGGACCGCAGCTTGGATAACGCAATAGCACCATATATTCGAGTTACACAGCCGCGCCAGGGAATCTCGCTGCTGAATCTGGAGTGGAAGTTGATCGGTAAATGCCGGGACCATCACTTCCTGGATGGCCGTGCTGGCAACCCGAGTATGCACTCGGGTTGTCAGCTTACTTCATCCATTGGTCCCCCAAAGCATGGCTTGGCCTGACTGCTGATCGGATCCAGTAGCCTAATGCGCGGCGACGTAGACCAACTCCGGCTTCTGTTCGTTTTTGGCCAGAGAGTTCGATTTAACAATTTCCAGTTCGGCTGGAGACATCAGCAGCTGATAGCCGCGCTGTTCTCCAAACATAATCTGGGCAAGGAAGTACTGTTTCCCATATCGATGAAAAACCAGCTCCCTCTTGGCCACATCTTTGCTGTCTGCGTGACGTTGGACAAAGAGAAAAACTCCATGGTCGCCCTGTGCATCTGTCAGTAGTAGCACGCCGGGGAATTCGGTTTCCGAGATCGTGTAGGTCCCGGCAGAAGCGGTATGCTTCGCTGTGGCGAAATCAAAAGGAATCGTGGCCACGGTTTTTGCAAATATACCTGCGTTGGCGGTGATGACAGCCAGCGCTACCAGCAGGCTCGCCGTAACGGCAATCGAAAGAACTCGCATTTTCATACAACCTCCCTTGAATTCGGATAGAGTCACGGGAGCGGTTTTTTACCCCTGCCAAGCAGAAGATCCCCCGTATCAGGTATGAGAGAATCCTAGAACCCCTTTAGTGGGATGCTCCAGTATGGAGCCGAAGGGGCGGATGGATCCTCTCATCCGATGCTCCCCACAATGTACCTATTGCGGAGACGTGTCAAGAGGAAAATGAAATTCAGTTTCATAATTGTTTCCATGCACCTTCCTCAACGCCGGGTGATCAAGAAGAACAGGCGCGTGTCGCTAAAACTCAGGCAGGTTATAGAATCAAGCAGTTAATCAAATCGGAACCAATCAAAGTCGGCGTAACCTTCAGTCTGCGCTCCGGTTGGCGTCAGACAGAAGAGCCCGACCTTGGCCCCGATCCACCTGCCGGCACGGGCGACAAAAGACTCGCCAAGAGTCGTGAATTGTTTGCCATCCCTGCTGTAGCTGAAATGACAAATCGCGCCTGGTGCGACTTGGACTCGCAGAAGAATTGAACTATTCGCATAAGCTACGCTGGCTTCTTCAACCTCCTTGCCGGCATTGTTTGCGTTTCCGCACGAAGTCATGATCACCCGATAACCTGAGGTCATTTTTTCGACCGCGAGGAACGCGTAGTCCATTCCCATCATGACCAGGCCGGTTCTCGCGCCGGTGGCGAGTTTACTATATTCTGCCTTCGCAGTGACGATGAATGCCGGCGCCGGCAGTTTCTGAAGAATCAGGTTCGGAACGGACCACAGGTTCAGGTCTTTGTCCGGGATGGGCACCGAAAACAGCCGCAACCAACCAGGACGCGCAGCAAGCGATGCCCACTGGTTCTGATAGTTTGCCTGCCATTGCCATTGCAGCCCGAGTTTGTTCGATGCAAATTCATCGCTCGTCTGTGGAATCGCCGATGCAAAGCGCTTGCCGACATCCGGTTTTCTGTAGGTCAAGACAGGCTCCCCTTTGCCGTCTCCGTCCCGGTCAATGCCGATGACAGGCCAATCGTTAATCCAGGTGACAGGCTGCAGGTGAGTGACGCGCCCATAGGCGACGAGATCCTGGAAGTGAATGAACCAGGATTCTCCGGATTTCAACTCTACCCATGCGCCCTGGTGGGGACCGTTGATTTCTGTCCTGCCTTGATCCATGACAATTCTGTCTTCATAAGGCCCGTAGATGTTATTCGATCGCAGCACGGTTTGCCATCCTCCGGTCACGCCGCCCGCAGGAGCAAAGATGTAGTAATAGCCGCTTCGTTTATACAGCTTGGGGCCTTCGATCGTCGGGTGATGGGCGTGCCC
>JBEKIX010000145.1:0-6079 GCA_050011535.1 Acidobacteriota bacterium
GTCCGACTTAACCGGCCAATCGGGCAGGATAGAACCATAGATGAATGGTTTTTTTCTTCAGTTGAGTGCTGTTTTTCTTCAGTTGGTTTATTTTGTTTCCCAGAGGCAGAAAAGAGCAAGGCCCCAACCGTTCACAGCGGCTGGGGCCCGAAACATCCGGAACTGGTCTTAGCAGCTCCGCACCCGAGGATAAGCCTGCCATGATCGACGTCCGTTGTCGAGCCCTGCCTTCAGGAAGACAGCGACACCCTGCCAAGCGAGTTTCGCCAGCGGACATGTCGAGGCCCAGGATGCGCCAGAGCCTTTTTTGTCTGCCGCCATTGTGACCGAGGGCAGCGTTACTGCAGTCAAGAGTGCCGCCGCCAAGGGCGGTTAGAGCAACGACGCAAGGCCAACAAGATCTACCAGCAAACCCTGACTGCAAAGCTCGATCATGCAGATCGCCAACGCGCGTATGTCCAGCGCCAGAAGCTCAAAAGCAAAAAAGTGACAGGTCAAGGTAGCGACGCGGGCGATCCGTCTGCCAGGATGGTTGCGGCACCAAAAAGTACCGGGGATACATCTCGACCCGTGCAACGACAGGCGGCTGATGAAAAGCCGATCCATTCCAGCCTGGTTTTTTGCATTATTTGCGGCGGATCTGGGTTGCCCACGTTTTTGCAGCACTCGCCGTGAGAGAACACCGGGGGTTCCGCCGCGACCTTGATTGCAGATATCAGCCGAGGTCCTTGGGTCATGAGAAGGGCTTTCCATGCAAAGCGATTTTGAATCCTTGAAGCGAGAGATTCCGTTGTTGCCCTACCTGGCCCGGTATGACTGGAAAGGACGGCCAGTCGGTTCCCAACAGGAGTTTGTGGGATTGTGTCCACTCCACACGGAAAGCAAGCCGTCGTTCTACGTCAACGCCCGCAAAAATGTCTTCTACTGCCATGGATGTGGCCATGGCGGCGATGTAATTCGTTTTGTCCAGCTTTATCGAAATCTTTCATTTCACCAAGCTCTTGTGCAGCTGAAGCAAGAACTGGCTGTGCCTGAAGCGTCTCCCCACGAGGTGCTGAAGGAATCATGGGCTTTCTACCAAAGCCAGGTCCCCTGCCACGGTGAGGCTCTTTACTACCTCCACACCCGAGGCCTGCATGATCCCGCACTCATGCGCCAGATCGGCATAGGGTATGCCCCCGGAGGATCTCTGCGCCGTCACCTGATTCAATTGGGCTACCCATTGGGTCGGCTCCTGCAATCAGGGCTGATTAATGGAAGCGGCCATGACACTTTCTTCCGTCGCATCGTGTTTCCATGTTTCGATCAAGATCGTCTCGTCAATCTTTACGGCCGCAGCATCGGCAGTGATCCGCCCCATCGGTTTCTTCCTTTTCCAAAAGGCGGCCTTTTTGCCTGGAATACGGTACGCACCTGCCCTGCCGTGATTTTGGTCGAAGGTCCGCTCGATCTGGCGGTCCTTTGGCAGGCCGGCTTTGTGAACACCACCTGTGGTTTTGGCATACACCTGAGCCGCCTGCAACTTTCGCAACTGTGCGATGCTCCCGAACGCCAGGTTTTCATAGCCTTCGACTCTGATCCGAACGGCGCCGGCCAAAGTGCCGCTCGCTTCTTGGCGCAACGGGTCACTCATGCCGGCCTGACAGCGCACATTGTCGACCTCCCCCTGGGACATGACCCCAACAGCTACTTTGTCTCAGGGGCAAGGGCGGCAGACTTCCGCCGCTGCCTTGATCTGGCGGAGGCCTTGCCATGATGCCCTTCCGCCTCCGCTTTGACGATTCTGGCACCGCAGGCACTTCTCCATACCGGATCGTGGATGCCCGGAACCAGGAGCTACGTTGGACTAACCACTTTCTCGACGTGCAGTGCCTACGCAACTTCTCGCCCCGGTCACTTCGGTCCTATGGCTATGACCTGTTGAACTTCGCGCGCTGGTGGTGCCGCCGCAAATCCAGTTCTCTGGCTCAGCTGAATGAATCTCTTCTTCTGGAGTACGTCCGTCATCAACTTCAAACGCAACCCCAGCCCACACCTCAGACCGTGAATCACCGCCTTGGTGTGGTGCGTTGCCTTTACCGTTTTCACTATCGCCGGGATATCCCACACGACCGCATCCGAACCTAGTACCAAACCCGACGCCCTGTCGGTTATGGCAGACCCGTGCGCAAAATCGTCGGCCTGCGTTTGAAACAGCCCCGCCGCGTCATCATCCCTCTATCTCATGAAGAGGTCGCTCGGTTCTGGGCCAGCTTCCGTACCTATCGCGATCTCGGCATTATCGCCTTGATGCTCTTTAACGGCCTCCGCTCGCGCGAGATCATCGAACTCCGGCTTGAGGATGTCCGTTTTCCCGAGCTCCAGTTCCGCGTCTGTGGCAAGGGCAACAAAGAGAGAATGCTGCCGCTTTCGGAAGACACCATGGCGACGCTGCAGCGGTATCTCGACTTTGAAAGACCTCGTGTCTCATCGCCTTTTGTCTTCCTGTGTTTGAAAGGCCGCCGGCGCGGCCGTCCTATGACCGCCGCGGGCCTCCGCTCCCTGTTTCGCCATCATCGCCGGACTGCTGAGGTCCCCATGGCCAACCCTCATAGATTCCGCCATACCTTCGGAGCGGATATGGTACGTTGCGGCATCTCGCTGCCCGCCTTAATGCATTTGATGGGACACTCCCGCATTCCAACCACCATGCTTTACGTGAGGCTTTCTCCCGAGGATGTCTGGCGCGAATATCGCCGGGCACTTCAAAACAGAATTCCACTCTCCCCGCCACTGCAACCATGAAAAAACACCCGCGCCGCAACCTGCAAGAGTGGTTTGACTACGAGATCCAAAACCTTGCCACCGTGCTGCGTCCGACGACCATCGAGCTGTATCAGCTTGCAGCAAAATCCTTTCTGTCCTACCTTCATGCTCAGTGGCCGAATGTCCGCGGACCCTCGCACTTGCGCCGTGATCCCCATATCCTCGGCTGGCTCCGCAGCCTGTGTCAACGACAGCCGCCGCTGGCGAACAAAACCCGTACGGAAAGGATCATCAATGTTCGCCGCCTGATCCGCGATCTGGAGACAAGCAGCGATCCGCCCCGCGAAAATTTTTCGCCCCTGGAGATTGCCCCGCTCCTGACAGGTACCTTCCTAAACCGCTATCCCCGGAAGACGACCGGCGGCTGCAACAACGACTTCTCGAGAGACCGACTTTGCGTTCGAAAGCCCTATGGATTCTCAGAGCAACTGGAATGCGCATCGGCGAATGCCGCATGCTTACGGTTGATTCCTTGCGCGACCTGGGGCAGGACCAGTGGGCTGTGCGCGTTCCCTTGGGAAAACTCCATACCGAAAGATGGGTTCCGGTCGATGACGATACCCGCAGGATCTTTAACAGCATTCTTGATCAGAGGCCTTCGAACCCAGACATGCGGGACACCCGGAACCCCGGGTTTTTGCTGCTGCAGAAAAACGGCAAGCCTCCTTCCTATATGTCCATGAGAGAAGAACTCATCATTGCGGCCCACGAGGCGGGGTGCTCTGTCCAACCTACGCTGCACCAGATGCGGCATACCTTTGCAACAGAAATGCTCAGAGCCGGAGCGAGTTTGCCTGCTGTCAAGGCACTACTGGGACACCAAACGCTGGAAATGACCATGCGCTATGTTCAGGTCAGCCAAGTCGATCTGCAACGCGAATACCACCGAGCCCGAGCCAAAATGGCAGAAATCCATGCCGCCCCTGGACTGCCTAAGACACTTGCGCCCGATCTGACGAGCCTGCACGGGCTGCTCACTGAGGCTGCCCACGTGATGGAAATGTATCGACGTCAGATCAGCGACGTGAAAAAGAATCGTCACTTGGCACGACTCGTCAATCGCATAGCCAAAATTTTAGCCGAGTTCAAACTTGCTCAAGGAAGTACAAAATAAGCACAGATTGGCCGGTTAAGTCCCTGATCAGTTTGGTTTGACGGTCCTCGCCGGTTACCAGGTCGTAGGCCAGCTGGATCTGCTGGTCCGAACCCACCACTTCCGATGCGTGCATGCCGCCGTCGATATAAACGACGGCCTTGCCTTCCTCTGCGAGTTTGTGGGCCTCGGCCGCAGCTGTTCCCCGCGCCAGGCTCAGCTTTTTGGTGATCCCTTTGAAGCGGTCGAGGTCTTTCATGGCCTCTTCCGAGGAAATGACCGCATATTTCTGGCGTCTTCCCATCGAGGTCGGCCCCATATCGAGTACTTTGATGCGCGGGGACTGGCTCGCCAGCAGCTCGAGATAGCCGATGGCCTGCTCGTAGGTGGCCAGCTTGTAGTCCGCACCGACCTTGAACCCGAGGAACTTCTCCGGCGTCGTGATTTCGGCGGAACGTGCCGGAAGACATACAGCGATGAGCATAATGGTGCCCGCAAGAAACAGCAAAGACGTGCGTCGCACGGTTGCCATAATTTCTCCTGTCATGAAGGACTGATGGTTGCAAGGTATGAAGGCGGCTGCCCATGCACGGCCGATTCGCCGCAGCGGGCGCGGCGGAGAGGATTTTTAACGAGGATTCTGGTGAGCATGGCACCAAGCAGCATGTGGCTGCGACCGAGGTAACGGCTGAAGCGGCGGCCGTCCGGCCACCGCTTCAGCCCCTTGAGCTAATAGCTGATTTTCAAGCCGAACTGAACCTGACGGTTTGGTCCCAACGTGCTGGTTATGGTCCCGAAAGCCGGATTTGTCAGGGTCGAAACCGGCTGATTGAGAAATGGATGGTTGAAAGCATTGAACAATTCCGCCCGGAACTGGATGCCGAATTTCTCGGTCTTGAAGTTCTTCGCAAGTGTGAGATCAAAGTTGTTCGTCCCCGGACCATTTATATTGTTACGCGGGTCATTTCCAAAGGTGCCTGCGGGCGCGGATACAAAGGCTGCCGGGTTCAGGTAGACGGTCTTGGAACCGCTATTTTCAAGTAACGGGTCCACGCCGGCGACGATGTTCGGGCGATCATTATTCACACCTGTGCTGCCGTTGTCCTTGCCCAGTTTGATAAAGATCGGCCTGCCGGACTGGAATGCGGTGATCCCGGAGAGCTGCCAGCCGCCAACCACGTAGTTCAAAACGGGGGGCAAGGATTTACCGAAATGCCGGTCGTGTCCGACCGGCAGATCATAGACGTAGCTGATCACGAGCCGCTGACGCGCATCGAAGTCCGAGTTTCCACGATCGGGCTGCGTGTTTCTCGCGTCCTGAGTGACTCCGCCACCCCCGGCGCCGCTGTCGATCGAGTGACTGTAGGTGTAGGAAGCGAGCAGGGAAAGTCCTCCCGAAAACCTGCGTTCCAGCCCGCCGACGAGCGCATTGTAGGTCGAATCTCCAATGCTCGTCAGCATCGACATCGTGCCGTACTGTGGAAAGGGCCGGCGTGATTGCACGGACCCGGTGGTTCCAGGGAACGCCTGGTTCAGGTCGATGGCTCTGGTGAGACGTGTGCCTTTCGTCCCGATATATCCGGCCTCGAACACCATGTTTTTCGCGAACTCGAGCTGGTAGCCAAAGTTCCACTGCTGGATATAGGCGTCGCGGAATCTTGGATCAACGCCGGGCGCGTTGTAGATAGTGGTAGAGGACTGGGAAGCCGGGAACGGATTCGACAATGTCAGAGCATTGGGATTTCCAGGAGTCGAGCTGTAGGTTTCCGGCTTGTCGAAGGGATAGCCCTTGCGCGTGGGATCGAGGTCGTTGCCGAGCATGACGAGATCATAGAAGATGCCGTAACCGCCGCGAAACACGGATTTCGAAGAGTCGCCTGGGCGAAACGCAAACCCGACCCTCGGTCCCCAGTTGTTCCGATCAGGATCATACAGAGCCCTGGACGCACCGTTCAGGCCGGCGGTCTGGTATTGGCCGGTCTGGATGTTGAAGTCCGCGTAGCGATTGTACTTTTCAACGTCGGGCGTGTTGAATTCATAGCGAAGTCCGAGATTCACGGTCAGGCGATTGGAGGCCTTCCAATCGTCCTGGAAGTATCCGGCGTAAGAGTAGATCCTGTGGTAGCGGATGTCCGCCGCGAGCAGATCACGGCTCGTCGAGGCCGGCAAGCCCAGCTCGAA
>JBEKIX010000146.1:0-9292 GCA_050011535.1 Acidobacteriota bacterium
GAAGCACCTGATTTGGCATAACTACGGGGTGATTTAGGTCACTCTTAGTTAGCCCGTTGCGCTTCGCATAACGGGCTAGAGACTCATCCGGAAAGCCTCTTTTTCGCGATTTCACGGCCCAGAAGTCCTTTGTTTTCAATGTCGTCATTCGCAAGAAACGGCCTTTCCGGATGAGTCTCTAGTCAAGCGCCATTCCGAACTGTCCCTGAAATCCGTCCCCGAAATCCACAGGCTATTTGCGGTGATCCTTGTGGCATTGAAAGCAATCCAGCTTCGTAGCCACGTTCTTTGATTCACCTTTGGAGCCGTGACAGCTCAAACATTCCGCGGTGGATGATAGCGGCACAAATTCGGCGCGAAACTTATTCTGGGCCTGATCGTTCAGCAGCTTCACTGCCTGGGCCGCAACGTCGCCACTGAGACGGGCGCATCTCTCGAGCCGTTCAGGTGAATCAACGGATAATCCAGAAGCTGTGCACCATTTTGTAATCGAGATGTGGCATAGAGGAGAGCCGCTTTGGTTGCGGGGCAGGGCTTTGATGTTCTTGTCGACCTTGTATCCGTGGCCCTCTGCGTATTGATTGCTCATTTCGGAGGGTAGCAGCGTCTGAGTGTACCATCCCATGAGCTCGTTGATGAGCTGACCGGACGCTCTCGCGTCCGTAACCAGAGAAATTGCCGCGGATGCCCCGTTCAGCGCACCGCATATGGTTCCCCAGCCTTTTATCCCACTGCCGCTGTAGTTCATTATTTCCAGCGGCAACGAGGTGAACGGCTCGCCCTCTTTTTCCTGCAGGCCCTTCAGAATTCCGGCAAAGCCCGCATAGCCGCAACCGGAGTCATAGAAGAGGTCGTGCGCAAGTTTTCTCGTGACTTCCGGCTCGAGTTGCGCATAAAGCCATGGCAACGGTTTAGTCTTGGTATCGGCGAGGGACTTTTCGCTGGTAGTCAGGCTGAAGCCGGTGAGGCCGGCGGCAGCCCCGGTTAGATATTTCATCGCATCCGACAGAAATCTCTTTCTCGAAATGGGTACTTCCATGTGGAACCTCCCGGAAGCCATTTGTGAGGCCGCTGTTTTGCCCCGTCCTGGCCCGACTGAACAGAAAGTGGAACATTGTTTCATAGATTTCAGGGACAGTCATCAAAATCCCCAATGAACCGATTTGCGATGCAGAGGATGGGCGGCCCGGATGGTGAAGTGTGGAGAGTCGCAGTTATTGTCCATATAGCAAGACCAGCTTCGCGGCCTATTTGAATACGCCGTAAGTGGTGTCTGTGCTAAGGTGTTTCATATCAACCCGATTTGCCGAAGAAGCAATGCTGGCTGCGGTGATATACCGCCAAGTCCGGCGGCATATCCGTGTTCGCGAGACCTGTATATTTCAAGTTGGGCAGACAACATCGAAAGGAGACGCATAAGCATGGGCTCTCTTCCATTTCTGGCATATCCGGGGCGCGGGCGGCGCTTGCTCGGCCAGCAGGCCGGGGCTAATTGCCGCCACGACTACGGTCTCACCTTCGCTCGCATCACCGGGATCACTAATTGTTCCTACTGCGGCGTCGACCTGCGCAGCGACTATCGGGCTTGGTTGGCGGTGGCCCTCGATCACGCCGTCCCTGCCAGCGTGTGCCGCGATCTAGGGATACCGGTCAACTGGGCCAACGACTACGCAAACCGCGTCCTTGCCTGCTCGGCTTGCAACAGCTTCGACAACCGATATCGGCTTACGTTCGTGGTGGGCGCGCCGGCGACCCTTGATGAGTTCTTTGATTTGCGCGACAAGGTGTTCCAGGACCGTGTTGGCCGTATTCGTGCGTGCCATGATCGAGAGCGCCGCTTCTACGAGGACAACTGGCGCGATGCGACGCTCCCGAATCCGATCTTACTACATCGGAAAAGCAAAGTAGTTTGGCACAAACCAAGATAAGGGCTATAACGCTGGCGCTAGATTCAACAGTGGTTACGTTCATCTCGTCGCTGGCATGCTTCGTTCGGATTTCTCTTTGTACATTGCTTCACTTGGGGAGGAGAATTTTGAATCAGCGGAAAGCTATGAGCAAGAGTTGATTGCCCAATGGAATCCTGTACGCCCACAAAAGCGGAAAGAAAACTTACGGAACGGAAATGTAATTGACGCCGATAACCTTCCCCCCCGGAAGTTGACAATGTACATACTTTGTAAGATAATTCTGACGTGATCCTCTGGGATGAACAAAAGGACGAGAAACTGAGGAAAGAACGAGGGGTCTGCTTCGAAGAAGTCGTTGAGAGGATCGTCTCAAACGAGATTCTCGGCATCCTGGAGCACCGTACCCGAAAGAACCAGAAGATCTTCGTCCTTGTACTGAAGGGCCGGATCCATGCCGTCTCATTCCTTTGGGACGAGGATGGAAACATATTTCTCAAAACGATCTATCCGAGCCGCAAGCTTCAGAGACGCTATGGCAAAACATAAGACCCAATCCAAACTTGACGCGTACGAGCAGAGCATCGAAGATTCCCTCGGCGAGTACGCGCCCGCCGGCGCAGCCGAAAAGGAGCGCATTCTCCGGACGGCCGCAAAAACGAGGACGATCAGCTTGCGCATCAACGAGACCGTTCTCGAGAGCATCAAGCGCAAAGCCGCCGCGGAAGGAATCCCGTATCAAACCCTGATCTCAAGCGTGCTCTACAAATTCTGTTCGGACCGTCTGATCGACGCAATTGCCATCCGGAAGGCCATAGACGCATCGAAGTGAAGCGCAACGAGGATGTCACGCTTGTCCTGTGCCCGCGCCTACCACCAGGACACCAGGCAACGAATAGCGCTTGGTGTCTCTGTGCCTTGGTGAGTGCAGGGTTTTGGGGGCAGGCGCCATAACCTCGAAATTATTCCCGACAGGCTGAAATAGGAACTGACGGAATTTCGAGGTTATGGAGCCTGTCCCCAATTTGGTTGATCGATTCAGCCAGGAAGTAGTATGGTTGGGGCCTCAATACTACCTTTTCCGGGAGGTTCAGCCCATGCCAAAAGTTACAGCGCCTCGTGCCAGGCGATCCAAACAGGAAGTGGACAAGGAATATTCGAACATTATCGAAGAAGTGGCGGAACCGAAAGGAACGACAAGCGCAAAGGCCGCTGAACTCGACCGTGTCCGCGAAGCCGATATTCGGCGCTCGGTGGAAGGGTTGTCAGTCGAGAGCGTGGTTCAAAAGATCACCGCGATGAACCTGGAGATCTCCAAAGCGCTGACGGACCTCTCTCAAAAACTGATCGCCGAAGTCGAAAACCTGAACAACGTGCGCGAGGCCGTGGCTCTCGAGGCCAAAGAACTCGAACGGCTCCATAAAATCGATATCGCCGCCACCGCCTTGGACCAGATGGTCGAGGAATACCACACGGAAAAGGCAAACCTCGAGGCCGAAATATCGTCACAGCGTACCGCATGGGACGCCGAGCAACTGGAACGCGAACGCGATCAGAAGGAGTCCGAAGAAGCTGTCAAAAAGCAACGCCAGCGCGAAGTCGAGAATTACGAATACCAAAAGAACCTGGAGCGGAAGAAAGCCCAGGACAAGTACGACGAAGACGTGCGCCTGCTGGAGAAGAAGAATAAGGAGAAACAGGAAACCCTTGAGAAGAGCTGGCAGCAACGCGAGGCGGCGCTGAAAGAAAAAGAAGAAGAGTGGGCCCGCCTCAAAAAAGAGGTCGAGGAGTACCCGGCGCGCACCAAACGCGAGATCGACGCGGCAATCAAAGCGGCCGTTCAGGCTGCGGAGCAGAGATTCGAGCAGTCATTCGCTTTGTCGAGGAAGGACGCCGAAGCCGAGAAGCGGCTTGCGGAAATGCAAATCAAGAGCTTGCAGGAAACCGTCGCCCGCCAGACAACCGAGATCGAAGCATTGCGTCGCCAGCTGGATGAAGCCAAGAAACAAGTCCAGGATATTGCAGTGAAAGCCATCGAGGGAGCATCGGGTGCCAATGCTTTGGCGCATGTCAACCAGATCGCCATCGAGCAGGCAAAGACGCGCGCACCCCAAGGCTGAGCGCTGGATTTCGGGGACAGTCACGAATGGCGCTTGGATAAGGATTTCAATTGGGATCCTGAAGGGGTCCAGCAGCAAAGCCCAGGGCGCAAGCCCTGGGAACTGACGTCGAGCAAGGAATCAGCCCTGAAAGGGCGGCGCAGGCTGCGTCGCCACTTCAGGGCTGGTTTCCCAAATGTTCATGATCTCAGGGCTCACGCCCTGGGCTTTCCTGCCCCGCCACTTCGGGGCCTAATCACTTGATTTGGCGGAACAAACAGGTGATCAGTTCCTTCTGTTTTTGATGGTTCTGACATGGTCCAGGGTCGCGAGGAGGTTCTTTTTTAGCTCTGGATTGCCTGGTTCTTCTGCCAACGCCCGGGTCAGGAGGGCTTCGGCTTCGTCGTAGGCTCCCTTGGTGATATCCTGTGTCGACAGATTGACGAGAGCTGCAAACTCGTAGGGGTTCAGTTCAAGCGCCTTGCGGAGTTCCTCGATGGACTCGGCCCGCCTCCCTCGCTCGTCCAGCGTCTGTGCGATGGCAGTGTGAACAAAGGCGGCATGGGGGGAGTTCTTCAGGGCGTTGTCCCAAAAGCTCGCTTCGTCCCTGAAGTCGCGGCTGTGCAGCGTCGCGAGGAGGACAAATGGCAGAAAGACCAGAACAACAGCGACCTTCGAGAGCCTGACGTCCTTCACCCACTTTTTGGCCAGGTCGGTTTCCAGGACGACCAGGATCAGTCCCAACAGCGGCAGATAAAGGCGGTGCTCCAGAAGCACCAGGGACACGGCCTGCCGGGAGGCCGCCAGCATCAGCGAGGGAAGCAGGAATATGAGAAAGAACAGAAGGCCAAATAGCACCCTGGACATCCGCTTATTCTTGGAAAAAGTAAGCGCCGCGGCTAATCCCACCGCAGCCAGTATCCCCCAGACATAGGTCGTATCCCGCCTGATGGGAACGACCGACAGATTGAAAGGAAAAACGGCCTTGCCAAGATACTGAATCACGCTGGGCAAGCTGATCCATGCGCTATGGATCATGGCGCGGACCGTGTTGTACCGGAGCGGCGTAACAGCCTGGGCACGCAGGACCGCCCAGCCCCCGACCGTTACGACCCAGCAGAGCGACAGGACCCCATAACTCGACAGGCTAAGTTTCTTCCCGGCAACCAGGAGAATGTAAAGTGGACAAACCAAGAGGAGAGCAAGCGCCGTTTCCTTGGTGAATATGGCCAGAACGAAGAAGGACAGGTGCCAGAAACCGTGGGTCCACTTACCGCGCCTGGCGAATTTGACAAAGAAGAGAAAGGACGAGAACACGAAGATGCCAAGCAGAGTATCGTTGCGGCCGGGAATCCAGGCTACCGCCTGTACCAGGGCAGGGTGCACGACATAGAGCAGGCTGAACAAAAAGGACAGTGCCCGGGAGTTCCCCAACTCGACCAGGAGCAGATAAAACACGCTGGAGGCCGTGAGGTGCAATACGATGTTCACGAAGTGGCAACGCCGGTTTGATGCGCCCCCCAATGTGCCGGTGTTTGATCCCCCTTCAGAAGATTGATTTGTCAGTGTTTCTGATCTTCCAGGCGCCGTTTTGATCGGCGGGGGTTGTGGTGTGGGATGGGATGGTTGTCAGGCGCGATATTGGGCCAGTAATCCGAGTGAAGTAGCTGCCGAGCGCCGGAATAGAGATTTTCTTTCTGACGATTTTCCTCAATGTCTTCAGCTGGATTTTTCGGATTCGTTCGTGCAGTTCGGTCAGTGCCAGCACAAGCAAGGGTGGGATTGTAACCCGCATCTGTTGTTCTCGTGAACACACCGTTTCGAGCGCTCATGGGCAGCGGGCATTGCGCAGGCGGCTGTCGAATTCGGCTGCTGAAGCGCCGCCAACGAAGTAGCTGTTTGGGTCTTGTCCAGCCGGGAGATCGACAATCCTGACATTCACCCCGGTACTGCTCTGGAGTCTTTGCGCCAGAGTGCGAGCTGCATTTTGCCCCGCCAGATCCCGTGCGGTCCAGCCGGTCGGATAGCTGCGATACCTGCGTATCGGTCAGGTGGACGCCGAAGGCGCAGCTGGTATTGACGAAACCCGCCTGCCAAAGAACAGCGACGTCGAAGAGACCTTCGGCCAGAATCACATGGGGATAATTGCGGACTGTACTCCAGGCGAATAAGCCTCCTTTGGGACGTGGAAGGAACCGGTGGCGCGCGGCGCCGCCCATACTGCGGCCATACAAGTTCACCGGGCGACTGCCATCAAAACAGGGGAAGACGATCCGATGATAGAAGGCATCCTTGCCCTGATGGATGAGCCCGAGTTGCATCAGGAGATCGGTTGGATAGCCCAGCCGGGACATGTGGCGATAGAGCATTCCTCCGGGGGCGTACCCGATCGAGAGTTGTTCGATCAGTTTGGCATCATGCACGCCGCGGCCGTGCAGGTAATCCACACCCTCGGTATGGCAGCCGAGCTGCTGCTGGTAAAAGTCGACAGCTTCCCGAAGAGCTTCATCCTCCCCAGGCTCGGGCAAACCGAGATGTTGTTTCAGGTGAACAAGAGCCTCACGAAAAGAGAGATTCAGCAAAAGCTGGACGAAGCGAATGAGGTCGCCGCCACGGCCGCAGCCGTGGCAGTAGAAGACATTCTTGGCGGCATTGACATAGAAGGACGGGTGAGTTTCCGGATGCAAGGGACATAAGCCGACGAACTCCTGATGAGTTCCGACGGGTCGTGCCGTCCAGTCATGGCGTCTCAGATAATCCAGCAGAGGAATGCGTTGCTTTAGAGCTTGCAGGTCCTGGGGCATAGACCCTCACCGGGACTGTTCCGGACGACTGCGGCGCATTCCGGCCGCGCCGTTGCGCCGCCGGGGGCGCGGTTTTGGCAACGGCCCGGGGCCGCGCTCGCACCTGGTGCGGTGGCTTGGGGCGTCGGGGGGAAAGGCGATGATGTGAGCCCCCTCCAGGAGGCGGTCGAGCGCCGTGGCCACCAGCCCCGGCGGCCCGCCCAGCGCGGTGGCCCAGTCGTTGACGCCGAGATTGCTGGCCAGAATGACCGAGCCGTGGCGGTAGCGCTGGTGAACGACTTCGTAGAAGACGCCGGCGAAGTTGCGCTCGGCGAGTACGGGATTGGCGGGGTGGTTTCCGACTTCGTCGAGGATCAAAAGATCGGGACGGCAGTGATCCTCCAGCAGGTTGTCGAAAGTCTCATCGGCCATCGAGGCCAGGAGATCCTTGAGCATGTCGTAGGTGCGGACATAGCGGACGCGATAGCCGGCGGCGCAAGCGCGCACTCCGAGACCGACTGAGAGGTGGCTCTTGCCGACGCCGGAAGGGCCGAGGAAGAAGACCGATTCACACCGATCGAGAAAGCCAAGCTCGGCCAAGTCGAGAATCGTCTTGCGGTCGAGGCAGGGTTGTTCTTTGAAGTCGTAATCCTCGATCCGCCAGAGTTGAGGGAAATGGGCCTCGTGGATGCGGCGGTTGGTGGCGGTCTCGGTCCGCCCCAGCACTTCGGTCTCGACGACCCGGGCGAGGAAACCGAGGTGGCCGAGTTTCAACTGCGCGGCCTCGCGCAGCAGATCGTCGATCCGGTTGGCGGCGTGACGGAGTTGAAGGCGGCGCAGGTTGGCCAGCAGTTGATCTCGTTCCTCGGAAGCCATGGTTGGGTCCTCACTTCTTTCCCGGTTTGCGCGCTTTTTCTTTCAGCAGCCGCTCGTAATGCTCGATCGAGCGCTGTTTATGGCCGGATGCTTTCAGATACTCGGCGACATGTTTTGGCGGCGACTCGGAAGGGAAACTGGATGCGCGTTGCCGGGCCGGCTGTTTGCCGCGCACGATACGCGCCACCGAAGTGTGGCTGAAGGCGCCGTAACGGGCCGCATGGCGCAGGGCTTCCAATACGCGCGGCATCCCGACCTGGTCGGCGAGCTTCAGAATCTCCGAGATGTGATACCCGGCGGCGCCGCCATGCGCCTTGACGAGCCCGTCGGTGAATGTCTCGGCGATTTCTCCCAGACGCAAGAACTGCTCCTGGAGCACGTGCCGGCTGGTGCTGTGCCTGCGGAACTCGCTCTCGTGCTCGGGAAGGATGTAGCGTTTGTGACGCGTCTGGCGCAGTGGGTGACGCGCGATAATCGTGTCATCGAGGTAAATGTCCAGGATTCCGTCGAGCGCCATTGCCTTGACCGAACGGCCCACGAACATCGGTGACACGCTGTACCGATTGGTATCCCAGGCGACGCAAAAATCGAAACCGACGAGCCGGTCCTCGACCCGGGCCGCGACGAACGGGCGGCGAGGCAGCGGAATAAGATACGGCCGTTCCTCATCCATGCGATCCAGCGGCCGCTCTTGGGTAGTACCGTGCTTGCGCACCCAGGCAATCTCGCGCAGCCAGGCTTCTGCCTTACGGTTGAGGTCTTCGAGGTCATGGAACGTGCTTCCCTTGAGGAAATCGGAGTACACATATTTAAACGGGTTTTCTACTTTGCCTTTCCCCTCTTTGTAGCCGGGCGCCAGGGGAATCGCTCTGAAACCGTAATGATTCACCAGCGCCGCAAACAGCGGATGAAAGACGACGCGGCCGGCGTAACTCTCGAGCACGACCTGCTTCATTCGGTCATACAAAATATCATGCGGCGCGCCGCCCGCCGTTTCGAACGCCAGCACGTGGCTGTGGCACACCGAGTGGGCGTTGGCCGTCTCGGTGAACCGGATGAACTGCCAGCGGCTGTAGCCGAAAATCATGGAGAAGCACACCACTTCCGTGGCCTGGCCGCGAAAATCGACGGTGTAATCCGACAGGTCCACCTGACCCTGCCGGCCCTTATCGGTTTCGAATCGCAGGTGCGGGCGGCGCCGGGATCGGCGGCGGATCGAGCGGGCATACTCTTTGAGCACGCTGTAGCCGCCTTGGTACCCGAGTGCGCGGATCTCCCGCAGGACTCGGATCGCGGTCAGGTCTTTCTTGACGACCAGTTCCTGAATCACGGGTTTGAAGGCATCGAGCTTCGACGCGCGCGGCTTTCGTTTTTTCGCGCCCCTCCTCACGCGGCGGACGGTTTTGACGTCGATGCCCAACTCCCGCGCGATGGCCTTGTTGCGATATCCCTGGGCGAGCAGGCTGAGGATCTGCTCGTCGCGGCCGGCGCGTTTCTGCGCTTTCAGCTTGCGCGCGGTCTTGCGGAATCCAGCGCCTCTATCAGGCGGGATAGCGACGACCTCGTCGATTCCAGGTCGCCGGCCAGAATCAGCAGGTCTTCCTCCTCGGGGCTCGGCCGCAGGATC
>JBEKIX010000147.1:0-8680 GCA_050011535.1 Acidobacteriota bacterium
ATCCGGGCATGTCTACTGCGTTGCGCTCGGTCGGGCTCCTCGACGTACTGTTGAGTACGCCTGCGGAGCCCTCGGTCGCGCGCCTTGTATCCATGCCCGTCTGCGCCGCCTCGCTACGAAATCCGGTGAGAAAAGCGGGCTAGGAAACCTCGGGCTGACTACTTCTTCATGCGCTTGAACAAATCGTCCATGCTCGGCTTGGATCCGGAACCGTTCTGCCCGGCGGGTCCGGAAGGCACCAGCGAGGTTGAGGGATTTGCGGCGGTTGAACCCATGGAAATCAACATCTCTTGCAGGCGAGCACGGTCCGGATAATTCGGATTGGTTGCCAGAAGCTTCTCCCAGGCTTTCTTCGCTTCCGTCATATCGTTCTTTCCGTGCAGATAGACGATTCCCATGTTAAAGAGCGTCTGCGCATGTGATGGATTCACCTGAAGAGACTTTTGGAATTCGCCGATCGCAGCGTCGGCCTGACCGAGGCTCCAGTAGCAGCTTCCGCGATCCGTCCTGACACCGACGTTTTGAGGATCGATCTCCAGGGCTTTTCCGTAATAATCGACGGCATCTTGAAACTTGCCGTCGTCATAATAGAGGTTGCCCAGCTGGATCAGAACATTCAGGTCTTTGGGATTGGAGCTGAGTGTCAACTTCAAACCCGCCTCCCTCGCCTGGAATTCGGCAGGATCCATTTTGGGAGCTTGTGTCTGCGAAAAAGAGGTTGCGTCCGGGGCTGCAGCGGATTCGACCGTCTTCCCGGTATTAAATCCGATACCCGTGCCGGCCAGGTATCCGATTATTAAACCCGCTGCGAGGCAGATGATTCCCACAACGAGCAGCTTGGGCCCGGAGTCCTTCGCTCCCGACATGCGATTATTGTCCTGTTTTCCCATAGTGACTGTCCCGAATTCGGGCCTGGATTAATCGAGATCGAAGTCGCGGGTCGGTCTTTCCACGGGTTGATCCTTGCTTTTCTTCAAGGCTTCTTCGAATTTCCGTTCCAACAGCTGGGACTTGCCCTTCTCATCTTCAGTGCTCTGGCGAAAAATCGCTTCGCGGCGCGCGGCTTGTTCGCGCAGGAGCGTACCGGCATGATCCAGGTCCGGTGCATTCTGGCGTTTGGGAGGCGGGGCCTCGTGTGCCACCACCTTCTCGAGTTCTGGGTCGATGGTCAGGCGTGCTCCGCAGTAGGGGCACGCCACGTTAAGACTGCTGCTCTTGCGATCAGGCATCAGCGATCCTCTTGCGGTCGGGTGTTTGCCGGCGCACGAATTGATGCTAACCGTGGGGGCGTGTCTTGTCAATCTGCTTCGAAAATGTACAAGGTTCTTTCCGGAGCCCCAGTGCCAGATTGCGACAGGCACCGACTGGTGTGAGACTCTGGAAAGAACCTTGTACATTTTCATGCGCATGGGCGCGCCCCGAGAATGAGAGACTGCCGCCCATTCGACCTTCAGGGGTGCGGATGTGCGAGGGCCAGCGCCGGCAACGATTTCGGGTGAAAATCGGAGGATTCAGACACCACGATGCGATTGCGGCCCTGCACCTTCGCCGCATAAAGAGCGGCGTCCGCGGCCTGTACCAGAGAGTCCAGGTCTTCGAGAACAGGGTCGTATTTGACGACAGTGCCGACGCTGATCGTGAAGGAAATGGCCAGAGACGGAAGCTCGACCGGCTGGCCCGTAATGAAAGTCTTAAGCCTCTCTGCCTGATTCCGGGCGTTTTCCGTGTCACATCCCGGCAGGATGAACAGAAACTCCTCGCCTCCGTACCTCCCGACATGGTCGTAGGTGCGCACGGAAGTGCGCATGCGTCGGGCAGCTTCCCACAAGACGGCATCACCGGCTGAGTGTCCGTACGTGTCGTTGATATCTTTGAAATGGTCGAAGTCCACAAGCATCACGCACAGAGGCGTCCCCTGGCGCGCCGCCCTCTCCAGCTCGTTGCGAAGAGCTTCGAGAGTGGCTGATCGGTTCAGCAGCCCTGTCAAGCCGTCATGTGTGGCCTGGTAGCGCAGAGATTCGCGCGCGGCCAGCAACTCCGCCTGCAGATCGAGAATGCGCCTGCCGGCGCGCAGTCGGACTTTGAGCTCATGCGGGTCAAAGGGTTTTGAGATGTAGTCGTCGGCGCCGGCCTCGAGCCCTGCGATCACATCCTCCTTCCTATGTTTTGAGGTAAGGAGGAGGACGTAGATATAGGGCCTGTCCTCCAGTTTCCTAATCTCCCGGCATACGGCCGGACCGTCCATCCCGGGCATGATCCAATCCAGAATCACAAGTTTCGGGGCATCGTCCTCCTGAAGGATGCGCCAAGCCTCAAGCCCGTTCCTTGCGATGACGGCTTCGTAGCCCCATTTCAAGAGGGTCGCTTCCAGAATGTGGCGCACAACATCATCGTCATCCGCAATCAGAACTTTCATTCTTCCCTTTCCGTCCAAGATTCACATAACGTTTCCGGATAACGGGCCCGCGGCCGCTCCTGCCGGCGCGAGGCCTTCACGTCTTACACGAGATCCATGATGGCGGGCATCAGCCGCTCGATTTCGGACTCGAGTGTTGTGCATGCTTCCGCCGCGTGCCGCAAATCCTGCGAGCGACCCATTCTCTCAAGTTTGAAGGCCGCCTCGACCGCCGCGATGCCGGCGAAGTTGCCGACGGATCCCTTGATCGTGTGCGCGGCGCGCTCTACCGCAGAGGCATCCCCGAGGCTCACGGCGGCGCACAATTCCGCGAGCAGTTTCGGGTAGGTCTGGCGGAAAATCTCGGCGGCCTCCTGCAGAAGTTCCGTGTCGCCGTCGAAGCGTGCCATGAGATCCCTGGTATCGAGCAGTTGAGGCTGGGGCTCCGCGGGACTGTCTGTGATTTCTTCATCAACGCTCCCGGGCAAGAGCAGCCCGATTGCCGACATGAAATCCTTTGTGCAGATCGGCTTTGAAATGTAAGCATCCATGCCGGCTGCCAGACACCGCTCTCGATCGCTGTCCAGGGTGTGCGCCGTCAACGCCAGGATCGGAATGTGAGCGCCGGTGGTCTTCTCGAGGGTCCGGATGGCCGTGGTTGCCTCGAGCCCGTCCATCTCCGGCATTTGCAGGTCCATGACGATCAAATCAAATTTCTCCCGGGCAAACGCGGCCAGCGCTTCCTTGCCGCTGCCGGCGGCCAAGATTGAGTGTCCCCGGCTCCTCAACAGCCTGATCACGAGCAGCTGGTTGGTAGGGTTGTCTTCGGCCAGAAGGATGCGCAACTTGCCTGGGCGAGGCAGTTCTTGATCCCTACCTTGAGCGATGGCAGGCGCCCCTTCGTTATCGTGCTTTGGCCCGACATCGGCCGGCATCATGGCTGCGTAGGGCAGGGCCCGCAAGATGGCATCGTGCAGGCGGGCGTGCTTTACGGGTTTCATCAGATACCCACGGATTCCCAAGTCGAGGCAGCGCGCCGAGCAACTCTTTACGTCGGCTGAGGAAAGCAGAATGATCGGGGTATTCGAAATGCAAGGTGTGGCGCGGATCCGATCCGCGACCACGAAACCGTCCATTACCGGCATCATCGCGTCAAGAACAACGAGCTTAAAAGGATCGCCAGTGTCAGCCGCCTCCAGAAGCGCGGCCAGTCCTGAGGGCCCTCCGTCTGAGATATGCGGCCTCATGTGCCAATTGATAAGCATTCCCTGGAGGATGCGCCGGTTGGCATAGTTATCGTCAATGACGAGAACCCGTATGTCGCGCAGCTCGACGGAGGCGGTCTGGTTGGGAAGTGTATCAACGGCGCTTTCTGGAAGAGTGAACGGCAGGGTGACGTGGAATGCGCTGCCTAGTCCAGGCTTGCTCTCGACGTTGATCTCTCCGCCCATGATTTCGGCAAGCTGGGAACAGATTGCGAGTCCCAGTCCGGTGCCGCCGTACCTACGAGTCATGGAATTGTCCGCCTGGGAAAAGGCTTCGAAAATCAACCGCTGCTTATCCTCCGGGATGCCGATGCCCGTATCCGTGACGCTGAAACAAAGCACGGCTTTATCGGCCGATTCAAGCTCGCTTCGGATATGGAGGATGATGCTGCCTTTCTCGGTAAATTTGATGGCGTTGTCCACCAGGTTGAGCAGGATCTGACGCAGCCTGTCCGGGTCGCCGATCAGCGCATCGGGCACATCGGGGAAAACATTGCAGGAAAGTTCCAGGTTTTTTCGTTGCGCCCGCAGGGCCAGCGTATTGAACATGCTGTCGAGAGTCGGACGAAGCATGAACTCGACAGGATCCAGCCGCAGCTTGCCGGCCTCGATCTTTGAAAAGTCCAGGAGGTCGTTGATGAGAGACAGGAGAGAGTCGGCGGAGCTTCTCACGATATCCAGATACTCGCGCTGCTCCTGGGAGAGATCGGTTCCCAGAACGAGCTCCGTCATGCCGATGATGCCGTTCATGGGTGTGCGGATCTCGTGACTCATATTGGCGAGAAACTCGCTCTTGGTGAGGCTGGCAGCCTCCGCCGCTTCCTTTGCCCTATGCAACTCCTCCGCGATCCGCTTGCGTTCCGTGATATCTTCGACGAACCCCTCGAAAAAGAGGATCTCACCCTTTTCGTCCCTCACGATGCGCGCTTTTTCGGAAGTCCAGATGATGCTGCCGTCTTTCCGATGTACCCGTGATTCGAATCCTGTCGTCCACCCCTGCTCCTGTATCGTGCGGACAAACTTCTCGCGGTGACCGGCTTCCACATAAATCCGGTTGGCGATCACGGCCGATTTGAATTCTTCAGCTGAATCGTATCCGTAGATCTGCACCATGGCGGGATTGCATCGGATCACTTCTCCCGCGGGTGTGCTCTGAAACATGCCCTCGACCGCATTCTCGAAGATGTCACGGTATTTTGATTCGGCATCACGCAAGGCTCTTTCGATGCGCTTCCGCTCCGTGATATTGCGGGCAAACGCACTGATGTATCCCTGGCCCTTGAATTCCAAATAGCTGCTGGTTATTTCGACGGGGAACTCGGCGCCGTCTCGCGAGCGATGGATGGATTCGAAGTTATGAAAATGGACGGTCCTGACCGAGGCCCACAGTGCGCGCCAGTCTTCCTTTCTTGTCAGTGGGTCGATGTCGAAAATGGTCATGGTCAACAACTCATCCCGCGTGTAGCCAAGCCACTGGCAGGCAGCCTTGTTGGCATATATGAGGTTGCCGTCCTGGGAAATCCACAAGACTGAGTCGGCCGCATGGTCCAGGGCAAACTGAGTCAATCCCAGTGTGAGGATGGTGCTGAGCGTCTGCTCGTGCTCGGGGCCAACTTTAACGGCCGCCTCACATGGCTCCCCGGAGGCGGCGTGTCCACGCGCTTGCCTGGATTTCGTCAGCGATGCGGTGATCAGGAGAGCCAGCGCGATGCCGCAAATGGAAAACAGGCCATAGCTCAGCCAGCCGGACTCAAGAGGGGGTTTCCATGTGAACGCAATCCAAGCGAGGATTCCGCCGAGGCACAGGAAGCAGACTATCTCCCAAGTTTGGCGATATTTCATCTTCTTGCTTTTCGACTACTTAGGCTGATTCCATTAGCCTCTGCGCGACGACTCTTCTGAGCCCTGCAATCTGTTTGTTCCGCTTGGGCTTGTGGGATGGATAGAGGTCTATCGGAAGCTCCGGGCACTTTGCCCTTGAAAAGTACGTGCATAGACCGCAAAATGCTGTCCCGCAGGGAGTTTGGCAGAGGCCAAAGACAGCGTGGCGACGTAGCTCAGTCGGTTAGAGCGTGGGATTCATAACCCCAAGGTCGTTGGTTCGATTCCAACCGTCGCTACCAACAGGCTTGCCGGAAGGGCCAAAAACCGCCATTTTTGATCCACTGTGCTAAAACTGTGCTAATTCCCCAAAGCAGGAAGCTTTGGGCAACAAATAGCAACGGATTCGCCGACGGGCAGTAATAGATTCTCTCCCAGCTGCAAGCTCGGAGTGATCAGATTTACGGCGTGGCAAGTCCTTTACACATTCAAGCGTAAACAGTCAGTAGCAGTCATATTCGCATTTAGCACCCGCAGTGCGTGCGCCTGACGGGTCGTGCTTTTTTGGCGCGGACTCGCGCGGCTGTGCCCTGGGCGGAGGTGTGTCGTCATGATTCAAACCGACTCTTTCTTACCGGAGGATTTATCGATGGCTCGCATCAGAACGGTTAAGCCGGAGCTTTTTCGGCACGAAGACCTGTACCTTGCAGAAAAGCGGACTTGCCTTCCCCTTCGACTCTCATTCATCGGGCTCTTTACGGTCGCCGATCGTGAAGGACGCTTCAAGTGGCGCCCGAACGAAATCAAGCTGGATGTTCTCCCTTTTGACGAGGGAGTGGATTTTGTCCGCGTCTTGGATGCGTTGGTCGAGCACGGTTTTGTGGTCAGATACGAAGTTGAAGGCCGCGAGTACGGATGCATTCCAACGTTTACCGAACACCAGCGCATTAACCAACATGAAGCAGACAGCACGTTGCCTGCACTTCAATGCACCGAAATGCATATGCATGCACGTGCATTGACACCCAATGCACATGTGGAAGGGAAGGGAAAGGAAGGGAAAGGAAGGGAAGGAGATATATGCTCGGAGCGCGAAGCGTCCTCGCCCACCGTCATCTCGATTCCGCTTGTCAGCGGCGACGAACGCAACATCACCAAGGCAGACGTGTCAGAGTGGGCCAATCTTTTCCCTGCTGTTGATGTCATGCAGGAGCTCCGGAAAATGCGGGCCTGGAGCATAGCCAACCCCAGCCGACGCAAGACACCCAAAGGGATTTTACGGTTCATCACTACCTGGCTATCCAGGGAGCAGGACAAGGGACACGTCCCCATGAACCCAATCCAGCCAGCTCAGAGCACCAATACAGCTACGGCATCGGCACCCGAGCACAAGTTCGACTGGAGCCACTGCGAGATTTGCCAGGGAGATGGGCGCCTGCATGTTCGGACCATGGCCACGCCCGGGAGCGAACCAGCACCGGATGACCCGGTAGTGCCGTTCTACAAAATGCTAGATCCCCGGCGGATTGTAAGCCTCGAAGCAAAGTATCCGAGCAAGGAATGGCGCGTTGAGAATTTCCGCTGCTCCTGCCCGGCTGGGATAGCCAAGACGATACCGCAAACGTGGCCGCGATTGAAACCAGCCCTGCAATCGATAATGGCTGAGGAATGGCCGGTGGCCACAGGAGTTGTGCATTGATGCAGAACCAAATTTTCGACGGAATCCCGCCGGGAGCGACCAAGGAAGTCTGGATCTACCGAGACTATGCGCGGAAGCCGGTAATCAAAGTGCTGTAGGGGGCTCAATGGAAACCGAGCAAAAAGACAAATGCTATCGCCACTGTCAGCGGTTTGGAGCGGCTGTCGTAGTGATCGCCGCAATGATAAGGCGGCTGATGGATCGCAAATACACTGGAAGCTTCACGGTTCACCTTATCGACGGCGAAGTCAAGAGAATGGACCAGAACGCTACCTATTCGATGGACGACGTGAAAAAGATAGCGGAGGTTGTGTGAGCGTAACAAAATTCAAGCCATCCGAAACCAAGTCCATACCGTGCAGTCTCGAGGCCGAGAAAGCGGTCCTCGGTGTCGCGCTTGTTGACGACAAGGCGATCTATACAGCCAGAGCGTTACTCACGCCCGAGGAGTTCTACCCTGAGGCTCACCGTCGCATCTTTGAGGCGATGAGCATCCTGGCCGTTCAGGGCCGGCCGATCGAGATCATTACGCTCAAGGACGAACTCGAAAGAATGGACGCCCTGGAAAAGGCCGGCGGGATTGTGTACCTGGCCTCGCTGACGGACGGAATGCCGCGCGCGATCAACGTCGAACACTACGCCCGGATCGTCAAAGACAAGGCAGCCCTGCGACGAACGATTCAGGTCGCGAACGAGGCAATTCAGAAGTGCTTTGCCGGAGAACATACGCCAGAGGAGGTCCTGAACGGAGCGCAGCAAGGCTTGTTTCGAATAGCCGGTCAGGCGTTCCGGGGCGGGTTCGAATCGACCGCATCCCTGATGGGGCGAGTTTATAAGGCAATTGAGGAGCAGGCCGAGAAAAAGTCCACCATCACTGGGATTCCGTCCGGGTTCCCGTGCCTCGACAAAATGACGGCGGGATTTCAGCCAGGCGACCTTGTGATCCTGGCCGCTCGCCCCGCAATGGGAAAGACCACGCTTGCGCTCAACGTGGCGTCGCATGTGGCGCTCTGCCGCCACCGTTCCGTTGGCATATTCAGCTTGGAAATGACCAAGGAGCAACTGATGAAGCGGCTGCTGGCCGGCGAAGCGGACATAGAGGCGCACAGGTTGAATACTGGATACCTGGGCCGGGACGACTGGGGCAAGCTCGTTTCGGCGGCGTCCCGGATTGTCGAGGCGCGAATGCACATCGACGACACCGCTGGCGTGTCTGTCATGGAAGTGCTGTCGAAGGCGCGTCAACTCCAAATGCAGCATGGGCTGGATCTGCTGGTGATCGACTATCTCCAGTTGATGTCCGCTGGAAGACGGATTGAGAACAAGGTTCAGGAAATCACTGAAATTTCCAAGGGTCTGAAGACGCTCGCGAAGGAACTGAAGATCCCGATCATTGCTTTGAGCCAGCTGAGCCGAGCGATGGAGAAAGCATCCGGCGGGCGGCGCCGGCCGCAGTTGTCGGATCTCCGGGAGTCCGGCTCGATCGAACAGGACGCCGAC
>JBEKIX010000148.1:0-5779 GCA_050011535.1 Acidobacteriota bacterium
GAATTCGAAGAGAATCTCAAGAAGCAGAGACAGCGGGAAATCGAGGAGTACGAGTACAAAAAGGCTCTCGAGCGGAAAAAGGCACAGGATAAATACGACGAAGAAATCAGGCTGCTGGAGAAGAAAGACAAGGAGAAGCAGGAAAGCCTCGAGAAGAGCTGGCAACAGCGAGAGGCAGCACTGAAAGAAAAGGAAGTCGAGTGGGCCCAGCTTAAAAAGGAGGTTGAGGAATTTCCCGCGCGGCTCAAAAAGGATGTCGATGCCGCGGCGTCGGCTGCGGCCAAGAGCGCAGAGCAGCGATTCGAACAACAGCTGCTTTTGTTGAAGAAGGACAGCGAAGCCGATAAACGGATCGCGGAACTTCAGATCAAATCCTTGAAGGAAACCACGGACCGTCAGGTCGCTGAAATGGAGAAACTCCAGACGCAGCTCGAGGAGGCGAAGAAGCAGGTTCAGGATATCGCGGTCAAGGCGATCGAAGGAGCCTCGGGCGCGCAGGCTCTGAGCCACATCAACAAGATCGCAATGGAACAGGCCAAGACGCGGACCCCCCAAGGGTAATGCTTCGCCCTGCCCTTACGGCTCAGCCAGGCAGGCCATCCATCCCCGCGGTTGCATCTGGATCATGAACGAGCGAGAAAGATTCCGGCTTCTGTTTCGCGGCGCTGCGGTGGATCGGCCTCCGCTGCTGGAGGAAGGGGTGCGCGACGGAGTGCTGGAGGCCTGGCACGCTCAGGGCCTGCCTCCGGATAAAACGCATCTCGAGATCTTCGGCCTGACGCCGCATGAAAATATCGGGCCGGACATCACTCCTCTTCTGGATGGCTTGGTTCCCTTGGTGAGCGTGTCGACGCGCGATTACCACCGAGCATTTCGCGTCACACGCGACCGTTTTCCCGAAGATTGGCGGAAAACGGCAAAGCGTCTCGAAGACCGCAATCATATCGTTTGCCTCTGGGTATCCCGCGGCTTCTTTCAGGCATTGGGCGTGGAAGATTGGAAGACTTTTCGGCCGGCGATGCGCGCGTTGATCAAAGACCCGGCGGGCGTGCGAGAAAAAGTTGAAATCTACGGCGGATTCTGCGCGCGCATGCTGGAAATGGCCCTGCGCGACGTGGAGCCCGAATTCATCTACCTCAGCGAGCCAATATCCGACAACCGGGGATCGCTGATCTCGCCGGCGATGTTCGAGGAGTTCATGATTCCGGCCTATAAGGAGGTCATTTCCACAGCCAAGCGGCATGGCTGTGAAAACATCCTTGTAAGCACTTATGGAAACTCGGTGCTTCTGTTTCCATCCATGATTCGAGCTGGCGTCACACTGCTCTGGATTTCCGAAGCTGCCGAGGTGCCGGATCTCGATTATCGGTGCCTGCGCAGCAGATTCGGCAAGGAGCTTGGTTTGATCGGCGGCATCCCGCTGAGCCTCCTCCGCTCCGAAACGTCGGAAGAGATGAAAACCCATCTTCGTGAAATCATTGACCCTCTTCTGGAGGCGGGGCGCTATATACCTCTTGCCGGAGGTCGAATCAGAGAAGATGTTGGCTGGCAGACCTACCAAAGCTATCGTGAGATCATCAGAGAGGCCCTTTGCTGAACCGATTCGCACATCGGAGGGATAAACAGATACCTCAGACTTTATTAAGGAGGCCGAAGTGAAAAAAAACGTGGTGATTCTCGTAAGGCAGGAGGGATTGGGGAGTGTAGCTTCGGCCGACAGGGAATTCGGTTTGGAAATGTTCGACCGATTCCTGCATTCACTGGAAAGCCAGGCGATCCTGCCTCAGGCTATTTGTCTCTACACGGAAGGGGTGAAACTCGCCGGCGAAGGGTCGAAGGCCGTGTTCGGACTCAAGATGATTCAGGGAATGGGCGCACGGATCATGATCTGCAAGACATGTCTGGAACGATATGGCCTGCTGGATAAGGTGGCAGTGGGCGAAGTGGGAAGCATGGCCGAGGTCTCGAAGATCCTTCTGGAAGCGGACCAAGTAGTGACAGTTTAGAATCTTAAAGTTTTTCATGGAATGGACGATCTGTCGGGCATGGAACATCGTCGCCGCGAACCTCGGTTCGAGATCGATCAGCCCGTAACCGTGAAAAACCTGGAACATCCAGGGCCTGTGATCCTTGGTCACCTCCTCAATTTTTCGGCTCAGGGTACGCGAATCCTCCTGGAGCATGAGATTAGCCCAGGTACCCTGGTCAAAGTTGAATGGGGAGGAACGATACTGCTTGGCGAGGTCATTTACTGCCAGCCTCAGGGCTCCGAGTTCGCCGCAGGACTCGAGTTGGAAGATGCTCTCTATGAAACCGAGGGGTTTCTTACAATGCTCGAGACAAAGTTAAGCACGCCTGCGGAAAAAAGCTGATCACCCTCAGCACCGACGAATAGAATGAACGGCCCATCCCATCCGGTACGCCCGGCTCCGCCGCAGACTGCGCCTCAGCGGATGCCCTCACGCGGGGAAGCGCGCACAGCGCGATCATAGGCCCATGAGCGGATGTGCTCCACCTGTTCCCGCATCGTCTTCGACAGCGGAATAACATGGCTCGCCGCTCGATGCAGCTCCTCAAACGTCAATACCTTGTTTTCGAGCCGGACGTTGGTCATTGCCGAAACCACGCACTGTTCGATTTCGGCTCCCGTCCATCCCTGCGTGATTCGTCGGAGTCGATTGATTTCGAGCGCATCCGGGTCGATGCCGCGTTTCTGGAGGTGAATCCGGAAGATTTCACCGCGCTCTTCTTCACCGGGAAGGTCGATGAAAAACACTTCGTCGAACCTTCCTTTGCGTATCATCTCGGCGGGAAGCAGATCGATGCGATTCGCGGTCGCTGCAACAAAAAGCCCCCGGGCCTTCTCCTGCATCCAGGTGAGGAAGAAGGCGAAGATCCGGCCCAGATTGGTCCCCTCCTCGCCGGCCTGGCCGGTCAGCCCCATCTCAATCTCATCGAACCAGACCACGGCGGGCGCCAGCGACTCGACGGTGCGGCAGGCTTGCGCAAATGCCGCATCGGGGTTTCCGTGGCGGCCGGAAAACACTTCAATCATGTCGATGCGATATAGCGGCAGGCCGAAACATGCGGCAATCGCTTTGACGGACAGGCTCTTGCCGCAGCCCGAAACCCCCATTACCAGCAGCCCCTTGGGAACAATTTCCGCCGACAAGCTTTCCCGTTCCAGGAAAAGTTTGCGGCGCGCCAGCAACCATTTCTTGAGGTATTCCAGGCCGCCCACATGCTCAATCTGCGTGCCGTCGGAGATGTAGTTGATGAGCCCTCCGGACCTGTTGACGATGAGCTTCTTTTCCTCCAGCAGCAGCGGCGCCGAGTTCGTGTCGAGTTTCCCTTCCAACGCCAGCGCGCGTCTTAAGGCATGACGGGCTTCGTCCGCGGTCAGGCCCTGCAGAGCGCGCCCCAATTTGAACTTCGTCTGCTCGTCGGATTCGATCCTGAAGCCCTGACGCCGGAGGACTTCCATTTCGCTGTCAAGAAAGCCGAGCACTTCCTCCAGGTCCGGATGATGCAGCTCGACGTAGGCCAGCTGGTTGGTGAGTTCCTCGGGGACCGCTCGCACAGGCGATGTGATGACCGTGAATTTTCCGGAATCCAGACAGGTTTCGTAAAGGTCGCGCAGCTTGCGCCGGATCTCGTATGACTCCCCCATGAATTCATGAAAATCGTGCAGCTGAAAAATTGCGGATCCTTTGTAGCCGGCGATAAAGTCCAGGACGGCGCCGGCGTCGAGAAGTTTGCCGGCCGTAGGCCTGCCGTCGGGACCGATCAGGCCGCGCGTCGAGGTCCAAGTCCACACCGGCACATCGGAATGAAAGATGCGCCGGCCGACAGTCTCCAGCAGCTGCCGGACTCGCCGTTCCTCCGAGGTGCAAATGTAAATCAATGGGCGCCCCCCCTGAAAAAGCTCGCGCAGCGCTGCAAATGCCCGGCTTTCGGACTGGTCTGCCGGTTGATTCGAGCTCGCGTTCATTTCCATTTCAGACTCCTGACGCATAGGTGGTTTCGCGTGAGGATGCCATGGTGGCACATCCGCGCCTGCCAGACAATCGCGTTTCAATTCCTTTTTCGAAACAGGTCCTATCAAAGGGGTTCGGGCTCAAGAGAGGTGTTCCTCGCGCGATGACTCCTCAGCCAGACCTCAAATCTTCGCCCGGCCGCTGTGTCCCGGCCGGTGAACTCGAGGCGGGCAATGTCGCTGAACGCGATCGCGATCTTTTTGTTCCCCTCTTTTGGAAACAACCTCACAAGACACTGGTCCAGGGATGGGCTATCCACCTTGCGGTCGAAGACGTAGCCTTCGAGCGTCTCGCCATTCTTGAGCGTGATCGTGACGTCGCCGCGATACTCAAATGCCTTGCAGAGCGCGTCCCTGATTTCCTCGGGCCCGGCAAGCAAGGGAAGCCATCCCTCCAGGTTTTTCCTTGAAGGACCGGTCTGCAAATCCTGATCCGTCGAGGTTTCCCTGCTCTCCTGTGGTTCGTCAGCAGTGCGCATGGATCTTCACAACCGGGCGGTCTCGCGTGCGGGAGGTTCGTTCTCCAGGACAACGGAGGGGGGGAGATCGGAATCCGCGCCGGCGAGGGTTCCGGCGCCGCCGCGGTTCTTGTAGCCTCTGGAAAACGCCGATGCCTTCACCGTTTGCCAGAGGCCGCGGAGCGAACTGAACGTGACATTGACGGCGCTGGCTTCGAAGCCGCTGTGCACCATACAGTTGGCACACTTGGGATTGCCGGATTCGGCGCCATATTTATGCCACTCAGTCTCTTCCATCAGTTCGGCAAAGGTATCCACATATCCGTCCTGCAGCAGGTAACACGGCCTCTGCCACCCGAAGAGGCTGTAGGAAGGCATGCCCCACGGCGTGCACGCATAATTGCGCAGTCCCATCAGAAACTCGAGGAACAAGGGGCTCTGGTTGAAGCGCCAGCGCCGCTTCCGATTGCTCAGAATCGCGCGGAAGAGCCTGCGGGTCGCCGTTTTCCCCAGGAAGTGCTCTTGATCAGGCGCCGTCTCATATCCGTATCCCGGTGAGATCGTCATCCCTTCCACACCCAGATCCATCATCTCGTCGAAGAAGGCGCGCACGCTGCCTGGATCGGCGCCGATGAACAGGGTCGTGTTGGTCGTCACACGGAACCCGTGCTTGAGCGCTTCGCGGATGCCCTCGACCGCCAAATCGTATCCGCCTTCCCGGCATACCGAAAGATCGTGGTGTTGCTTCTGGCCATCGACGTGAATGCTGAAGGTTAGATACTTGCTCGGTTGGAAAAGCTCGATCTTCTGTTTGAGCAGGAGAGCGTTCGTGCAAAGATAGATGTACTTCTTACGCTGAACCAAGCCTTGGACAATTTCCGCGATCTGCGGGTGAAGCAGCGGCTCACCGCCCGGGATGCTTACCATGGGGACGCCGCATTCCTCCACCGCCTTGAAGCATTCATCGGGAGAAAGCTGGCGCTTCAAGATGTGCACGGGATACTGGATTTTCCCGCATCCGGCACAGGCAAGGTTGCAGCGAAACAGAGGTTCGAGCATCAAAACCAGCGGAAACCTGCGGCGGCTTGCCATACGCTGTTTGAGCACGTAGGTCTCCACCGTCCACATCTGCGAAATCGGCACGCTCATGGGATAAATATAACCTTAAATCTTAGAAGTCCGCAAAGAAAGTGGTTTCCGTCCGGCGACCGTGACCAGCTCTTTGTCCTCTAGAAACCGAACTGTCGAGGGTTGCGGCCGATCAGAATCGCCGCAAACACCTTCG
>JBEKIX010000149.1:0-5942 GCA_050011535.1 Acidobacteriota bacterium
TCGAAACCGTCGCCGGCGGCCTGAGGATCGTGCGCCGGGACCGGACCGGCTTCGGCGGCTATGATTTGTGGCTACCCCGCGATCATGTTGCCGAAATCTGGAGTCGATGCATCGAGAACGAAGGCGTGCGCGCCGCCGGATTCGAGGCGCTGAATTGGGCGCGGACAGAAGCCGGCATCCCCTGGTACGGCGCCGATATGGACGACCGGACATTGCCCATGGAAATGGGGCTCGACGCTGCGATCAACATGAAAAAAGGCTGCTATCTCGGGCAGGAGATCGTGGCACGCATCACGCTGCGGGGCCACCTGGAGCGCAGGCCATAGTGGCCGATCGTGTTGAACCGCCGGCGGCAGGCACGGAAGTGCATGTGCAGGGATCGAAGATCGGCACGGTAACCTCGGCAATCCTCTCGCCCCGCCTCCGGAAGCCGCTTGCTTTGGCGGTGATCAAGACTGCCTTCTTGCAGCCGGGCACTCCCGTGGAGCTTGCCTGTGGAGAAGGAAAATGCCGCGGAGAGGTTGTCCAATTGCCGCTGCCTCACCCTTGGCTTTAGTTGGGAGATGCCACGACTCTTCGGAGTGTCTTGATGTGGGCCTGGATATAGGAGACGTCCTCGGGAGCATGCGTATGCTGGAGGTAAAACTCGAGGTCCGCGAGGGCCTTGGAAAAAAGGCTCGTCTGCATATATAACAGGCCGCGATCGCGGATTTCCGAAGGGGTGCCGGGATTGAGCATCAGGATTCTGTCGACGACCGCGAGCGCTTTTTGATGCTCTTCTCTCTGGTAGTAAATCCCCTTCAGATTATAAAGCATGCGCGTGATGACGGCCTTCTTCTCCATAGGGCTCAGGTAAGCCGGTTGCACAGGAATGGCGCCTCCGTAGATCCGGTCCAGCAATTCCTGGCAATCCTTGATGGTGAGGACGCGGCCATTGTTAAAGGGGTCGATGAAGATCTCGCGCTCCCCGTCCATGCATCTGACGAGGAAGTGCCCGGGGAATCCGACGCCCTCCACAGGCAAACTGATCCGGCGCGCCACTTCGATGTAGATCACCGAGAGCGAAATGGGAATCCCCTGCCGGCGATCCAGGACCTCGTTCAGAAAACTGTTGCGCGGGTCGTAATAATCTTCGGTGTTGCCTCTCAGCGCCTCCTGTACGAACAGCACTTCATGCAGGCACTCCAGGAGGTTGCCTACAGAACGATCTTCGCCTGCGAGCACCTCAGTGCGCATCGCAAGAGTGTCAAGCCTGCGCAGATAGTCGCCGATCTCGAGGGTGGGGTATTCCTCGAGCCCGATCGCCAACGCCGCCCTGTCCAAAGGGAAAACCGATTCGTCCAGCGCTGCCAGTTGTAGAAATGTATTACGGGCCATGAGGGATTCGGCAATCACCGCGGTTCCTCGAGAAGCTCCAGCAAACTCAACCAGAAGGCTACTTATATCAGGCAGGTCTCTGTGCAGCAAGCTGAATCAGAATACCCAATCAGTGCTGGGGGGTGAGTGGGGAATCACGCTCTCGCTGGCGCCTTTGAATTGCACTGTGACGTCAGTTTTCTCATGCCTGGTTTCGTAGGGTCACAAGGCTCAACAGAAAAGCAAGGCCCATGAACAGGCCGCCCGTGATGAAAGGCGCCGGCACGCCGAGGACATCAAAGGCATAGCCGCCCCAGGCCGGTCCCAAAATCCGCCCAAGGCTAGCCATGGACTGCGCAATCCCCATGATTCCTCCCTGTTCATCGATGCCGCTGGACTTGGAAAGCAAGGCCGAAATCGATGGGTTGTTGATGCCGGCACCGAACGAGAGAATCGCGAGTATGAAGCAATATGCGGGCATGTTCGGGGTGAAGGGCATCAGCCCCAGGCCAAAAATCATGGTGAAAGTCCCGAGGACGATCAGCCACCTTTCGCCGAGCCGGCGCGCAAGCCGCCCTACAACCAGGCCCTGAGTCACGCTCATCAGAATACCGATTAACGCGAATAGATAGCCCGTGTCACGCGCCGACAGCCGGTAGCGGTGTTCGTTCAACAAACCGAAGGTGCCCTCCATGTTGGCTATAGCGAAAATCACGATCAGATACATCGCCAAAAGCGGAGCGATGCGCGGATGAGAAAGCGCGTTTTTCAAAGTTTTCAGGTCGAAGCGGCGACTCTGCGCGCGGCTCCTCGCCTCCGGGGTCAGCGACTCGGGCAACCTGAAAAAGGCGAACATCAAGTTGAGGGCCGCCATCAACGACGCAAGGAGCACGGGTTTGTCATAGCCATACGGCGCGAGGAGCCCGCCGATCGCAGGACCAAGGATAAACCCCAGTCCAAATGCCGCTCCGATCATCCCCATGCCTTTGGCTCTTTCCTCGGGAGCAGTGACATCCGCGATATAGGCGTTGGCGGTCGGAATGATGGCGCCCGCAATGCCCGCGACCATGCGGCCGAAAAACAGCATCGGCAGCGTGCGCGCCAGGCCGAAAATCAGAAACCCGATGCAAGAGCCGGCGAGGCTGATCAGTATCGGAGGACGCCGGCCGTAGCGGTCGGAAAGCCGGCCCCATATCGGCGTGAAAATAAACTGCATGAGAGAATAGCTGCTCATCAACAACCCGATTGCACGGGAGGAGGCATGATAGGCTTCCGCATAATAAGGAATCAGCGGGAGCACGATGCCGAATCCCAAGAGGTCGATAAAAACGGTCAGAAATACAATGACCAGCGGAGAGCGTTTCATAAGCGCTAAACGATATCAGATAAGTGCCGGGTGACGAATGAAACATTTGAAGACTGATCACCAACAAATGGTGATTCAATAATCCCGGGTCGCCAAATCTTTGTTGCTGCGGCTAAACAGTTACGATGTCGGTGAAGACGGGAGCGAGGGCGGCATCCCCGAGAGCCCAGTTCCGATTTTGTAATGCATCGGACCGGAGGACGTCGCCCTCACATCAGAAGCAGGGACGATGCCTATCGGCGTCCCTGCTTATTGGATGCCGGCTGAAGGCCGGTGGTTCAGGACAATTCGAATGCGAGGAATTCAATCTGGCCCTGCCGCACGATTTTCAAGCGGACCGTGTCGCCGCTCTTCAGGTTTTGCGTCGCTGCGACTACATCGGCGGCGCTGTTCACAGGCGTTCGATTGATTTCTCGAATCACATCGCCGGACTGTAGACCGCCATCGTCCGCCGGACTTCCCGGCCGGACTTCCGTCACGAGTGCACCAGCCGAAGACGAAAGATTCAACTGACGCGCCACTTCTGGAGTAATGTTCTCAACCGTGACTCCCAGCTTGCCGTGCTCCTGAGCCTTGGAAGACTGGAAGTTGTCCGCCACGTCCGCGGGCCTTTCTCCTATTTTCACCTGCATTTCCTTCTCTGTACCGTTGCGGAGCACCTTCAGACTGGCTGTGGAGCCTACTGCTGTCTCAGCGACTGCGAGGGACAAGTCGTTCGAACTGTGGATATCTCTGCCGTTGTATGCGAGGAGAATGTCTCCCGACTGCAGGCCGGCATTTGCGGCTGGGCTATTGCCGGTGACATCGGCTACCAGGGCACCCTTGTCCGGGCTCAGGTTATAGCTCTTTGCCAGCTCCGGCGTCATGGTCTGGATGGTAACCCCAAGCCAGCCGCGAGTGACCTTTCCTTGCTTGACGATCTGGCTGTAAATCTTGTTTGCCATCGAAGCCGGAATGGCGAATCCAATTCCCTGGAACCCACCACTTTCGCTGGCGATCATGGTGTTGATTCCGATGACCTCTCCATTGAGGCTTACGAGCGGGCCGCCGCTGTTACCGGGATTGATTGCCGCATCGGTCTGCAGGAAATTGTCGTAATTGCCGGCGCCAATCACTCGCCCCTTGGCGCTGATGATCCCCGCGGTCATCGTCTTCTGCAAGCCGAACGGGCTGCCGAAAGCGAGCACCCAGTCTCCCACCTGCGCCTGATCAGAGTTTCCCAGCTTCAACGTCGGGTAATCCGAACCCTTGATCTTCAATACTGCGAGATCGGTCTGCGGATCGGTCCCAACAACCTTCGCATCCAAAACGCGGTCGTCGTTGAGCTTGACCTTGATCGACGATGCGTTCTCCACTACGTGATTGTTCGTCAGAATGTAACCGTTCGGGTCGACCAGGAAACCTGAGCCCAAGCTCTTCTGCTTAAGATCCCGCGGCATCTGCCGTTCGAAGAAACCGAACGGATCCTGGCCGCCGAAAAACTGACCGAACTGGTTATCCATGGGGGCCGCGGTGTTGTGAATGATCTGTTCCGTGTTGATGTTGACCACGGCGCCCTCGACTTCCTTGGCCACCGCTTCAAATCCCTTGCTCAATTGCTCGGGGGCATTTGTATTTGCAACCGCAGTTGCAGAGACTGCATGCGATGCACCCGCGTCATACGTCGCGCGGAAACCCAGCGCACCCCCCAAAAGGAGCAACAACACCGCCAGGCCCATCGCAAATCCTTGGCTGAACCCCGGCAGCATGTGCTTTTTACCCTGGAACATCTTTTTCGAATCGAACATTTCTCTTTTCCTCCCTGACACTCTCTCGGTCGGGCCGTGTATCGGCCGAACCCGCATTGTATATAGCAAGCTGCGTGCCAATTGCTCATTGTGACAGTAAGTTATTGTCCTTCTGCGGCTTGCTGGCTTATCCCGAATAGGATATGCGGTGGATGCTTGTCGCAGCCATGCGTGCTGGGAGGGAAGGATTCCTGTAAGTCCTTGAAAGAGGGGCGACTTTGGATAGGTGTGTCAGTTTTGTATAGACTGTGGCGGATTTGCCTGGGCACAGGGCAAAGTTCATGGCAGTACGGAAAAGCCGACCTGGGACCGCCGCGCCCCAGCGCGCACTCTCGACCCTCCCTCGTAGCGGTCACCTTCCCCTCCAAAACCTCCTGGAATAAAGCATCCGCTCACCCCACTCGAGAAGCCCGCCGGGCGGTGCTGATTGGTCGCGTGGTGCTCCGCCGCGCTGGGGAGCGGCGCTCCCGATCCCAAGCCTCAGCCGCCGCGCTCCATCCGGCGATAAAGCGTGCGCCGGTCAATGCCGAGAATCTCAGCGGCGCGGGAAATGTTGCCTCCCGTCGCGGCAATCACTTCTTGAATGTAGTGTTCCTCCATCTCCGCGAGAGTCAACCAGGCGCCCTCATGCGGCTGGGGCATTTTCCTTTTGGATGCCTGCATCTCCTCCGGGAGATCTTCGATTGCGAATACGCCGGAAGTGTTGAGCGCCACGGCGCGCTCCACGACGTTTTCCAGCTGGCGAACGTTTCCCGGCCAGGAATAGCCTGCGAGAAAAGACAGAACCTCCGGGTGGACTGCCAGTGTCTTTCCCCGCCTGGCGGAATACCTCTTCAGAAAAAAATCGAACAAGAGCGGCAGATCCGACATGCGCTCGCGCAGCGGCGGCAATTCTATCGTTACGACCTTGAGGCGGTAGTAGAGATCCTCGCGGAATTCCTGCTGTGCCGCCATTTCCGTCAGGTTGCGGTGAGTCGCCGCGATGATGCGCACATCCACGTGGGTGGTGCTGTCGCTGCCTACCGGCATGATCTCTCCCGACTCCAGAACACGCAAAAGCTTCGACTGCATTGCCTGGGTCGTGTCTCCTATTTCATCGAGGAAGACTGTGCCGCGATTGGCCACTTCGAAGATGCCCCGCTTGGATCCACTCGCCCCGGTGAACGCGCCTTTGACGTAACCGAACAGTTCGCTCTCGAGCAGGCTCTCGGCGACGGAGGCGCAGTTGACCGCCTGAAACGGTTTGTCTTTGCGGGCGCCCAGTCGATGGATCGAGCGTGCCACCAGCTCCTTGCCGGTGCCGCTTTCTCCCTGGATTAGGACGGTTGCATCAGTGGGAGCTACCTTGGCAATGGTTTTGAAAACCTCCACCATGGCAGGGCTCGAGCCGATGATCTCGCCCTGCAGATCGCGGTTCTGCTCCTTTTCGCGCA
>JBEKIX010000150.1:0-5709 GCA_050011535.1 Acidobacteriota bacterium
GGCCTTGGGCTGGCCATCGCCCGTGAGATCATGGAGGCCGCGCAGGAGGGCCTCCTCTCGACCCAGAAGTAGATCCCGCAGCAACGATCTCGCGCAGGTCGTCCAGAGAAACGTTGTATCTGCCCGAGGCCAGGGCTTTCACCTTCGCTGCCAGGATCATGCTTTGAGCGGCGCGCGGACTGGTTCCGTAGCTTACGTAGCGACGCACTCGTTCGGTGGCTTCTGCCGAATCTGGATGCGTCGCGAGTGTTACCCTCAAGGCATAGCGCTTCACATCCTCGGCAATCTTCACTTTTCTTACCAGCGAGATCATCTCCTGCAATTCGTCGCGGCTGCAAACGCGCTCGATCTTGGGAGAGTTCTCCGCGGTTGTGAGGTCCACGACACGAGACAGTTCATCCAGCGTCGGGTATGCAACCTTCAGCTTGAAGAAGAATCGATCCAGTTGAGCTTCGGGCAGCGGATAGGTTCCCTCCAATTCAATCGGATTCTGCGTCGCCAACAGGAGAAACGGCATTTCCAGAGGGTGATTTGTGCCCAGAACCGTTACTTTCTGCTCCTGCATGGCTTCGAGGAAGGCGGACTGAGTCTTGGGCGTGGTGCGGTTGATTTCATCGACCAGCACGATATTGCCGAAAAGCGGGCCCCGCTGGAATTCGAAGCGTTGAATGCCCCGTGCATCCTCGATCAGCATATTTGTGCCGATGACGTCGGCAGGCATCAGATCCGGAGTGCACTGAATGCGGGAAAACCGAAGGTCCAGAGCTTCGCTGAGCGTCTTGACAAGCATGGTCTTTCCCAATCCAGGCAGACCTTCCAAGAGCGCGTGGCCGTTGCAGAACAGGCAGATCAGCAGATGCTCGACCAGTTTCGACTGGCCGACGAACGCCTTGCCCACTTCATCCTTGAGGCGGCTATGCAATTCGGTAAAGGCGTTGAATTGCTCCTGCAGTGTTTTCATGCTGATCAGATCCTATGGATGAATCGCTGCAAAATACGCGGCGATGTATTTTCGGAAGCCCGCCGGGATCGCATCCTTTGCCAGCGCTTTTTCAGCGGCCAGCACATTGGCCTGGTACTGGCCCGCAAATCGCGCCAGAAAAGCGGCATCGCTCTTGGACACTGCGACCCGTCCTGATGGCATCCCCTGTCCCCGGGCCGCTCCCGCTGCTCCCGCATCGCCGCGGGCATCGGGCGCGGAGGGCGCCCCGGCAGATTGGCTGTTCGCGCGCCGTTCAAGCGCACGGATGCTTGCGGTTCCGGAAGTGGACGGCGCCCCGGCATTGGCGGAGGCGCTGCCGGCTGTTTGCGGAGCGGATGGTGACGGCTGCGCAGCGCCTGGCGAGATTGGCTGCGCCGGCATGGCGGGGATCGCCGCCTTGGATATCGCGGGATTGCTTTGCACAGGCGCCTGAGGATTCACGGGCGATGCCGCCATCCCGGGCGTAGAGCCGGCCTGCGCCGCCACCGGGGGCGCCACAACGTCAGTTGAAGTTCGCGCAAGTCCTCCGGTCTTTCGCGCCGGTCCCGAATCCGGCTGCATGTTGGACATCCCAGGCGTGGTTGATTGCACCGGAGAACGCGCCGCCCCGGTCCTGGATTTCGCTGCCGCGCCCTTATCAGAAGCCTGGTTGATTGCCTGCCCAAGAAGCGGTCCCGGGTTACCGGCATCACGGAAACCCAGGCGGTTCCATCCGTTCAGAATCTGTAGCAGGGCAAGGCTGGAACAAGCGACCAAGCCCACGGACAAAACCACTTTGGTCGCGCCTCCCAGTCTTATCGGTGCCACGGCCGAGGGATGAAAGTGGATCAGTTTCAGCCTAGCATCTCTCAGGAGCAGCCGATCGATTTCCTCCTGTGGAGCCAGGCATTCATACGCCGTTTCGAGGCGCTGCTCGAGCTTCAGTCTTTGATCCATGAGTTTCGCGCTTGTCTTCGCGGACGGCACCTTGAAAAAAGAGATAAGTGCCGCGGCAAATACGCATGCACAGAACGCCCAACCTGCCACAACCAGCGAGGGCCGGCTCAAACGAGCATGGAAGATGCTGAACAAGGCCCACAGAAAAATGAGACCACACGCGGCCGTGGACAGTGAGTCGACAAAGAGGATCCAATACAGCCTTCGGCGCACCGAGGTCAGCTTCCCAGAGATCCAGTCCGCGTCGGACGTCGGATCCATAGTTGAAAACTGTTCGTTCATGCCCATCTTGCATCCTGTCGTGCAGTTTCGTTGATGTACACCAGTTTCCGGCCGCCGCGAAGCAACAGCAGCGATCCCAAAAGCACAAGCAGCAACAAAAAAATCAGCGTGATCGAAGCATGATCGATCGCGGAAGCCATCGCTACCCATCCCAGACCAAGTACGGCCAGCGCGAGGTAAGACAGAATCCAGGAAACCGCCCAATGTGCGCCATGCATGCTGACCAGGAGCACGAATAGGGTAAGCGCCATCAAAAACAAAAATGTGTCGGCAAGCGACCAGGCAATCTGCAGGAAGCTCGCGGCTCCAAAAAGCCGCATCAGCAATGAGACCGGCAATGACAGGCTCAACAGCTCGGCGAAACAGATACCGAGCGACACGATTCTCCCGAGCAGGAAGTGCCAGGGTGCCGCAGAAGTCCCGGCAATCAATCTCATGAGACTGACCCCGCAATCCAGTCCGGACGCGTGCAATATCATCCAGGGAGCGAGGCCGCCCAGCAGGGCCGCCTGCAAGACCGCAAGACTTGCAAATAATGATCCGGCATTCAAGCTCAGATTTCCTGCAGCAAACATCCCCAGGCATTGCAGCACGCTTGCCGTCAGGAACACAAACAGGTACCCGAGAATGACCACGCGGAGTCTGCGATCCCGCGCAATAAGACGCATGTCTCTTGCGATCAGAGCGCCCATCATGTCAGCGTCCCTCCGGCGCGGATCTCGTCCTGAGCCTCCGATGCAATCCAGTCAGAACCTTCTTGTTGCGCCAGGAGGCTCGTCAAGATCTCCAGAAGATTCATACTAAGGCCTTCCACCTTCATAACCTGCAAAAGACGTCCCTTGTGCAAAAACCCGACCTCATCACAGAGGACTTGCAGGTCGGCAGTCCGATTGCTTGCCATGACCACAGTGCCGCCGCGGCTGCGCATTTCTTTAATCGCGTCGGCGCAGCGCGCGGCTGCGAAGGGATCGAGGTCATTCATGGGTTCATCGAGAAGGAGAACGGCGGGCGCGTGGATGAGAGCGGCTGCCCATGCCAGCTGTTGCTTCAGACCGCGCGACAGCGAACCGATGGGAGCATCCATCTTCAGACCATGCAGCCATCCGTCCGCGGGCAGTGCTGTGTTATCGGCGCTTGACTTCACATTCCTGCACGTCCGGAGGAAATCGAGAAACTCCCGCACGGTCAGAGCGGCATGAAAGTCATGGCGATCGGGCACGTACCCGATCCTGGATCGCACCTCGAAGGGGGATTGGATGGCATTGATCCCATCAATCTCCACGGATCCGGCGGTCGGCTTTCTCAGGGTCGCGAGAATCTCGAGCAGAGTGGTCCTGCCGGATCCGTTCGTGCCCGCCAGGCCGAAGACTTTGCCGCGCGCAACGGTCAGGTCGATATCCGACAGCACCGATGTTTTGTCATGCATTTTGGAGAGGCCATGGATTGAGATCATTTCTGGTTCGAACCTCCCCCATCGTACCACTGTGGTCCCAGATGAAAAATCACAGCTGCCGCGCCGTCCCAAGTCAGGTGGTCATCCTGACTTGTCAGGCCGGGAACCAAACCGTCCAAACTGCAAACTATGCAGTCCCCGATGGTCCCTGTATCAATCTCAGTCTGGTAAGACGCCACGACTCGATACAGAATGCCCGGACTGAATCCGGGAGCCGTTGCGTCCTCTTGTTCCATCGACTGCCGTACCAGCCGGATCTCGTGCTTTGGCAGGATGTCACCCAGACGGCTGTTGCTTCCCGCCCGGATAAGAGTACAAGCCTTTAAGGCGAAACCCGAGCGGTTCGACAGAATCAGCTCGTCTGTCCGCTGCATGGCGAGGAACAATCCTTGATCGGAGAAGCTCTCAATGTTTAAGGTCTGGGTGTTCCAGAGATTCATCTCAATCCGGGCCGCAGGGGCATTCCTTCCCTGAAACTCATAAAGCCGGGTCTTGTCGGGATCGCCCGACTCACCCTGCACCAGATATGCGGAGGGAACCGCCGGGATCAGGCGGAATGTGCCTCTTCGCGGAGCCAGAATGAGGGATTGACTTGTGGAAAAAGCATCGGCGATATTGGGGAACACATGAATCAGGGAGAGTTGCTGTACGGAGATTGCCCCACCATCTGCGAAGGCTCCCAGGACCGGAGACAAGAACGCGAAGAGAAGTGCAATGACAGGCACAGGCAGAAATTTCCATTTGTTTTCCAGGCCTGACATCCTCCTGGGCCACAGCCAGAGTACGATCACCGCCCCGTAGAGCAGAAGAAAAGCGCCCGTGTACCATCCGAGATGACTGCGCGAAACGGGATTCGTGACGCGGTATTTTTCAAATACTTCCTCATCCAGGAGAGAAACCGAAACATGTTCTGTGCTGCGGGGTGCTTCCGGTGTTGTGGCGGACAGTTGAGTCAGATCGCGGATGCTTCGAAATATTCCCAGGCCGCGTGTTGTGGCTTGCTGCGATGCCGCAGGGGTGATTCTGGAGTCCCCATTGGGTAAAACTCCGGAATTGGTCCAACGCGCCGTGCTAGTTCCGTCCCAGCTCACCAGGTTTACGTTGCCTCCCAGCAACACCCATCGTGACAGGGCCGTCCGCTGTGATTCATTGAGCTTGACGGTGTCGGCGGCGTCGATCGTAATGGCATCCACCGCTTCATAGTCGCTCCAATTGTCCGGAAAATCGTCCGGGTTCAGGAACGCCCGCCGTTCGATCGATTGCGTGTCAGCAGACTCATTCAGCGCAGGATAGGCGGACTCTAACGAGGAGGATATCAAATGCAGAGTCTCCTGGTCCGCGAGACGTTGTACGGAAGCATGCAGTAACGTGATCGTCCGTCCGCCCGCGGACACACCGACATCAAGGTTGCGCAGATCCTTAGGGGGCACAACATAAAGGCTAAAGACCTTGCGAGAAGGCGACGGAAGCAGGATCGGTTGGGTGAAAAGATCCTGTCCAGTACGAACGGAGATTTCACATGCCAAGTCCTTCCCTGTGTTTTCGAGACGGACCTTGATCGGCATGCATCTGCCGATTCTGTAATATCCCCCAAAACCGGCGATGGCGCTTCCCCGCACTTCTGTAACGGTTGCGGCGGCATCGTCGGGCAAAACCTCAAGTTTCGGAGTCGCCAGGGACGCATAGCCGTACGTCACCCTAAAGACCAGCAGAAACAGAAGGGATGACCCAAGGCGAATAGTCATAAACTCCGCCCACCCTCTCGCGATGTGAGGCGTCTTCGTGACCCGGTGGGAGGCGGGGGAACGCTTTTACCGCCTGAAAACGCCGACACAAAGACGCCCAACATCATGGTGATCCGTTACTGGAGTACGTTTTCCAGGGCGATGATGGTGAACGCCGTGATCAGTACTTTGTTGTCCTGCCATTCGGTCGGATCGGTATTTACCCAGAATCCTTCCGGATGCTGCAATTCCAGCAGCTTTTTGCCGAGTTCCGAACGCCAGTCGTGCTTCAGGCCCTTAGCATCCGTGATCACAGCGTCGCCATAGGCCTT
>JBEKIX010000151.1:0-5660 GCA_050011535.1 Acidobacteriota bacterium
GGCCTGGATGTGCTCAATGCTCTCGACATGCAGGACGTCATTCGGGAATTCCGGGCCCACGGCAAGACGATTCTGTTCTCGACCCATATCATGAGCGAAGCGGAAAAACTCTGCGACCGAATTGCCATCATTCATGCCGGACGCATCCTTGCATGCAATAACCTGGAAGGCCTGCGCGCGGTGACGGGAGAGCGCTATCTCGAAGACATCTTTGTCCACTATGTGAGGGGTCAGGGATGAACTGGCGCATTGTCGGAGTGATTTTCCGCAACGAGATCCGCATGCTGTTACGCGACCGGCGCACAATTGCCGTTGGCGTTCTCCTGCCCCTGCTCATCTATCCCCTGATGATATATGCCAATAGAGTAACCACCCGTCAGCGAGAAAAAAACCTGACCGAGACCGTGTACAAATATGCCGTTTCAGGATCGCAAGCAGAGCAGGTTCGCGGGCTGATTGCCAGAGGCCAGGCAGCCCCGCCAGGAAAGAACGCGTCGAAAAGCGAAGAAGAGGGCAACTTCCAGGGATTCAGGATCCAGGAAGTCACTACGCAAGACCCGGCTGCCCTCCTTGCATCAGGTGACATTCATTTTTACCTCAAAGGGCTGAGCGGGAAGGAAGCCGATGCCCTGCCCGTGGAGGCCGCGAAGCCTAAAAAGGAGCAGGAAACCGGCAGTTCCAAACCCAAGGCAACGCCGGAGGCGGTCCCGGCACGCGTGGCGGGAGTTCCCCTGATCCAGATCTATTTCCAGGGAGACCGCGACGCATCGCAGGTTGGCAGCTCAAAGATGCGCGACCTTTTGGCGCGCGCGCGCAGCCTGGATAGGGATGTTCTGCTGCAACAGAAAGGCCTGCCGGTCGACCCTGCGCTGGTCATGCCGTCGGATGAGACCGATGTCGCGCGGGCCGCGCAAGTGACCGGATCCTACGTCGGACGCTTTCTGACATTTCTCATGCTGATGTTCCTGATGAGCAGCAGTTCAATTGTTGCGATAGACAGCATTGCCGGCGAAAAGGAGCGCGGATCGCTCGAGACCCTCCTGACTACCGCTGCGAAACGAATGGAGATCGTCGCCGCCAAGCAGCTCAGCATCGTCTCCGTGGCCCTGGTCATTACCTTCATCCAGATTGCAAACCTGCTCGCGTATGTGGACTTCAAACTCGTCGCGCTTCCTAAAGACTGGGTCATTGAACTCCCGCCCGTTACGGTCGTGACACTGCTCCTGCTTTTTACCCCCATGGCGGCGTTCGTCGCTTCGATCCTGCTCATGCTCTCGGCCTATGCAAAGACCTATAAGGAAGCGCAACTCTATTTCTTTCCTGTCAACCTGCTCAGCTGGGTGCCTGCCCTGGCCGGAGTCCTCCCTGGGATTGCCTTGCGCTCGGCCATCGTGCTTGTGCCGGTGGCAAACGTAAGCGTGGCGGTGCGCGAAATCATGGTCGGGAAGTTCGATTGGCCCATGCTTGCCGCGGTGTTCGCGGTGATGACCCTGGCCGCGGCCTGGGCCGTGCGCGCATCGGCGAAACTGCTGTCCAAGGAGAGCCTGATCACGGCCAGTGAAGCCGATGCCGCCGATTTTGCGGGAGGGCCGGTGCTTTTTCCGAAGCATGTGCTGCGCTGGTACGGCGTCATGGCCGCCGTTCTGTTCGCCGTGGCGCTCAACGTGCCGCATCTGGCCACGTTCCGGGCTCAGGTCCTTTTCAACGAGCTGGTCATTTTCCTCGGCGCGTCCGCCTTGATGGTCTGGAAATATCGCTTGAATGTGCGCGAGGCCTGGGCGCTGCGCCCGGTGAACCCGCTCGCCTGGCTCGGCGTTCTGCTCGCGGTTCCCTCCGGACTCATCGTCGCCACCGGAGTCTTCCGGCTGGCGGATCTGATTTTTCCGGTGCCGCAGCGCGTGCTCGAACAGTTCGGGAATGAGATCATGCCGAAGGACGTCCCCCACTGGCAGCTGTTTCTCTTCATCGCCGTTCTGCCCGCAATCTGCGAGGAGATTGCGTTCCGGGGCACGCTGCTCTACGGCCTGCGCCGAAAGCTCAGGCCCGTCGCCTTGACCCTCACTGTTGGGATAATCTTCGGGCTGTTCCACGTGGCGCTCTTCCGCATCCTGCCGACGGCATTTCTCGGCGTGATCCTGACTACCATGGCGCTTCTGACAGGTTCCATCTTCCCGGGGATGGTGGCGCATGCCGCAAACAATGCTCTAAGCCTATGGCTGGCGGATTCGGGATTTTCGCTCGGCAATCTTTCCTGGATCTGGTACCTGTCCGCAACAGCAGTATTTGCGCTGGCCTTCTATATTCTGTATCGCTCCCGCAACCCGTATCCAGGCCTCCGCCGATAGATTCTTGGGCGAAATCTGGGACAGTCACCATTTTTCGCCGCCTTCCCTCCCTCGAATCTGCCGGTTTCTCCCGGCGAAAAATGGTGACTGTCCCAGATTTCGCCTTATACTAGAATTACAAAAACGGTATCGATATGGAGAAGAGCAGATCAAACGCGAGAACGAAAATATCGAGAGTTCTTGCTGAAACCAGGAGCAGGCAGCATGGTTGCGCTGACGATCTGCCTCCGGGCCGCCGCATGGAACTGGCCTTCCTGTTGAGCATGGACGCTATCAAGGTTTGTCGGGCCGGCCTGAGAGCCCAAGGTTTCTCCGAGACGGAAATTCGGGAACAGCTTAGGTCGAGACGACGATGAATCTGCACGTTATGCTCGCGCCCGTCACCGGTCTGCTGGAGCGCGCGCGCATCGAATACGCCATCATTGGCGGCTATGCTGTCGCCGCCTGGGGTGAGCTTCGTGCAACTCGAGACGTCGATCTTCTATGCAGCGTCAAAGATCTGGATTTATTGAAATCCGCGTTGAAGGCGTCAGGTGTAGGTTTCGAGCATCGCGTTGGTGATGTTGAGGATCCTATCTCGGATGTGATTCGGATCGATGCGGGCACGACAGAGGAACTTTACCAAATAGATGTGCTGGCCGGAATCAGGGGAGCCCCTGCGGGCCTTCTCCAACGGTCGCGCACGGTTCAAATCGAAAACCTGGCTCTCAAAGTTGCCTGCCCGGAAGACATGATCGTCTTGAAATTGCTCGGCGGGTCGGCGCTGGACATCGAGGACGCACGCGGAATTCTGCGCATCCAAAAGCAAAGCATTGACCGTTCATTGCTTGAACGGATCTGCCCCGATCTTCTGAAGGGCGCTCTTGCCAACTTGCTGATTGAGGCCGGCAGCTAATCCTCAGTTTTCGTCTATAAGGCAAACGTCCGTTCCAGGTTGTAGTGTCGCCCGGCAATTCGGGGATGAGCAGGTGTAAGATTCACGGTGAGGCGGGCGCACGTTTCCGGGGATTGAGACAGGAAACATTTCCTGCCACGGCGCGGCGCACAAGAAAAATCAGGGGCAGGTGGAGGATACAATGGAAGTCACGTCCTGGGAAAAGATCGAGGCCGAGCAGCTGAGCGACAAAATCACTCGGCGGGTAGTTCACGGGCAGCACGCAACCGTGGCCCGCTTTTTCCTGGCCAAGGGCGCCATCGTGGCCCGGCATGAGCATGAGAGCGAACAGTACAGCGCATGTCTTTCTGGCGCGATAAAGATGATTTTCGATAGCCACGAAGTCGTGCTGCGCCCGGGAGACGTGCTGCTGATCGCGTCGCACGAGGCGCATGCGGCCGAAGCGCTCGAGGACACGATGGTGCAGGATATCTTCGCGCCGAGACGCGAGGACTGGATTCGCAAGGATGATTCCTATTTGCGCAGATAGGGGAGGAGCGCGGCGATGGATCTGGGGCTTCGAGGCAAAGTGGCGATTGTTGCGGCGGCGAGCAAAGGGCTGGGCCTCGCCGTGGCGTCGGAACTGGCCCGGGAAGGCGCGGAGGTGGCCATCTGCGCGCGTACGGCTGCGGACCTGGAGATGGCCGCAAGCGCAATCGGGCAGAAGACCGGGCGCGCGGTCTTCTGGCAGGCGCTCGATGTCACCGATGCCGTGCAGGTGCAGAAGTTCGTGGAAGCCGTGAGAAAACGCCATGGCCGCGTGGACATTTGCGTGACGAACACGGGCGGGCCGCCGGCCAAGAAGTTCGACGAGATTTCCGCGGACGAGTGGCGGGTGGCGGTGGACCAGATGCTGATGAGCGCTGTATATTTCGCGCGCGCGGTGCTTCCGCTGATGCAGCAAAACCGCTGGGGACGATTCATCACCATTACCTCGGTATCCGTGAAGCAGCCGATCGACGGGCTGCTACTGTCGAACTCGGTCCGGGCGGCGGTGGCAGGCCTGGCGAAAACGCTGGCTAATGAATATGGACCGTACGGGATCACGGTCAACAACGTGTGCCCGGGCTACACGCTCACAGACCGCCTGGAAGAACTGGCCGCCAAGCTGGCCCAGGACTCCAGCGCATCACGCGAGACGATTTATGAGCGCTGGAGTACACAGACACCTCTGAAACGGCTTGGGAAGCCTGATGAATTCGCGGCCGCGGCCGCATTTTTGGCCTCGGAGCGCGCCGGCTACATCAATGGCGTCAGCCTGGCGGTGGATGGAGGCCTGGCTCGGGGCCTGCTGTAGGAGAAAGTGGGCCGGTTATTGTCCATCTTTTACGCCGGTTGGAATTCACTCCATCCAAGCTGCAAGGCACTTCCTTAGATTTTCTTTATGAACCTTGGACGGTCAGGTCACATCCAGATGGGTACAGGAAGAGGAGTATATGGCCAAAAAGCTGCTTGCCCTTGCTTTTGCAGTTTGCCTGCAGTGGTCTACGGGAGCCTCGCTGCCCGCCCAGCCAGGGGTCGGAACCAAGAGTGAAGCTGCGCCGGACATTTCAAAACCTGCCGAGGCCACTCCCATATCCGGGCAGGAAGCCACGCCCAAGCCTCGCACCGCAGGAGGAGTGCAGAAACCATCGAATCCGCCCGGGGGGTATGTCCTTAAAGTAAACGTGGATTCGGTCTCTCTGAATGTCTCGGTGCTTGATCGTGATAACGGCCGCAGCATGAGGCAACTGCAAAGGGAGGACTTTCTTGTTTACGAGGATGGCATTCTGCAGCAGATCGACGAGGTTGCGCCTTCGGAAGCTCCGTTTAATCTGCTCCTGCTGCTTGACGTCAGTGGCAGCACACAGTCTTATCTGCCAATGATGAAGCAGGCCGCGATTGATTTTACGCGGCAGATCAACCCAAACGACCGAATTGCCGTAGCCACATTCAATTCCAGTGTAAGGCTGATCCAAGGTTTTACTAGTGATCGCAATGCCGCCGCAAGTGCCATTCAGATGATTCAGGCGGGAGGGGGCACGGCTTTTTATGACGCGCTGATGGCCTGCATAGACCAGTACATGCATGACGTCGAGGGGCGAAGTGCCATAGTCGTCTTTACTGACGGAGTCGACAATCAGCTTTATGGTGAGCCAGTCGATGGCTCCGTCGTCAGATTTGATGAGCTATATCGAAGGATCCAGGAAATCGAACCTATCATCTACACTATCTTTCTGGACACTGAGGGAATGGTTCCAACCACATCCGGTGGTACGGGACCGGCTAACACCGGAGCCATAATAGGCGGCATCCTTGGCGACATAATACGAGGAGGAAGACCCCCGGGATCTTATCCACCCACCAGCCCTAATCCTGCGCCAAATCCGTATCCGTTGCCT
>JBEKIX010000152.1:0-5605 GCA_050011535.1 Acidobacteriota bacterium
GGTAAGGATGATCAGAATTGGCACGCGCATTCTTGGAGCAGTCGCCATTATGGCCGCGCTGGGTGCGCCGGCGGACACACAGCAGGACAGGGTATTTCGAGTCGATCCCGCCTATCGAGCTCCTGGAAACGGGCCGGCGCCGAACTTCAGTCCGAAGGGAACTCAAGTTGCGCTCACGGACGTTGCCGAAGGTTTCACACTTCCCAAGGGCGCCGTTCTGCCGGCGAAACGCGGCATCATCAAGATAGGCCCGAACGAAAAGTCCTGGATCCCGGTTCTGGCAACTGCAGACGCAATTCATCCCAAAGACCTCTGCCAGGTTTTTCTCGATCGCAATCGAAACGGCATCTTCACGGCTGATGGTCCCGCCTCGATCGCCACGCCCACCAAAAACGAAAAGACCGGCGACTGGTGGAGTTCCTTCTCGGGCGCGGAAATCTCGATTCACTACGGCAGCGGGCCTCAGGGAGAAGTGGTCGAGCCCTACATGGTAAACCTATGGATGGTCCGCGAGGGAGAGGCCGCGCCGGACATTCTGCGCTATTCCGTCTCCTCGTGGCGAAGCGGGACGATAAAGATCGCGGGCGTGGATGTTCTCGTCGCGGCCATGGACGCCAACAACGACGCCGTGTTCAACAAGGACGACGAATGGAGCGTTCTGGAGGCCGGCGCTCCCGACGCGCAAAAGCGGGTGCTCTCCTATGACGAAGCCCGTCCCACGTCGCGTCTCATGTTCGTCAAGACTGGCGGTACGGAGCTCGTCCTCGAGTTCCGATCCTTTAGTCCTGACGGCCGCTCAATCACATTCGCCGCCGTCGATCGCCCGGTGACAAAGGCCGAAGATCGTGCCGGCGACGACATCGTTGCTTCCGAACGCGGCCGGCCTCGAGCCAAGGAGCCGTTTGTGTGGGATCATGACCTCGAGGCGGCGTTGTTCCGGGCAAAGTCCGCCAACCGGAAGGTGATTATCGATTTTGAGACGACCTGGTGCGGCCCCTGCAAGACCATGGATGAGTGGATCTGGACGGACGCGGAAGTGGCCTCGCTCCTGAGAGCGGGCTTTTTCGGAGTCAAGCTCGACGGTGACGTGGAGAAGGCCTATGTGAAGCGATATGCAGTCGCCGGTTATCCCACGGTTGTCGTCCTCGACCCAGCAGGAAAGGAAACATCGCGGCTGGTGGGTTATCGATCTTCGAAAGAGGTTCTCGCAATTCTCAAGTAAGACGCGGCGCAAGCGAGTCGTCGAGACGAGCTGGAGAACAGGAGGTCGACTTGGCAGGCCGCACGATGGCAACAAGGGTTATTGCGCTCGCACTTGCGGGCGCTCTCTGCGCGTGCTCGGAGGCGCCGCGTCGATCTCCGCAGCCGTCGCCAGGCACCTATTCTGTCCTGACGCTCCAAGCTACCATCCGCGGCGTGTCGGAAACGCTGAACGCGGCGCGGGTGTCTCCTGAATTCTTTCGATCCGCGCAGGTGCGCCCGCTATTGGGCCGATTCATCGTGGATGCCGATCGCCGAGCCGGCGCTCGACTGGTAGTTGTTCTTGGATACGATTTGTGGCAAAGGCGTTTTCATGCCTCGCCGCAGGTGGTAGGAACGATGATCCAGCTGAATGGCGCCTCAGCGACCATCATAGGCATCGCGAAGCCTGGGTTTGACCTTCCGCACCGCACTCTCTTGTGGGTGCCGAAACAGCCCAACTGAGCCGACGCTTCTTGGAGATTCTCTGAGTGCTTTGATTCTTTGAGGTTCCCTTTGCCATGTGGTAGCCTAAATCCGCTTCCGATTTCGTGCTTCGCAATGTGCGCCTGTAGCTCAGGTGGATAGAGCATCGGTTTCCTAATTCGATCACGCCTAAAAAAACAATCCCGCAAGATCCCAGAAACAATTGAAACGTAGAGGGTTTCGGGAAGCTCGCGCAAAGCCTCCTCAACTCGACTGCGGTCAATCCCTTACGAAAAACGGCACAAATCTGGCACATGCCAGTTCGTGCGGATCGAGGAATGTCTGTTTATGAAGGACATAATCGAGATCCCCGAGTGGGAACGGCAGCCGTTCGAAGGGTCGCGGACGTATCTATACTTCTGCGTCTATCGAGACATGGACCCACTGGAGCGGTCAATCAAGAAAACTGCGGAAGCAACAAAGCGGTCACTTGGGATGTTATGGAACATCAGTTCGAGATGGGACTGGGCGAAGCGCGCCGAGGCGCACGACTTGCACATGCAGCGGTTGAAGCTGGCCGCCTATGAAAAGGCCCGGATGGAAATGGCGGAGCGGCAGGCCAAGGAAGGGATGACGCTGCAAAGCGTCGCGATGGGCGGAATCCGGGACCTGATCGATGAGCGTGGGCAGGTCAAGGCCAACCTGACCCCAAGCGAAATTGTGCGGCTCCTTGAGGCTGGCGTGAAGATTGAACGTTTGGCCAGAGGCGAGCCTACCGAAAACCTTGACGAGAAAATATTAGGTGAGGTGAAGGTGGTAAGGCTGCCGACGCCAATCGAGGACGACGACGAGTGGGCCAAGCGAAGGCGGGACGAATTTGAGCGCCGGCAGAAGCAAAGAGGTAACGATTCGGGAACCACCAGGACCTCAAACCTGGTGCACTAGTTGCAGGATTTCCGTGGCCACATTACTCCACGGGCAACACCCATTTGGCGCCGCACCTTGACGCGTCGCCAGCTGAGTCGTGATAAGATGTCGCCCAACACGCGGTTGTTAGCCAGGCAGCGAAGGTGTTCGCGACGCACCGGCCCGTGTATCAAATTGAGCGGACCAGCACAATTGAAAGTTAGGCCGCAAAATATGACGAAAACGTGGACACCCATCGAGGATGGCAAAGACCGGCGGGTGTCCACGATTGTCCACGATTACGGCCGCATTCGCGAGTTTCCGGGGCAGGACGTCACGGTTTTCGAGCAGATGCGGGAGTGGATCGGATGGGTCAGGCTACCGCCTGTTTGGAGGCATTTTGCACGACGATACGCGGGCTGGGATTTTCGGGGGGTACGGGCAATCCCTGTTCGCGAAGCAAAACCACATGCTCTCGCATCCCATGTTTCGCTTTGTAGATGCAGTCTTCTATCGAATGGCCGATTCCCGAAAAGCCTTCCAAATCCGGAGAGAAAAATCCGAAGAAATCAGGCTCTTGAGTGGCTTCGATGACGAGAGAGTAAGGTATTTCAATCATTGGGACCTCTCTGGTTTCTCGTGAACCCCGCCGCTTTTAAGATTGCATGACAGGTTCCTGAGGGCACTTCCTTGGAACCATGGTAATCCACACGGATCAATCTTTCCCAACCTGCCTTACTATAATACCGTATCGAGCCCTTCTCTTTCACGATCCTAAAGCCATTTTCTTCGAGGAGGCGTACCAGTTCCGAGAATTTCATCTGTCTTTCCTGCAACTGAAATAAAGCCCTGCCCAAATTTAGCGCATCCACATACAATTAACAATCGGCTCTTCCAGAAAACAGATAAATCATGACAGGCCCCTTCCTCGATTGGAAATCCGGGCAAAACGGCTAAAACGCGGACACCCATCAAAGATGCAAAGGACGGTGGGAGAACGGTGGGTGTCCACGATTGTGCCTGCAAGACCATGGATGAATGGATCTGGACGGATGCCGAAGTGGCCGCGCTCCTGAGAACGGGCTTCTTCGGAGTCAAGCTCGACGGTGACGTGGAAAAAGCTTCTGTGAAGCGATATGCAGTCGCCGGTTATCCCACGATCGTTGTCCTCGACCCTGCCGGAAAGGAAACGTCGCGACTGGTGGGTTATCAATCTTCGAAAGAGGTTCTCGCAATTCTCAAGTAAAACGCGGCGCAAGCGAGTCGTTGGGACGAGCTGGAGAACAGGAGGTCGACTTGGCGGTCCGCACGATGGCGACAAGGGTTTTTGTGCTCGCACTTGCGAGCGCTCTCTGCGCCTGCTCGGAGGCACCGCGTCGATTTCCAGAGCCCTCGGCAGGCACCTACTCTGTCGTGACACTCCAAGCTACCATCAGCGGCGTTTCGGAAATATTGCAGGCAGCGCGGGTGTCTCCTGAGTTCTTTCGATCCGCTCAGGTGCGCCCGCTATTGGGCCGATTCATCGTGGACTCCGATCGCCGAGCCGGCGCTCGACTGGTGGTTGTTCTTGGATACGATTTGTGGCAAAGGCGCTTTCATGCCTCGCCGCAGGTGGTTGGAACGATGATCCAGCTGAATGGCGCCTCAGCAACCATCATAGGCATCGCGAAGCCGGGATTTAACTTTCCCCACGGCACTCTTCTTTGGGTGCCGAAGCAAGCCAGCTGAGCCGACGCCTCTTGGAGATTCTTTGAGCAGTTTGAGTCTTTGAGGTTCCCTTTGGCGTGTGGTAGCCTAAATCCGCTTCCGATCTCGAGCTTTGCAGTGTGCGCCTGTAGCTCAGGTGGATTGAGCATCGGTTTCCTAACCTGAAAACGCTATCCTACCGGACATTTTCGTCTGATCTTGTCTCAGTTCGCGTCACAGCGTATCACCTTGGAAAATCGCGTATTTTCGGCGTCGGAGCCGGGTTCTCGGATTTTGGCTGAGCTTGGCTGATCTTTGATTCAGGGAAGGCAGTTTTGCCAGGCTTGTTAGATGGTGTTAGACAGATCTGGACGGTGTCAGGAACGAACCGGCAGGAAATGAATCGGCTGCCAGGGCTTACGCAGAAGCAGAGCGAGCAGATGAAACAGACTGGCTAGGGGAGAAGCCTGGTATTGTGGCAATGACACGGTCTCGAAGTTTGGTGCGCAGGTCCTCGGGAGCGGTCCATACGATGTGGTTGTATTGCCGCGTATCGAAATGAGCGTGCTCAAGGTCACTTCCTCTGCACATCCAAATCACCGGCCGACCGAGTCCCAACGCGAATCCGGCTTCGAAATATACCCCGGCCCTGTGGAGAGTAAAATCAGCAACCAGAAACTGGCTCAGCCTGATTTCGGCGAGTAGCCTATCGCAGATCTTTTCGTTGTGGTGAACGCGATCAATCCTGACGGGATCCAGGCCGCAATCCTCCTTCAGGGCTGGCAGGATCCCACGTTCCCATGCATCATTCAGAGAAGGGTCAAACGACATCGCCACGAAACACCGGCCGGGTATACCACCGATCGCCTGCTCTTGCAGTCGCTCCCAGCCGCTTGCCTTCATGATGCACCCGCAAGTTGTCGATGTCAGCTCCAGTTCGATGTAGCCCAATTCCTTGACCTGCTCGAGCAAGTACAACAGTTCCTTCTCGTTCGCAGCATCAATCAAGGGTGGGTCGCTATCAAGAAACGTGACCTGTGCCCCCGGGGGATTTGTCCTCTGAGCGATCAGGCTCAATAAGTGATTGATCTTTTGCGGAACCGAAGTTGCTTTGTGTAATCTGGCAAAAGACTCCCAGTTTCTTCCGTCCAGCAGCACTGGTTGGTTCCGTGTACTATTCTGGCGCAGATGAGCGGACAAATAGGGCATCAGACTTCGATCCTCAAGGCCGGAACTTGTCAATGATAATGAGACACCTCTGATTCGAATTTAGTGTCGTTTTCTTGTGTTTGATCAGCTTCCTTAGAAATATCACTCTCCAGGATGGCCCAGGATCGACGATCTACAT
>JBEKIX010000153.1:0-5595 GCA_050011535.1 Acidobacteriota bacterium
TTATTCACGCTTGGAATTTCAACGCCGCCCTGACAGGGAACGATGCAAATTAGAAGCGCCAAGAAGGCAAGTAGGACACAAAACCGTCCAACCAGCCTTCTCCAAATCAGGACACTACCATCTTCATAGAACTCCCTCATTGAACTTACCGCGACCTTGCCGCATGGCGGGCCAGACCTCGCCTGCAGAGTAATTCGCAGGCTCACTCTGCTCTAAAAGAGTAATCTGAGGTAGTCCGCATGTCAGTGCATTACTGCTCGCTCGTCCGGTCAATATAGCTCATTATGCTCTGGAGAAGTTTAAGGACTTGGCAGGATTCTCAGTGAGGAAACGGAGTCGTGCCTCCACGATGATTTTTAAAGCTTCAAAGAGTCATCCCCGGCATGTTCCGTTTCCGGCGTGAGCAATATTGACCAGCATGGCGGCAATCATGCAATTACAATATTGGTTTATGCTCCGGGCCAGCGTAAGTGTAAACGGACAGCAAATGTTGGCAACTTACGTCGTGTGATTACCATGCGACTGGACCACGATGCGCATCACCAAGCAGCGTGCTGCCCGGATCATTGGGGGATGTTTCCCGTACCGCAATCGAAAGCATGCGATTGATGCAGAAATGCGGGCGCGTGGCTGCAATGGAGATGCCTCATGAAAGAACCTTCTAAAATCCGCAAGATTGCTTTCGTTGGCGACCACTTGCCACGCCAGTGCGGCATTGCCACGTTCACGTCTGACCTGCTTGCGGCCGTCGCAAATGCGCACCCCCAAAGTCAGTGTTTCGCAGTATCGGTTAACGACATCAAAGGTGGCTACGAGTACCCGGAAGTTGTTCGCTTCGAGATTGAGGAGCAGGACCTGTCGTCCTATCTACGGGCCGCGGACTTCCTCAACATCAGCAACGTGGACATCGTCAGCTTGCAGCATGAGTTCGGCATTTTCGGCGGGCCCTCCGGTAGTCACATCTTGGCATTCCTGCGCGAATTGAGGATGCCCATTGTTACGACGCTTCATACAGTTTTGCGTGAGCCGAGAGCCGATCAGAAGCGCGTCATGCAGGAGTTGATCTCGCTTTCGACGCGGCTTGTCGTCATGGCCGAGCGCGGGCGGCGAATGTTGGTGGACATTTACGAAGCGCCGACGGCCAAGATCGATCTGATAGCGCATGGGATTCACGACGTGGGGTTCGTCGATCCGACCTATTTCAAGGACCAGTTCGGCGTGGAAGGAAAGGTCGTGCTTCTCACGTTTGGCCTGCTATCGCCGAATAAGGGCATCGAGTGCGTGCTCAATGCTCTGCCCAATATTCTGGCGGAGTTTCCCAATGTTGTTTATATTGTCCTCGGCGCCACCCATCCTAACGAACTGCGGGAGCACGGTGAAGCTTACCGGCTGAGCCTGGAAATCCTTGCCAAGAAAAACAAAATAGAGAAAAACATCATTTTCTACAACCGGTTCGTCGATCTTGAGAACCTGAAGGAATTCATCGGCGCCGCAGACCTTTACATAACGCCATACCTCAACGAAGCCCAGATCACATCGGGAACGCTGGCGTACGCTTTTGGCGCCGGCAAAGCGGTGATTTCCACGCCGTATTGGCACGCTGCAGAGCTGCTGGCTGAGGACCGGGGTGTGCTGGTGCCATTCGGCGATGCCCAGGCAATCGCGCGTGAAGTGATTGGCTTGCTGAGGGACGATACCAGGCGTCACGCTATTCGCAAGAATGCATACAGGATCGGGCGCGAGATGATCTGGAGCAGCGTCGCGCAGTCGTATATGCGTTCGTTTGAGGTATCGCGGCTTGAGGGCGCGGCGCTCTCTCGAAAATCTCCCGTTACGAAGACACTCGACCAGAGGCCGCGGGAATTGCCGGAGTTGAAGTTGAATCATCTCTCGAGGATGACCGATTCTACCGGAGTCTTCCAACACGCCATTTTCAGCGTTCCAAATTTTTCCGAGGGCTATTGCACCGACGATAATGCGCGTGCGTTTATCCTCTCGGTGCTGCTCGGGGAACTGGGAGAAGAACCGGAACTGGTCCGAACCGTGGCCAGCACTTCCGCCGCTTTTCTTTATCACGCGTTCGACACCCAAACCAAACGCTTCCACAACCACATGAGTTTTGACCGCCGCTGGCTCGACGATCGGGGATCCGAGGACTGTCAAGGGCGCGCGCTATGGGCCCTCGGCGTGGGCGTGGGACGTTCTCCGTTCCGAAGCTTCCAGATGTTGGCTGGACAACTCTTCGCGCCCGCATTGCCGGCCTTGATGGAGTTCACGTCACCGCGCGCCTGGGCATTCGGCCTGATCGGCATCCACGAATACCTGCGCCGGTTAAGGGGTGACAGCCTTGTCAACCAGACCCGCGAGGTACTCACCTGCAAGCTAATGGAACTTTTCGGGAGGAGCGCCAAACCGGACTGGTGCTGGTTTGAAGACGAGCTATCGTATGACAACGCTAAGCTCGCCCATGCCTTGATTCTGAGCGGAAGCGAGACCGGACAGCAGCCGGTCTTTGAGCGAGGCTTGCAGGCGTTGCGCTGGCTCACCCAGTTGGAGGTCTCTGAAAAAGGACACTTTCGGCCGATCGGCAGCAATGGGTTCTACCGGCGTGGCGGCGTGCGCGCCAATTTTGACCAGCAGCCAATCGAGGCGCAGGCAGCGGTCTCGGCCTGTCTGGAAGCCTATCGCGCCACTTCGGACTTCTGGTGGTACGAACAGGCGCAACGAGCCTTCGACTGGTTCATCGGCTGGAACGATCTCGGTCAGGAACTCTACTCCTCCGAGAGCGGCGGCTGCCGTGATGGATTGCACGTGGATCGCGTCAATGGGAACCAGGGAGCGGAATCCACCCTGGCCTTTCTGCTTTCGTTAGCGGAAATGCGCCTGGTGCAAAACATGGTGACGAGTTTTAGGGAACCGATCGCCATCGGAAAATAATGACCATTTCCTGTGTTCTGTCTGGAATTACGCTCCATGAATAACAGCTCAATTCACGTCTCTCGCACCGCCACAGTCCTCAAGCCCGACCAGTCGCGCGTTTTACTGAGGCCATTCAGTCCGGGTTATTCAAAACGCGCCCGCAGGATCATCGCCAGGATCATGTCCCTTCCCGAAGACCGAGTCGGCCCCCTCCTGGAAGCAATCTCCATCGAATTCTCCCAGCGGCACCAGCATATCCGCGACCTATTTCTGGAACGGTTTGAACAGCTTCGCCAGATGCTTTTGACCGATCGGGATATCTCCGAACAAAGACGGCTGCTGATCGGCTCCTATTTTCTGGCCGAATACTCCTTGGAATCCGCTGCGCTATTCAATCCGTCCATCGTCCCGCACCCCGATCAAACCAGCCTCCCAACCGGCGCTCTGCGGTTCATTCTCAGCCTGCGCGCCGTTGGGGAAGGGCACGTTTCTTCCATCACTTTTCGAACAGGCATCCTCCATCCCAATCATCGGATCAAGGTATTCACCCCGACCGGCTTTCTTACCGAGCCTCGCCAAATCCCGAATCCCATTTATGAGAAGGCACTGTTTGCGAGGAAGCTCTTTGAACTGGGATTAACCCGCGAATTCACCCGCCGGGTCATGAACGGGCTCGGGGAGTCGTTCTCACTGCAAGCGCTTCGGGACAGCATCGACGCTGAGGTGAAGCAAGCGCGCCAGCCGGGCGGAATGCTGCATGAAGATCAGAACGATGCACGCGGGATCTGGATGTTGGCCCGGTCCAACTATGAGGTCCAGTTCCAACCAGAGCAGCAGCTTTGTGAGCGCATCATCTTCCCGGCTACTCCCTCGCAACGAAACGGCATCGAGGATGCGCGGTTCGTCCATTTCCAGAACGACGACGGCCGCTACAGCTACTACGCGACATTCACGGCCTTCGATGGCAAGGTCATAATGCCGGAATTAGTCGAGACTTCTGATTTCCTTCGTTTTCGATTTATCACCCTGAACGGTCCTGCCGCCCAAAACAAAGGCATGGCCCTCTTCCCGCGGAGAATCAACGGGCTCTATGCCATGCTTTCGCGCCAGGACAACGAGAGTATCTACCTCATGTTCTCCGACAACATCCACTTCTGGAATGAATACAAGGTGATCCTCAAACCTAAGTTTTCGTGGGAACTCATCCAGCTTGGGAACTGCGGATCCCCAATCGAAACCAAAGCGGGCTGGCTGGTGCTCAGCCATGGTGTCGGCCCTATGCGAAAGTACTGCATTGGCGCGTTTCTGTTGGACCGCGATGACCCCAGCAAAGTAATCGGCCGCCTGCGCGAGCCCTTGCTCAGACCCAACCAAAGCGAACGGGAAGGCTATGTGCCCAACGTTGTTTATACGTGCGGCGCCCTGCTCCACAAGGGCAAGCTGATCATCCCGTATGGAATGGCGGATCACGCCACGGGTTTCGCGACCGTCCCAGTTGATGAGGTGCTGGCTGCCATGCATCCTGAAGGCGGCGGACCATCATGACGAAACCCCACAGAAAAATTGCGGTCTTATCACCGGTGGCTTGGAGAACTCCCCCGCGACAGTATGGGGCCTGGGAAACGGTCGCCAGCAACATTACTGAAGGACTCGTCGCCCGCGGCTGGGATGTGACACTGTTTGCCAGTAAGGATTCTGTGACTCGCGCTCACCTGCATGCTGTAGTGGACAAGGGATACGAAGAGGATTCCACTGTCGATCCCAAAGTAGCCGAATACCTTCACATCTCCGAAGCATTCGAGCATGCTGCCGAGTTTGACCTCATCCACAGCCATTACGATTTCATGGCGTTGACGTACAGCCGGCTGGTCCGGACACCGGTCCTGACCACGATCCACGGAATTTCGTCTCCCAAAATCCTGCCGGTCTATCAGAAGTATCGCGACGGATATTTTGTTTCCATCAGCAACTCCGATCGTGTGGCAGGGCTGAATTACCTGGCGACAGTGTACAACGGGATCGATCTCTCGTTGTATCCGCTTCAGGAATCGCAGGGTGATGAGCTGATTTTCCTGGGGCGAATTCATCCGGACAAAGGCGTCCATCTGGCCATTGAGGTTTCCCGCCTGAGCGGGTTGCCGCTCCTCATCGCGGGGATTATCCAAGATGAAAATTACTTCCGTGAGCGGGTGAAGCCCCATCTTGATAATAAGCGGGTGTCTTATATCGGACCGGTCGGCGTAACGGGCAAAAACGAATTGTTCGCCCGCGCCCGAGCGCTACTCCACCTGAACACTATCCCGGAGAGATTCGGACTTGTCTTAGCAGAAGCCAATGCCGCGGGCGTGCCTGTGATCGCGATGGACCTGGGCTCCTGCCGGGAAGTGATTGAAGAAGGGAAGACGGGATTTCTGGTCAACACCGTCGAGGAAGCGGCACAGGCCCTGCAACGGCTTCGCGAAATCGATCGCAGCGCGTGCCGCAAACGCGTCCAACAGTGTTTTTCTATCGACACGATGGTGATGGCATACGAACAGGTCTACAACACAATTTTTAACCTGGAAGCGAAGAGGCGACCATGAAGCCCGACATCGTCAGGCGATACCGGCACAACCCCATCCTTACCAAGGCTGAGATCCCTTATCCAGTGGAAACGGTTCACAACGCGGGAGTCAC
>JBEKIX010000154.1:0-5581 GCA_050011535.1 Acidobacteriota bacterium
GCAATACGCGCTCCGAAATAGTAGCTGACGTGGCGGGACTCACGGAGTCCGGCCTGAATGAGCCATGCCCGGGTGCGGGAGACGTCCGAGGGAGAAAGCGGAATGGCCTTGCTGAGAGGATCGAGGGCCTGCTCGATGCGCTCTCTCACCTTGAGCGCAGGCTTTTCCTGAGTCATCGTGGGCTGACCACCGATGGCGCGCAAGCGGGCTCCCAGCACGGAAGTGGGCGTCGCGGCGGCCCAGCCGAAGAAGAACGCCACCAGCAAGACGGTTACGAATATGACGATGGTCAAGATCAACGGCAGCATCGTTATGCCAGTGATCTCGTTACGTCCTCGTGCCTGCAGCAAAATAGCAGTCAGCAGAGCGTGGTGGCGCCCGACCCACAGCAGGAACAGGAAAAGGCCGACGAAGATCGAGGCGTAAAGCCAGGTGATGAGCGGCAGCGGCGCCAACAAACGTGCGTTACAGTTCAGGTGGCCTGACCAAATGGACGTTGGTAACAGCTCAGGTCCTTTCTCCCACCAACTCGATGCGGTCCTCGGCCTTGTCTCCCAAGTCCGTGCTCTCGCTTCCGTCGGCGATTCCAGACTCGCCAGGCGGCGCAACTCCGCGTCGATCTCTCCGTATTCCTTCAAGCGCTCTCGGCAGGGCAGCGAGTTCGAAAGCGATCGCCACACCTGTTCGCCGTACAGGGAGGTGCGGGCAGGCGGTTCTGCGGCGTTTAGTTCGGCGAGGTCGTGTCCCAGCGCAGCGTAGGCTTCCGCGCATTGTCCGCACACTTCAAGGTGGTGCTTAGCGTCCGCATCGCCCTCGCCGTAATGATGCTCGATTAGCTCTTCTTCGTTTAGATGCTTCATATATTCACCCGTAACGCCGCTAGCCGGCGCCGCAGCTTCTGTACCGCGCGAAATACTGCTTGCTTTGCCGCGTTCGGTGCAATGCCAAGTGCGGAAGCAATCTCCTCGGTCGTAAGATTTTCCATGTGCCTCAGCACGAAAGCCGTTCGCTCGATTGGCGTCAGGCTGTGCATAGCGGTCTGCTGCATGGTTCCAATCTCGCGGCTCAACAAGAGGCGTTCGGGCCCGGCGGTTTCATCTGCCAACTGCACGGGCTTTTGCTGCGGGTTGGTCTCTTGGGCGATTCGGCTGGCCCCTTCGACCTTGCGACTATCCATTCTGTCCAGTGCGCAGCGCACGGCGATTCGATAGATCCATGTGCCAAAAGTTGATCGGGACTGGAAGCTCTCGAGGTTCTGATACCCGCGCAGAAAAGCCTCTTGCACCACCTCTTCTGCATCGGCTTCATTGCCGGTTATACGAAATGCCAACCGGAAGAGACTCTGGCTGTGGCGCACAACCAGTGCCCCGTAGGCTTCTTTGTCTCCAGACAGAATCGCCCGGATCGCCGCGTGGTCGTTCTCTCCCATCTAGCACATTAGACAGGAATTTTCTTCTTGCGGTTAGGAGAGATTTTCGATAAACGATTGAACGGAGTCACAACGAGACGATTCATATCGGCCACATTGTAAATCTCTTCTCGGTCGTTACGATGTCAGGTTCACTGTTTTAGCTTGATAGTCTCTTTTTGGGGCCCGCCAAGAATTTCTATCTCATAAAACTTGGGAAAGTCTGGCACTGGTTGCAGAGTGCGTTTTAGTCGCGTCACTCTCAGTTGCCCTCGAGTCGGGGTTGCTACTGTGCCTCCGTACAAATTCTCGTTTCCGACGGGTGGGGGCGTTTCTTGTTTCGTGTCGACCGGGTTACGCAGAATTAGTTGGATGTGACCCTCCTGCGTAGCCAGTGCCAGCTTTTCGGCGTCTTCCGGTAAAGCAAGCAACGTCACCACGTGCGCCGGGCCCACCGAGCTGCCGTGGTCAAGATGCTGGTCAGATGCTAGTACCTTCACATTTTGCAAAATCGTCACGTTGCGCGGTTCGTCTGAGCCGCTGAAATTGACCGTAGCTAACACGTCGACTCGCGTGCCCGGCGCAACAAAGCCTGCCACACCCGTGACCTCGTTCACGTTGACGGAAACGGCGCGCATACCCGTCGGAATCAGGGATGAAGGGACTGATCCGCCGTCTTCTGCCGCTAGTTTGTAGGGCAGAACAAAATCCCCCTTTGCGATGGGCAGCACGACCCCGCGGCCAACCGCACGACCCTTGGCGCGGAAAGCATCCGCCGCCAGATCCTCACGCGGGAGCTTCACAACCTTCAGATCGCCATCCTCAATCTTCGCGCCGACTGGGATATCGTGAGCCGCCACCAGGAAATCTACAAGATCCTTCGCCGGATCACTTTGCGCCCGTAACATGCGATAGACCTTCAAGCTGACAAGACTGCCGACGGCAAGAGCCGCAATTCCAATCCACCATAGTCGCCTGCGATTCATTAGCAACTCCTTATCATGTCTAGTTCGAAACGGCTTCCGATGCTATTTCCCGGGTCATTTCCTAATCCAACCGGCCTGCTGACTTCATAGCATACGCCCCGGCAGCCTCAGCGCGGGATGTAGTCATCGAGCAACGGGACCACGGCGGAAGTAAAGGGGCGAAGCCGCTGCTGCGCGGAGTATGGCGTCTCGCCAGGAAACATGTCAGCCGTGATGCGCACAAGGGCACCGTCGCTGCGGTTCATGCGAATCGCATCCTTGATCAGATAAAACTTAGCCCAATATTCGCTGGCCACTCCGCGATCATGCGCCCAATACCAATACAACACCAACTTGCGCGCGCCGGCTTTGGAGATGACATAGCGGTTAGCCCGGAAAGGAGCGTGGCCGGGCAGCGAAAGTATGACAACGTCATTTTCTTCAGGGAGCCATCCGGCGCCTGGCAGACAGTGCTTGGGAGAGTGGATGGTGTCGCCCGTGCGCTGGCTGGGGAAGTAGGCCAGGAACAGATCGACGTAGGGCAGGTCGCTGTCGGCGTCCCGGTAGCCGCGCACCAGGAAATCGCCGGGTCCCAATACCTCAAGAGTGTCTTGGTCCAGCGGGATGTCTCGACCGCTCCAGTTGCCCAGTTGCGCGGGAAAAGATGAGAGTGGCATGTGAGAGGGAATGATCTCGTTACGTCCCCGTGCCTGCAAAAAAATAGCAGTCAGCAGAATCAAGCCGGTAGCAAGAACGAAGCGCAATCTACCGAATTGCTTCATGATTGGCTGGGATGGATGACGCGATGAAGGAGCTGTTCGCTGAAGACCTCCCTCAGGCCAGAAAAAACGAAAGGCCCAATGCAGAAGATAAAGCATGGCCAGCGATGCGACAAACATGAGCCAGCCTTGGAATTCGTGGAAAAACCCCAGCGCCTTATCCGGATCCCAGTATTGCACCAGCAGTCCCGTGCCCACGACGCGCAAGCTGTTTGCTCCGACGGCGATTGGAATCGAGGCCAGCGCCAGCAGGACCCGGACGACGATTCTTCGCTCTATCAAATAACCGTAGATCACGGCGAGCGTCGCCAGCGACATCAGTGAGCGAATACCGCTGCAGGCGTCAGCTACTTCCAACGCCATGGCCGGAAGGATAATTACGTTGCCCTCTCGCAGGACTGGCACGCCCATCCAGGACAAGATCGCGCTGGCAACCTTCGACGCCAGTAGTTGCAGCGGAAACGTGATCTGGTTGAAGACGACGGCTGGAATGGGGATCATCAAAAACAGGAACGCCCAAGGGAACAGGACCGCCCGAAAGAACGTCCATCCCTGAAACAGAATGATCAGACCCGCCAGCAGGATCAGGAGCGACACCCTGGAGAGAAACAATTCCGCTCCCAAGATTCCCAGAACTAGCACAAGCAGGCTGAGCACGACCAGCGGAAGACCAGCCCATGATGGTGCTGACGCAATCGCTTTCAGTTTCTTGCGGTCCTGCCACAGAACAAACAAAGCAAAGAGTGGAACGAAAATCCCGTGCGAAAAGTTCGGATCGTGGTGGGGCCCGACCCACTGCAGGAAAAGACCGGCGAGGATCGAGGCGTAAAGCCAAACGATCAGCGGCAGCGGCGCCAACAACGTCCATCCTTTCTCCCACCAACTCGATGTAGTTCTCTGCCTTGTCTCCCAGGTCCGTGCTCTCACTTCTTCCGGCGATTCCAGGCCCGCCACATGGCGCAACTCCGCGCTCGCCAAACTGCGCAACTCCATCCCGATCTCTCCGTATTCCTTCAAGCGCGCTTGGCAGGTTTCGCACGCGCCAACGTGCCCCGCGGCTCCAGGTGGAATGCTTTCACCGTCGCAAAGTGCAGAGACAAACTCTGCTGCTTCTTCGCACTTCATGATTTGTCTGTTACTGCTCGACATGCACCACTCCTTCGGGCTTCCCGCTTGTTCAGCCAGATCCTTCGCAGCGCTTCCCGCGCCGCAAACAATCGTGACCTCACCGTTCCGACAGGTATGTCTTGGATCACGGCGAGTTCCGCGTAGGATAGCCCTTCTACTTCTCGTAACCACAGCAGTGTTCGTTGTTCCTCCGGGAGCCGCCGGAATGCGTCAGCCACAATCGAAACGGTTTCTGTCTGGCAAAAGCTCACTTGGTCCTCAATCGCCCGATCCGAAGACCCTTGCTTTCGCCACCAATCTGCGGCAAGCTTCCGCGCAATCCCGTAGAGATAGGCGCGACAAGTCCCACGCTCTGGCTGAAACCCGTTCGGCCGATTCCACATCTGAGTAAACGTCTCTTGCACAACGTCTTCGGCCGCCTGAGGATTTCCGATAACCTGCCGCAGAAACACCAGTAGCCGGGGCGCATTCTCCCGGTAAAATGCGTCGAACGAATCGGCGTCTCCCTGCGAGATCCTCTTCCAAATCTCTCGGTCGTCAGCCAATCGGCTTCTCCATTCTGTTATTCGGGTTTGCCGGTCAAAAGGTTCATGTAGCAATAAAAAAAATGCTGCCACTACTCGATCTGGCACCCCGCGGTGCGCGGAGTAAAGGGGACATTGTGGAAAGGCATCTTGGCGCACACCGCGTCTTCACGTGGCTATAGTGCTGTAGACAGCGGACCTACACCGGTCAAGACTGTGTCCGAGCGGAAGAATTGCTACAATCGTCCTGCCAAACGCCTTCTAGATAAACGCAGAATCTGATGCGAATCACTACAACGTTGTAGGGATTGGAGCAATCCGCAAGGTGGCCGCTCTGTACCTGAGCCACAATGCGAGACCAACCTCGAACACCAGACCTGCGATGAGACCTCCAACGGCAAATAGTAGCCGGTTCGGAAACTCCGGAGTGTCGGGAAGAGTGGCGGGGTTCAGAAGCGCCATCTGTTCCCCTTGCTGCTGTTGCTCCACCTGCGACGCCATCCTAGCGGTGCTCTGCTTAGCCAAGTCGTCCTGGTAGACCTTCCGCGCGTTGTCGTAGTCAATGCCAAGACTCGATGCTACGTGCTGGTTCTTGAAGGCCGCCATCTGCTTATCCAGATCATCGAGATGCTGCTTGGCATCCTCCACCTGCCGAGTCAGGAAATCCGTTGTGCCGTTCGTCTGCTCCTGCCTCATCTTTAGATCTTCCTCGATTACCATCGAGGTTAGGGCAGCACAGATCTGCTGCGCATCGCGGGCAGTCGATGCGGTGTAGTT
>JBEKIX010000155.1:0-8655 GCA_050011535.1 Acidobacteriota bacterium
GTGGTCCAGGGCGGCGGGGATGGAGGATCCTGCCGGTAATCTCTTCGAGCCGATCGACAAGTGCTTTGCTCCCGCAGGGCCGGCCGGTCCTGGTTGTTTTCTGGAGAGCCACCATTTCGTGAGGATCCGTGTGCAGCAGTTGTCGCCACTGTTCCGGGCTGAAACGCCAATGCTCCAGGACATCAACGTCGATCAATGGATCGGTTGCCACGAGCCCCACGTGGTATTGCGCTTCTGACCACAAATAATCCCATGGCTGCGCGACGATTCCGGCTCGAGTGGGATTGCGCTCAACATAACGGAGCGCAGCGAAAAAGTGGTCCTCATCCAGCGGGCAGGCAAGGGGACGTCCCTGGAACAGGTAGCCAGGTTTTCCCATCCTGAAGTTGATACCTCGAGTATAAAGGCGATGGGTCTCGCCGATCGCTTTGCGCAGGCTACCTTCCCGATCGGGAATGACTACCAGATGGGCGTGATTGTCCATGAGCGTGTAGGAGGCGAAATGCAAGCCGTGAATCCGACCGTAATAACGCAGGAGCTGAAGGTACTCGAGACGGTCTACCAGGCTGAAAAAATCCTCATGGAGCGGACGCCGCGCTGGGTAATATGGTGTGGGATGCCGGGGACTACAACGCGGGCCAAGCGGGCCATGAATTCTCCCGAAACGCTTCACTTTCACTAACTGCCCGAGGGCCGGAATGGTCAACTTTTTCTTGAGGGATCAACCTTTTTCGATGAGTAGTGGTGGGTACAGCTCAGTTTGGACCGCAGGAATACGACTTTCAGCAATGCGTTGATCGCGCAGAGATAAGTAATATGTCCCCAGATCTCAGCAGGCCACCATCGATACGCTCTTGGCTCAGACGAGCAAGGCAGCCCGGCGGCACTGTCCGCGGTCCATCCTGCTGGTTGGGGGAGTAGCCTGCAACAGCCTGCTGCGTCGGACCTTCACCGAGGTTTTCGAACATCAAGGGGAGATCTGCCGCGTCTATTGCCCGAGCCCGATCCTGACGACGGACAATGCCGCGATGATCGCCGCCGCCGGAACTCCGAAGTTGCGCAGAGGCGCCGCAGCCGACCTGAACCTCAACGCCTTCGCTGATCTGCCCCTCTGTTGAAAAACCCGCAAAATGCGCGAATCCCGCCCTGTCCAAGCCCAGGATGGCGCGCGCCCTTGTTCGTGCCGGCCGGCATAGAGAGTCCTTGCGCCGCCGCATGTTTCCTTGCCGCGGGGTTGGCAATGAACTTCAGAAGCGCGTCCCGCAGCTCCTTGTTGCTTCCGGTTGCCTCGCAGTTGGGCATGAGCTTCAGTAGTTGGCGGGCTTCTTCCCTGAACTCGCCAGGGCAGTTTACGTCGCAAGGGTCGGGGAGCAGCAGCGCCATCAGCATCGCCCGACAAGCCGCCAGCGGCCGCTGCGCCCACCAAAGGTGCAGCGTGGAGGGATGCCCGTGGCGGATAGACTTCTCCCGGGCAGAGTGGCGGCTCACCTCCGCCACCGGAAAATCCACCTCCGCCAGCCTTTTACATTCTTTTGGAATCATCTATGCGACAGCCTTTGCTTCCCCGGGCACCAGTTTGCTTACTCTCCGAATTAGATCCCGAATCCTCTCTTGAATGCTATACAGCATCCCGACATCGCGATGCGGACCCACAAGGTCACGCACCAGGTGCATCACATCGTTCCTGAAATCGTTACATGTTCTTACCTGATGCCCCTCTTTTTACCTTCACGCAATCCCTATGTCCTGATCCAAAAATGCCAGCTTATGCCAAAGCAAAAATCTATAGACGCTTCATCTCAGCAGCTCATCCCGGTGGAGACGAATGCGGGCAAGATTTTTTTGATCCGCGGTCAGAAGGTTATGCTTGATCGCGACCTGGCCCAGCTTTACGGTGTCTCAACGAGGGGTCTTAACGAGCAGAGCCGCCGCAACCGCGACCGGTTCCCTGAAGATTTTGCTTTTGTTCTCACACTGGAGGAGTTCGCAAACTTGAAGTCGCATTTTGCGACATCAAGTTCAGTTTGGGGCGGTCGCCGGAAACTGCCATACGCCTTTAGCGAGCACGGGGCGATTATGGCCGCCAACGTCCTCAGCAGTCCCATTGCCGTTCGCGCCAGCATTCAGGTTGTCCGCGCGTCCGGCGTCAGGGCAGGCGCAATTCTTGCGGGACGTGCTGGCGTCTCACCTTGATTTTGCTCTCGTCCTTGCGGGCGGCGGCAAGGTCGTAGGCAAGCTGCATTCGCAACCACGTTTCCGGCGTGCTGCCGAATGCCTTGGATAGCCGAATAGCCATCTCCGGGCTAATGCCGGACTTGCCGTTGATGACGTTGTTTAGAGTCTGGCGGGTGACGCCGAGAATCTTTGCCCCAGCGGTCACAGACAGGCCCAGCGGCTCAAGGCACGCGCTCCGCACGATGCGTCCCGGATGTGCAGGGTTTTTCATGGGCATGTCTTTTTCTCCTTAGTGGTAGTCGATCAGTTCAACGTCAAATGCGTCGGTTCCTTCAAAACGAAACATGATACGCCAGTTGGCCCGCACGGCCACAGACCAAAACCCCTGCAAATCGCCTTTCAGCGGGTGAAGACGATAACCGGGAAGATTAAGCGCCTGCGGCGTAGCGGCCTCATCAAGGACGGTCAAAATCTCCTGAACCGTGTCCACCAAATCAGCCCGTATCCCGCTCCGGTCGCCGCGCTCATAGAACCGTTTCAGGCCCCGGTGCTTGAAGCTTTTAATCATTAGAGTCCATCGTAAAGTGTATGTTGTCAGTTGTCAAGTTCGTCATGGTTGCCTCTTTTGTTTGAGTGACCCCACGGCGGGGGCGAAAGAGGGCACGTCAAGCCGCCGCAACTGGGCGCGGCTGTCATGGCCTTTTCACGAAAGGGATCTGGAAAAGTTACTTAATGTACGCTCTTCTGCCATGGGCGGATCCATGCAAGAAAGTAAATTTTCCAGACCCCCTTCCTCCTTCCCTTGACGATAAGATCCGAATCGGTGCCCATTGGTGATACGTCCAATTTCACTTAAACCTGTCCTTATTGCAGCTTGACAAGCCTGCTGCCCGATCTGTCGCTTCCCGGATCGTAGACGACGACTTTGATGATCTGCTTCGGCGTCTTGAGCGGTATTGTGGTGGAATACGGAATTCCCGACTGCAGGATCCTCTGATAGGTCCCTTCCGACAGGCTCATGTCCATGATCTTCCAGTCGGCGCCCAGGGGCTTCCCTTTGGCGTCCTGGTAAAAGGTGGTGATTCGCAGTCTGGCTGCGTGCCGGTCGTCGAGAATCTTGAAAAAGACATTCGCAGGAATGATCTGCAAATCAACTTTGACCTGAGGCTTGCCCTTGGCATCCTGCACCTCGGTCGTGCTGATCTCGAAAGGGATGTCTCTCAGATCCGAACTGATGTTGCGGGCGGCGTAGATTCGGTTCTGGGCGATCAACTCCTCAAAGTCTATGGGCAGCGTTTTCGACTTGGAGTCCGTCTTGCCAGCGCCGCGGGAGCTGTTCTTGGTCGGGGTAGGCGCCTGAGCTCCGGCATAATAACCGCTGCGAGCCTGCACACTGCACCAGGGACAGCGTTGTCCGGAGGTGAGTTTTACGATCAGCCGGTGGTAACTGCCTTCCTTCCCCTGATCGGAAGGAGTGAAACCGAGAAGATAGCCGTGCTTGAGATTCATAATCGCCATATCCATAGCCTCGGCGAGCTTTCCCGTGCCGGCATCGAGGATTTCTCCCCCTGTTTCCAGGGCGATTCGGCCTATTGAGCTTGGATCCCCCTGATCCGAGACCCCGGGGTTGTCACCCGGAGTCCTGAGGCTGTATAGGGTAACGCCGGCTTCCAGCGCCTCCTGAAGTATCTCTCGAAAATTGTGATCGCTGGGCACGGATTGGTAATTGTCGGAAACCAGGATGATTGAGCGCCGCTGATCAGGCGCTTTTAGGTGCAGGTAGTGCGCTGCGTCGAAAAGAGGATCATAGATGTTAGTGCCCATGCCTCCCGGGATCTGGCTCACCATTTGAGCGATCCGCATGTGATCATCCGTGAGATCACTAAGCCGTGCGGATTTCATGTCGAAAGTAAAGAGCCCTACTTGATCCTCAGGTTTGAGACGTTGTAAAGCTGTGAGCGCCGCAGTGCGCAACTGCGGCAAAAAAGGCTGCACACTTGGGCTGCGGTCGACCACCAGGGCGACGGCAAGAGGAAGCTGCTCGGTGGAAAAGAGGGTGATCTGCTGGGCCACGCCGTTATCATAGATTGCAAAGTCCTCAGCCTGCAGATCGCCAACGAAACCTCCTTTTTCAGTGCGCACGATAGCATCGACAGTGACCAGCACCGCGTTGGTCTTTATCGTGAAGTCTCCCTTGGGTGAGGCTTGCTGCCGGCCAGCCTCGTCGGATGGAAGGGGTGTCCTGGCCCGCGCCGGTGTGGGCGCGCCGCCAGTCAGCATATCGCCAGGAAAAGATGACAGGGACTGAAGAATCATCCATGCCACACAGATAAGCGTTCCCATCGCTCACCTCGGTACAGCCTGCGCTATGCGATTGTCATCCTCTTCTAGATGAAACTCAGCGCCATATGGTTCAGATATTAGCTTGCCATCCTGCGTGGAATGGATAGAATAAACAAGCTGAAAGTTTGTCGCATGTCCCGGTACGAATCCTGCTTCCGATATGGGGCCTCGGAACCGGAATTCGACCGGGATAACCGGGGCATGCAGCTTATTTCGACTATGCGCCGATCGACTGAAGCGGCGGGCGAGGCAGGTCGATGAACGAAGTCGAATATGCGAACGACGGATTCGTCGGAAAACCGTCGAGCGTGTACTCGAAGGTCTGCGTGACGAGCGCGCGCCGGAGGAAAAGCTCGACCCGCTCCCGCGAAGGATAGGAAGGACAAACTGCCAAATGTTCACTGCCTCCGCCTGGCGCGCCCCGCGGCATGCGGCCTCGTCAGGTTCCGATAAAGAGCAGTTATGTCAACTTCGTGGCATAGGCCCCGGTCAAGCAGAATTTTAAAGCCAAGCTGTGTTCCCGGATCCGGTTTTTTTGCACACCTGAGCCTTATTGCAACACCTGAGCCTTATTGCAGGGCAGATTAGCCACTCCACTTTGCCTTTCGGGCACACGCACACCTAATTGCAAAGCGGATTGGTCGCCTTGCTACCATGAATATGCTTTTCCCGTGTACGATAATGGCGGGGCGATTGGCGGGGCCCTCGTGGGGAGGCCAAGGCAGGCTAAAATCTTCTCGATTGCATCCGGAGGATTGATCGCAGCAAGTATTCTCATCCGCCCGCCACAACGGGGGCAGGAGAGCACGTCCAATTCGAAGGATCGGTTTTCATACTGCATCTCCTGCAGTTGAACTGACACAGGTTGATTCGTTGGCCAGACTGTCGGGCGCCGGCTCCGGCAACCAGTATAGCCATTGACCGTGGTCATTGCATATACGTCCTTGCAATTTTCCCTGCAGGCGGAGCCTGCAGATCGAGGTGCGGCGTAGTCCGAGTCTGGCCGCGAGGAGCCGCTCTTTCAGGCTCTTGATCTTGGCCGAATAGCGCAACCATTTGACGCTGACAGTATCGAAAGGGTCCCCGGCGCCAGTTCGCATTTCCTGCTCGTTGAGAATTCGGGCAGCCTGGGCATCGGTGTATTCATCCAGCAGGGCATCCAGTTGCCGGCGCACAGGTTCGTGAGTGGCGCGCAGCTGCGGAGCCGTCAAGGGGCGCGGCAGAGTCAGCGTGGTAGCGGCTCCGCCTCGAAAACGCACAGCAACTGTAATCTCGCGCTGTTTGATCAAAGTGACGTCCTCGATGAGAAGCCCGAGCATGCGCTTGCGCTCACGCAGCGGGGTCTTGGGGTCATTCCACACGGCCGGGAAGTCGGTGGCCAGGGCCAGGATGCGCTGCCGCTCCCCATCGTCGACGGCGAGGCGATCCGCGGCACGACGGCGCTCGTATTCTTCCTGTGCTTCGGCAAGAGCTCGCAGCCTGGCATTCCAGTCGGCCTCGAGCGCATCCGCGACCAGTCTGTTGGCCGGATCCACTTGCATATAGCGGTGACGGGCAAGATCAGCTTCATACCGGGCGCGCTCGACCTGGCGGCGGCGCAGGCGATCGGCCTCGTCCAGGCGATCAGCGATTTCCTGCTGTACGGCAAGGGTCAGCTCGAGAGCCACGGGAGTCACCGCCTTGACGAGCAGTTTTCCGACAGCCTCGTCGATGCCATTTCCGATAATGCTCTGGCACAAGGGATCGCCGTAAAGCCTGGTGCGTCCCGCGCATACATAGTTGGTCATCATCACTCCATGGCGTCGGATATCATAATGGACATGCATGCGACTGCCGCAAAGGCCGCAGACGACCCTCCCCTGCAACAAAGCGGGACCTTCTCGCGGAGGCCCGGCGTTGCGCTCGAAGCCGAGGGCTTTGGCAGAGGCGCGCAGCCGCTGCAGGTTGCTTTCGTACTCCTGCCAGGAAATGTACCCGGGATGGGCGTCGCGAATCAGCACCAGCCACTGATCCTGGGGTAGATGTTCATGCCGGTATCTGCCGTCGGGCTGCTTGCGGAAGCGCCCGCGCCCGAAAGCGTAAGCACCGGCATAAAAGGGGTTGTGCATGACACTGCAGGCCCGGCCCAGCGACAAGGGGGCCCAAACCAGTTGACCCTTGTGAGGGCCTGCGGAGGGCCGCTTCGGAAAAAGCAATCCCTGCCGCCGGAAGTGCTTGACTGTGGAGTTTAGCGTTCCGGTGCGGGCGAAGGTCTGAAAAAGCAGGCGCACCGTTTCCTGCACCTGGCGGTCGGGATCGAGGACCACGCGTCCCTGGGCATCATAGATCAAGCCGGCCGGCAGCCCGCAGTGCAGCTCGCCCCGGCGCGCCTTGTTGAGGATTCCACCGCGCAAGCGCGCCCGCATCATGTAAAGCTCTGCCTCGCTCATGGTTCCCTTGAGCCCGAGCAACAATCGGTCATTGAAGTGGGCGGGATCATAGAGGCCGTCTTCATCGAGAATCAGCGTGTCGGTCAGGGCGCAGATCTCCAGCAGCCGGTGCCAGTCGGCTGAGTTGCGTGCCAGCCGCGAGACCTCGAGCCCGATCACGATGCCCCCGCGGCCCATGCCGACCTCGGCCACGAGCTTCTGAAATCCGGCACGGTCGACCGCGGAAGCGCCCGAATGACCGAGGTCCGAATCGATCACGATCACCCGATCGCTGGGCCAGCCAAGTGCGATGGCCCGCTGGCGCAGCGCGTACTGGCGCTCCGTGCTTTCGGTATTCTCAAAAACCTGCCGCATGGTCGACTGGCGCACGTACAGGTAGGCGTCGCGCTTCAGGTGACCGGCAGTGACTTTCTGGTTTGATTCGGGGCTCATGGTTTTACCTCCTCTCTGCGCTTTAAGGCGATCTCGGCAAGCACATGTACGATCTCGGCGCGCAGTTCGTCGGATAGCAGCGGCCTGGGCACCGGCTGTGTTCCCGATGGCGCCGCCGGGCATCGACCGGTGGCGCGCCGCTCGATCCAGGCGGCGATCCCCTCGCGTAAAAGCACAACCAATCCAAAGTGTGGACCGCCAGGTGAACCCGCCAGCATGTGGTGACGCAGCTCTTCGTAGGCCGTCACCGCACCATCGGCGGCGGCATGGAGCGGGATTACGGACGTTTTTTTTCCTGGCGCGCGAGCGCCCGTTCGATGCTGCGGACATGGACCCTGCGGTCGAAGTGCTCCAGGATGCGACCGACCAGATCCGACGGCCTTAGTGATGGGTCTTCGGACCTCAGTTTCTGAAGAAACGTCATCACCTCGGCATCGAGCTTGTGCCTGCGCCGCGGCCCGGGCTTTTGCGGCACCAAGGCTGCCAGACCGCCGCTCTCGAGCCGGGCCTGCGCCTGATAGAACGAAGGACGAGAGAAGCCGAAGGCCGGCGCGCTGCTGCGGACGGGTCGATGATCCACCTGCACCCTGCGCACCATCTCGTACTTGACCTGGACCAAGTCGCGGGCATCGAAGAAGTCCGAGGTCGCAAACAGGGGATCGGCAACCTTTTCGGGATGAGGATTGAGGCTGTCCCATTGCCGGAGGGCTTGAGTCTTTGGGTCTGGAGGTTTGGTTTTGGCCATGAGGCATGTAAGCATATTTATGCCGCAGTGTCAAGGGATATCTGCCGGAGTCCATGGCAGAGAGACGGGGTAAGATCCTTGAGAATCCCTGTATCAATTGGACATTGTTCACGTTGATAGTTCCTCTCTGGCCGGTTCCGGCTTTCCATCCGCAATTCTGTTCCGGCATAATAGGTCTTACACTCACGGCATAATCTCCTTTACAGCTCATTGCGCTCTCCCAGGGCCTGTGTGGCAGATTGAATCTCGGTTATCAGGGAAGCCAGATCGATCAGGTCCGTCACCCGAAAGTGCGATCGTCCGGCAGAAACGACAAGGAACGGGTCTTCGGTTTCGACGCTCGTCCAGCGCGTCGGCAGGGCCGTAACATAGCCGAGGCGGTCGCGATAGAAGATGAGGTCGTCACCCCAATGAATCCGCCGTTCGACGCAATCGATCTCCTGTCCGAACAGGGGGTGAAAGGGGTGGGTGATCCGGACCGGAGAAGTCACTTCTCCGGCGCGACATGCAGTTCGTCTATTGGGTGAAAAC
>JBEKIX010000156.1:0-6206 GCA_050011535.1 Acidobacteriota bacterium
GTGGCTGAAGGCCCGCGGCAGGGGTTACCAGACGCGCATCAATCGTATCCTGCGGGCGGCCATGGAGAGTCAAGGCCCCCGCACCCGATCGCGTTCCGCAACAGCGCCGAAAAAAGCAGTCGGTCACGCGGCGAATTGAAGCTCGCCTGACGTTTCACAAAGGGTCCGTTTTGCTTCAAGTACGATCGCAAGCTCCTCTATGCGCGGAATCATGACCGGTTGGGCGCGCCCGATGCCTCCGGGGCGCATATCATCCCGGCGCTCGATTTTCTCGCCGCCCTGTGCACCCATATCCCCGATGCCGGACAGCAGTTGGTCCGATATTGCGGGGCGTTCTCGAACGTGCGCCGCGCGGGCGCTCATCGTGCCGGCGCTGCCCCCGGCAGGGAGCCGGATGCGCCGATGAGTTCGCCCGCCGGCTGCGGCGCTCCTGGGCTCGGCTCATCAAGAAGGTGTACGAAGCGGACCCACTCGTTTGCCCGCGTTGCGGCGGCCCGCTCAAGATCATCAGCCTGATCGACAGCGCCCCGGTCATCGAGAGAATCCTGCGCCACCTCAAGCGGTGGGACCGCCCCGAGCGCCCTCCACCTCCAGCCCCAGAGAGATCGATGCACTATGACCCTTAGGTGATTGCCTGCGACGACCTCGATCAGCAGTTGGAACCCACCCAATAGCGTCGCGGCACTCCCCGGAATGCTCAACTGCGCCAGTCGGCGGACACTGCATAGGGAGGGGTATGCTTGCGGCGCGCCTGAAACGGGTTGGAGAAGCGCCCGGCGAGCTCGCCCCTGCATAGAGAGAGAATTCCGCATACTTTCATCAGCGATCCGTCGTATGATCTCACCAGCAGGAAAAAGCATTTGCCTAATATTTATTGACTATGATCTGCCGCAGATGTCAGACCGAAAACTCTGGAGATGCCTCGTGCTGTTCTGGCTGCGGCTCTGCCCTCTTGAACATGGATGAGATAGAGACGATGACCGGCGGCGTGATGCCCTCTTCTCCCATTTCAGGCGCGCGGCAGGCGACGCCATCGCCGTCCGGCGGTCCTATGGCCCGGGCCGGCGAAGTGGATGGAAGCCGGCTGCTCGACCCCGGCACCGAACTGGGATCGCGCTACCGGATCGAATCCCTGCTCGGGAAGGGGGGCATGGGGGCTGTTTACCGGGCCCACGATGCCGAGCTGGATCGGACCGTGGCACTGAAGGTGATCCGGCCCGACCTGGTGAACCAGCCGGAGTCGATGCTGCGCTTCAAGCAGGAACTGCTGCTGGCAAGCAGGATTTCCCACAAGAACATCCTGCGCATCCACGACCTGGTCGACGCCGGCGGGATTCGGTTCATTTCCATGGCCTACATTGACGGCGAGGATCTTCACTCGCTGTTGAGCCGGGAGGGCCGCCTTCCGGTCGACAGGATCGTGGCCATCGCATGCCAGCTCTGCGCGGCGCTCGATGCCGCCCATGCCGAGGGGATCATCCACCGCGACTTGAAGCCCCAGAATATTCTCGCCGACAAGGACGGAAATGCCCTGATTTCGGATTTCGGCCTGGCTAAATCGCTCGATGCGTCAGCCGCAACAATGACGCATACCGGCGCGGTGCTGGGGACACCCCGTTACATGTCCCCCGAGCAGGTGAAAGGCCAGAAGGCGGACCGGCGCAGCGACTTATATTCGCTCGGGTTGATTTTCTACGAGATGGCAACCGGCGAGTTGCCGTTCGCCGGCGATACATTGTATCAGACCATGATGCTGCGCACGAAGGAACTGCCCAAGAATCCCAAACTGCTGAATCCCGACCTGCCGGATTTCCTCGTCCGGATCATCATGCGCTGCCTGGAGACCGAGCCGGCCCAGCGCTACCAGAGCGCCCGCGAAATCCAGCAAGACCTGGAAACCGGGCATGCCCCGGCCCGCTCGATAAAGATCGCACTCACCGCCACCGGTGGCCACCGCTGGATCTGGGCAGCAGTTTTTGCCGTCGCTCTGGCGGCAGTCGCCCTCATGTTTCCGGACGTGCGCGGCTTTTTCTTATCACGGCTTGCTGAAAATGCCGGGACGCGGGTGAAAAAAAACACTCCTTCCCAGCGGACATATGTCGCGGTGATTCCATTCCGCGTCCTCGGAGACCAGGCAACGCTGGGCTATCTCGCCGAGGGCATTGGGGAAGCAATATCCGCGCGGCTCTACCAGCTGAAAGAGGTCTACATTCCTTCGTTTGCTGAGGCCGAGAAGGCCGCCGCGAAAGGCGAGTTGGACAAAGTCGCCCGCGAACTGGGCGTGAAACTCATCGTTCACGGGACCATCGCGAAGGAGGGGGATAAGATCGCGGTGATCGCGAGCCTGCAGGACACCAGCAACGGGCAACAGCTCTGGACCAAGGAGTTTTCCGGCCTCGCCCAAGATCTGCTGACCCTGCAAGACCAGATCTACGGCGAATTGCTCACGGCCCTGAAGCTCAGTCCCGACAGCGAAGAGCGGGCGCGCACCTTGACCCATTCGACTGAAAACATCGAGGCCTACGACCTCTATATGAAAGGCCGCAATGCACTTCGGGGCCAGCAGGATATCGCGAACATCAAGGCTGCGATCTCGCATTTTGAGAAGGCGCTGGCGAAAGATCCAGGCTTTGCCCTGGCGTACGTGGGCCTCGCGGATGCGAACCTGCTGATGTACCGCATGACCAAGGACAACGCATGGGCCCAAAAGGCGGTGGCGGCAGGAGAGCAGGCCCAGCGGCTGAACGACCAGCTTCCCGAGGTTTGCTTCACGCTGGGGAGCGTGTACAACGCGACCGGGAAAACAGCGGAGTCGATCGCCATTCTGAATCGCGCCCTGCAGCTGGCACCCAATTCGGACGACGGCTACCGGAGGTTAGGGGCCGCCTATGCAAAATCCGGCAAACAGGAAGAAGGGATCAAAGCCTACCAGAAGGCGATCGAGATCAACCCCTATTACTGGCTCAATTTCAGCGTGTTGGGAGCCGCCTATTTCAGGATCGGCAACCTGGACGAGGCGCTGAAAGCCTACCGGAAAATCACCGAGCTGGAGCCGAATAACGTTCTCGGCCCTCTTAACATCGGCGCCGTGCTCTTTAGCCAGGGAAAATACGAGGAGTGCATCCCGGCATTCCGCAAAGCGCTTGAGCTTCAGCCGTCCTGGGAGACCTATTCGAACCTGGGAACGGCCTACTTTTATTTGAAGCGCCTGCAGGAATCCGTGGACGCATTCGAGAGAGCGGTGGAGCTGAATCCGAATCAGGAGGTGGCGGTGGGGAATCTGGCCGATGCCTACCGCGCGGCGGGGCAGCAGGAGAAGGCAGCGGCCACCTACGACAAAGCCATCAGCTTGGCTCTCAAGGAACTGGAGGTCAATCCGCGCAACGCCGCTGCCATGGCCAGCCTCGCGCTCTACTATGCCAAGAAGGGGAATACCTCCCGTGCCTCCGATTTCATCGGGCGCGCCCGCGGCATCGATGCAAATAACGTCGAATATATTTACAGCGAGGCGATCGTTCGCACGCTGGCTGGCCAGACTCAGGAAGCGATCCAATCTCTGCGCCTGGCTTTCGAAAAAGGCTACGCAGTTTCGGATGCGATGGGAAATCCCGAGCTGGAAAGACTGCAAAGTCTGCCGGAGTTTAAGAAGCTACTGGCAGACTTTGGGGAAAGTGGCTCGAGGAAATGATGGATCCCGCGATCTATATCGCTTGCTAGGATATCATTAGCCTCGCTTGGATACTCTTTTACCACAAATCGACCTGATTCCAATCAGCCCCAGACCTCCCAAGAGGAGTATCAGAGTCCCAGGTTCAGGGACAGGCGGCGCGGTCAGCCAGACATCTCCTGGGTTTGCCGCCGCGTTAAACTCCCCGAGCGGCGATCCGTTTTCACCGAGCCAGCCTCCACTACCATCAGAGACAGGATATCCAGTGTCGGGGTCTAGATCTCTCAAATCGATAAAAAAAGTGTAGCCACTAGGGATTCCCAACCCTCCGTCTCCCTGGGAAAACAAAATCAGCATCCATCCCGAACTCGGGTCCAGGTAAATGCTCGACTCGGGGTCCAGGGAAAGTTCATAACTCAAGAAATAATCCCCCCCCTGGATCATATAGGCTGATGGGTCGGTAATTGGATTACCATCCTCATCAAAAGGGATGGGTACCCAAATCCCTAAGGTATCCCAGTCCTGTCCGCTAGCGTTGTAAAACCCCTCATCGATCTTCCCGTTACCAGAGAGGACCTCGCTGGAATAATACCCGCCACCCGACGAGTTGGCTACGAAAGTAAAGTTCGTGAAAGCTGGATTGGAATCAGTATCCCCTCCGATCACGATTCTCGGATCGGGGATAGTACTAGCCAAGGCCATGGAAACGAGGCAAGGCCAAGCCACGATAGTCAGAATCGTGCGATAATATCTCACAATTCCCTCCATTGCAACGCAAAGCATGCAAGATTGACTTAATAGGCATTCTAATTACAAGCAAGTTCAATTCCAATCCAGGAAAAAATCCCTCAATAATAAATCTTATATTATCAATAACTTATCGAGCTTTCCGTCGATCAGCAATTGCCAAAAGTGAGACTACTGTAAAGAATGCTGACAGAAAATCTGGGTTGACTTCCGTCGTTTTGCCGCAACTCATTTAACCACAATAATTAGACATGTTATTGCAAAGTGTAAACTAATCCGACAATGAGTCGCGGTTTTCGATCCGCTGGTAGACCTGGCTCCCTACGAAAATGCGAACCAGCTGTCACTACCATAACCTCATCCGCGTTGAAAATACTGGCATTTATCGGATCAGACTCACGGTCTTGCGGATGATGCCTAGCCCATGTTTGCGCGGCGTCTCGGTAAGTCATTGAAAAGAAAGAACCGAGTTTTTTAATGTGTCACTATGCCGCTCTGTTTTTGCTCTTCGTGGCATCCGGATCCAGGCTCCTGACGCCCACAGTTTTTAGGATCTTGGTCGCCCAGGCAGTCCCCTGGGTTACGGACCGCTTCTGCTGACCTTCGCCGAGATCAATGTCGACGACCCGTGTTACGCGGTCAATCGCTTTTCTGCCGAACGCCCATCCCTCAGAGCGCTAAAATCCTCGGTAATCGTTGTTTCCGTATACCCCACAATACGTCCGGAATGGCTGTGCCACGTCCTCTGCAGAATCTGTGGGTAGCGGATAGCGTTGAAATACTGCAAGTGGCTGAAGCATGACACTTTAGCACCGTTTACAAGACTATACTTTGTGCGACTCAAATTCAAAAAGCGAAAACTCCTGGTAGGGCCTGTGGGGAATGGTATGTGCAGCCAGATGTTATGTGCAGAAAGCCGCACTATTCGTCTTAGACCCGCATTCCGATTGATCAGCGCTCGATCGATCACGCTGATAACCTCCCTTTAGCTGAAGACCTCATGTCGAGGTCTCGCATGCTGAAGGAGGTTCTAATGTCTGACTCGCAAACTGGAAGACCGGATCTCTACGATGATTTTGTCCCTGCGTTCCTCGATTTCATCCGTCATCACCGAGGACGCCGCACAACGCACCAAGTCGAGAATGGCCTGGATAAGTTTTTCAAGTGGCTGACCACCAGTCAGATTTCCGATCTGCAATCGCTCACGGCGACGCACATCCGGGATTTCATGCCATCGCTCGGAAGCTATCGCCCCGCGACCATCGCCGTGCATGCGTCGGGCCCGGGGTCAGGCCTGGAAAATGTACAAGGTTCTTTCCGGAGCCTCAGCGTCGGACGGAGACAAGCACGCACGTGTGTGAGGCTCCGGAAAGAACCTATTGAACTGAACCGCGCTTTATGGGGATTGTATCAGGGAGAAGATGCGGGCGGGAGAAGATCGTCGAAGATCCTCAGGGAATTGGGCAGCCAGCATGGACGATCCTGCCGGGAAGATATTTCGGGGAAGGTGCAGGAAACGTCTTTGGGAGCCGATTTGCCATCCTGAAGCGACACCTCGCCTGTCTGGGGTGACTCCTATCTTAGAAATCCAGATGCAATAAACCATGGTGATCATGGCGAGTGTATCCTCTGCTTGGGCTCTTTTGAATGATGAGGCAATCTTCGTTGCCAGGGCGGAGCCAGGATTCGAGCCAGATGCATTCTGCCTTTATGGCAAGCCGGACAGATATCGATGGACTCACCCGTGAGGGCTTGGTGGCGGGATTTCCAGTCGAGGAGTTGGGTGTTGGTT
>JBEKIX010000157.1:0-7594 GCA_050011535.1 Acidobacteriota bacterium
CTTTCTGTTCGACAAGGTGAAGACGAGGTCCATCCACGTCGACAGCCGGTACATGCTATGGAACATGGCCGAAGTCGACGGTGCGGCCAACATTCTGCAGGAGTTGGGCATCAAATAGGTAGGGGCTAACTCCAATGCTGTTAACTTAAGCACAATTTGAAAAACTTGCCACAGATTACACAGATTTCACTGAATGTTCTTTTCCACCACCTGGGCTTTTTCTCTTTTGAATCTGTGTAATCTGTGAAATCTGTGGCAAGCTTTTTCGCCCATGTGCACGACGTCGGCCTTAAGTGAACGGTATTGGGGCTAACTCTCGTAGTTACAAAGCGTTGGCGGAGAATCTTACAGCGAAATCGTTACACATAGTGGTGGAGATTCTTGCGATAGAAGGCAAGAGTGCGCGCCAATCCTTCTCTCAGAGGCACCTCGGGCTTCCACCCCAGAACCGACTGAATGAGACGAAAATCGGCATAATAGCTGCCGATGTCGATGCGCTTGCGGTCGGCAGGATACGGCCGAACCGCGTACTCGCCGGCGCCGTTGACATCAACCAGGAGATCCGCCAGATTTTTAAGGCTGATCACGCAGTCCCCGCCGAGATTCAAGACCTGGCCATTGGTCTTCTCGCTGGTTGCCGCGAGGAGGAGCGCGTTGACCGTATCCTCCACATAGGTGAAGTCGCGCAGCTGATTCCCTTCCCACACTTCGAAAGGCTTGCCCTCAACGAGAAGGCGGATCCAGGTCCCAACGAAGGTCTGGCGCGAATCCTTGATGCGCATGCGCGGCCCGATCGTGTTGGTGAGGCGTAGCGCGCATGCCCGGATGCCGTAAACGTCGTTGTAGAGGATGTGGTACCACTCCCCTGCCATCTTGTTGATGCCGTTGACATCGACGGGGCGCAGCAAATGCTTCTCGTCGACGGGCAGGTATCCGGGCTTGCCGTAGATCTGGCGGGTGCTCGCGAGGACGATTTTGATGCCCGGGTTGTGTTTGCGGCACGTTTCCAGAATGGAGAGCTGGGCACGGCAATTGATGTCCAGGTCCGTGTACGGATCGAGCATCGAGTCGGCGTGGCTCGTCTGTCCGGCGAGATTAAAGAGCAGATCTTGCCCCTGAACCAGGTAGCGCATGCTGTATTCATCTCGAACATCGGAGATGTTGACGCGCACTCGTTCCTGAATGCCTTCGATGTTGAACAGGTTTCCACCATACTCCGGGACCAGACTGTCGACCAGAGTCACCCTGGCGCCCAGACTCACCAATCGCCTTGCAAGGTTGGAGCCGATGAAACCGAGTCCACCTGTAATGAGGACTTGCCTGCCCTGCAGTCCGTCCATGTTCATAGCGATAGTTCTGATTTTAGAAGATTGGGGATTGTCCCGAATGGCGCTTAATCAAGAGCGGCCGAAATCACCTCGTAGTGCCGCCAAATCAAGTGCTTAAGCCCCAAAGGGGCGAGGCAGGAAAGCCCAGGGCGTGAGCCCTGGGATCAGAGACATCCGGGAACCCAGCCCTGAAGGGGCGAAGCAGTCTGCGCCGCCCTTACAGGGCTGATTCCTTGGTCTGCGTCAGTTCCCAGGGCTCACGCCCTGGGCTTTCCTGCTGGACCCTTTCAGGGTCCTGTTGGACTCCTCAATTAAGCGCCATTCGGGACAGTCCCCAATCTCGCTCACGCATATTTCTATCGTAAGCAGGTCTGCCGGGCAAGCACAGAAAATCACTGACAGAGGCACTACCTGCATCGCCAATGCAGGGCTTTCTGCAATCTTCGCCTGAAACCCAGGGCTGGCGGGCTCTCCTGCAGAACCCTTCAGGATGCCCTAACGTTGCGCCGTTTTGCGTCCCGTAGGGACGATGTGAAAATAACCCGGCACTTTCCGTCCCGTAGGGACGATGTGAAAATAGCCCGGCACTTCAGTGCCGGGATTAGGCATCAGGTTAAGGGCGAGTCCCGTAGGGACGGCTGATACGGAGAACACAGATGGCAAACTCTTAATCCGATGCGACGAGAGGTACGTCTGGGAATGACTCAGCCGTCCCTACGGGACTAGCCTCGGAGGTATCCGAAAGTCCCGGCACTGAAGTGCCGGGCTACTCTCGTTGTGTCCCTTACGGGACACTGCCGATACCAAACTCTCTTCGCGTCCTTAACGGGACGTGGCCAATATCAAAAAACGTGATGCGCCTGCGTCCCTAGCGGGACGCATCTCTGGCGATTTGATGATTGTCCATCGAACAAACCCCGAGCTTTGTGTGAGGCTCGTGGTTGTGATCGCGATCGTAGTCGTGATCGACCTTTATTGAAGTCCAAACACTATCGATCACAATCACGATCACGACGTTCGTGGAAGCAGATATTTGCGGAATAGATCAGATATTAATGCGAAACTGGACATGTCATAGTCCCGTATTCTAAAGTGTGAGTGAGGAGGCCAGGCGGCATGAGGTTGGGCACGAAGCTGATTCTCGCGTTTTTTCTGTTGGCGGTGCTGCCGCTGACATGGATCACGCTCTATTCCTATAAGTCCTCCATCAGCGCATTCCGCAAAGTCGAAGAAGCCGAGTCCGGCGCTCTTGCCGAACAAATGGGCACAAGGATGGGTGCTCTCCAGCGTGAGCTTTCCTATCGGATGGAACGGCTGGCTAACTTCCCCTTCCAGCAGCTCATGGAAATGCAGGAAAAGAAAGTAGATCCAAAATCCAACCCTCTGATGGCCGAACTGCTTGCTGTGATCGGGGATACGGCGCCGCTCGTCGATTCGATTGAATTCAATCGCGCACAATCCATGCCGCAGACTCTGCCCGGCCCCCCCAGGACTTCTTCCTCGCGCGGAGCGTCGTCCAGGCCCACGCGTGCGGGCTCCAACGAGGCGCCTCAAAACCTGGTGATTCATCTCTCTCCGGAATCTTCCTCGCCGACGGCCGACAAACAACCTGGCGCACCTCAGCCGGCCCAGGAAGGAATCGTCATGCATCTCAGGCCAAGTGGCGCCGCTGCAAGATCGGAAGGCCCGCCGCCGGCTCCTATCGACGCGGAGAAGGAAAAGGTCGCAGAGCAGCTCAAGCAATTGAAGGAGTTCCAGGTCGAGCTGGAGAAGATGCAGGCAAACCGAGGCACAGGAGCACGTGCCGGCCGGGCAGCCGCTTCACCGGATGCCGCGAGACAGACGCCGACCAAGACGGATGTCATGCAGCACGTCAATCCGCTCGCAGGCAACTTCGGGTCTGAGGTGCGCCAGGGAACCGTTGCCGTGGGGACAGTTCAAGCTCGATTCAGCAACCCACAGATCTTCGGTAGAGTGCTCTCCGGCAGCAGGCGCCGGCAAGGCGAGATTCCGTTCTTGCTCGACACCGACAAAATGTTGCACACCGTCACCCCATCGGACCAAACGAAGCTGGAATCGCTTGGCGTGTCTGGGGCTGACCTGACATCGGGAGTGCAAACCGGCTCGTCTGCCCTGAAAGACTGGGTAGTAGTGACGCACAAGGACGAGGCATCGGGCCTGACCTTCGGCATTGCACGTCCGATCAGCGAGCCCTTGAAGGAGATACGCAACACCGCGGCCCGGAATCTCGGCTATGGACTGGCGGCAGTCGGGCTGGCACTCCTGGGGATCATCCCCCTGGCGCATGGCATGACGCGCAACCTTGCCGCGCTGTCTCGGGGCGCGGATCAACTGGCGCGAGGCGATCTAAACGCCCGCGTCACCATTAGGTCGCGCGATGAGATCGGCCGCCTCGCGGAGAGCTTCAACCGCATGGCCCACGACATAGGTCTGAATGAGAAACACCTGATCGAGCAGGAGCGCTGGCGCAAGGAACTGGAGATGTGCCGCCGGATTCAAGAGGAACTCCTGCCGAAGCAGCCGCTTCTGGCCGGATCCGTCGAGGTCGGAGGCATTGCGATTCCGGCCCAGGAAGTGGGCGGCGATTTCTTCAATTACTTCCCGCTCCCGAACGGCGAGGTAGCGGTTCTGATAGGAGATGTCTCAGGCAAAGGAGTGGCGGCAGCTCTTTTGATGGCTAACATTCAGGCCACGCTGCGCGCTCGCCTGCCGCTGGTGACTGATCTCGCCCAGCTTGCCGTCCAGCTCGACAAGGAGACGGAATCAAACACACCCACCGCGGTGTATTTGACCTTGTTCATGGGCATCCTGAACCCCAGGGAATGCGAGCTGCGCTATGTCAATGCCGGCCACTATCCGCCGTTCGCGCTGCACTCCGGCGGAAACCTCGATCGGCTGGATTCGACGGGTCGCCCCCTGGGGTTGCTCTCGGGCGGCGGATACTTCGAGCGCCGAGTCAAGCTTGCGAAAGGAGACGCGCTTTTTCTCTATACGGATGGGCTGGTGGACGCTCAGGATGCTTCAGGGGCCGAGTTCGGGCAGCAACGGCTCGAAACTCTGGTTCTCGCTGCCAGCGGCGGCAGCATTCATGAAATCCTGACGCATGTGGAAGACGAAATCCGCAAATACCGTGGCGATATCGAAGCCGGCGACGATGCTACCATGCTTGCCCTCAAGATCAACGCTTGACCCTAGCTTTTGGAGATGCGGCGCATGAGCGCCGCACCTCCAAAAGTATCAGTTCGGAAACTGCGCCATGACGGCAGCAAGTTGCGATTGACTCAGCGTGAAGAACATCTCGAAACCAAGCAGCTGATATCCCGCGGATCCTGTCGTTGGGTCGAGAGCAGTCACCTCAATATGGCCGCTGCCCAACTGGAACGTCGAATCCGAACTGGTGAAGAATCCGGCACCGGGAGTCGACCAGCTCAGGAGCTTTGAAACCTTCTGGTACGGCCCCAGAATGTCGGTCATCTCTCCCACCTCGTTGCCCGATCCGTCGAACACCTTCATCAGGTAACCAACCTGCGTCCCATAGGGATTCAGCAACGCGATCCCCGTAAGATATGGGTCGTTCGGGGTCCCGGATGGCCACAGATTTGCGATATGCGAGAAAATGAGCATCGGCTGCGGCACGCTTTCGCTGGGCACCGCCGAAACGGAACTAATGCTGCCGCTTGTGTAATTGAAGGCACTGAAACCAGTGATGCCCGGCTGATCGCTGGTAGCAATGATATAGCCCGTAATGATGCCGCCGGGACCCAGTCCGAACAGGTCTGAAGCAGATTCCACCACCTGTCCATTCCCATTTAATTTGAGTTGCACGGGAGCCGCAAGGATCGACCCGTTGTCTGCATACGCAGTCAGAATCAGGTTCGCCGGCGAGGTAGATGTATTCACGACGCCTATGACGCTCGTGTAACCCCCATTGACAGCGAAATGTGGGAAGAAGAGACGCGTCTCTGTCCCAGCCGGCGCAGCACGCAGCGCGGCGACTTCATTCGAGTTTCCGAAGATTTCCACACCACTAACGGGCCTGTCGGACGTAACATGAATGTAACCGCTCGAGCTCGCTATAGAATTGAACGCAAACGGATGCACTCCTTTAACTGGGACGGTGAAATTGGCCGTGCCTTGGACATTGCCAAGGTAGTCATACGCGGTGGCACTGATCGTAGCCGTGTTGACACCGGGATTGAAGATCTGATACGTCGCCTGCCCTGACGAATCAGACTCGTGCCTAACGAAATAAAAGTCGGTGTATGTGTCGGAGGAGACATCCACGCCGTCCGCCAGATGCTGGAACGCAGGATCGAAAATCAGGAAAAATCCGACCAGTTTCTGGATCGAGGATGCCAGCACCGCACCGAACTTCGAGGCCGTCTGCGCATAGTTGAGGAGCATGTAATCCAGGCCAGCATAATGACCCTCGGGGGCTATGGTCTGTGGAGCCAGCACGCTGCTGAACGAGATACCGCCAGAATCGTAGGCCGTAAACGTGGGCTGCGTCGACGTTGAGGTCGAAAGATTCACGGCGGCGAAAGCCGTTGTGTATGACGAATTGTCCAAGCCGGTGCCTGTGCCGCTGACCGCGCCGCTGGCCAATAGCGGGAATACCATCGGATAGGATGAGCCGTACTCGATGGCCCCCATATCGACAGTGCCGGCGCCGGGAAGCTGGCCGGCAGTGGCGACGCGAAACTGCTGGTTGTAATCAAGGAAAGGCAGGTTCGGAGCCGCATTATTGCCCGCATCGATGGCTGTCGAGCCGGCAGCCAAGCCGAAGTCGTAGCCTGGATTGTCAAAGCTGGCTGGATTGTTGAAATTTGGAGTGCCATTGCGATTTGTGGTGCCGGTTATGGAGCCGTCGCCGATGAACGAATAGAGTATGTTCGCCGGAGCCAATCCAGACTGGTCGCCCGAAGTGTTCGAGCTGATGATCGTGTTTTGGACAGTGATGGTCGACGAGCCCGCCTTCACGATTCCGCGGAGCTGGTTCTTGTAGATTGTATTGTTCACCAGGTTGATGGAGCTGGTATTGCCGGCGTACACGCCATTCCCCCAAGAAGGGTCGGTAAAGCCGGGATAATAACTCGGCGTCGCCGATTGAACGATGATGTTATTCACCAGGGTCGCCGATGTGGAATTGTTTCCGACGAATCCGACCCCGTTCTTGTAGAAAAAGTTGCCCGAAATCTGCATGTTTTGCGACTGGTTGCTGTCGACGCCGTATTCCACATTGGACTGGAACGTGTTTCTCTCGATCCGGCCCGTCGGCCCCAGCGTACCGGTGGCTGAATCGAGATAGATCCCTGCAGCTCCGTTGCCGGTGAAGGCATTGCCCGTGATGGTCATGGCGCCGTCCCAAATCTCCAGGCCATCCCCGTAATATGGATCGGTGTTGCTGGAAATCGTGTTCTTGGCGACCGTACCCGAGCAATTTTCCGTATTGACAGCGCTGGATAGATTCGCGGTGATCGTGGAGTTGAGCAGATCCAGATTGGCATTCACTGCGTCGATGCCGTCCGAAGAATTCCCTTGCACTGTCGAGCCGCTCACAGTCAAGCGCCCTCCATAGGCATATATGGCCGAATATGCGGCCCCAGTGATGGTGGAATTGGTGACCGACACATCTCCGCCATTTTCCACATAGACTCCAGCGGATGTTGAGCTTGCTGCCTGGTTGGTGAGCGTGCAGTGGTCAATCGTGACCGACGTGGGAACCGAAGTCGAGGGCTGCCAGATGTCGACGCCGGTCTCCCCGCCATTGATGGTGAGACCCTGAATCAAGACGCCTTGTGCTCCGACAACCTGGAGGTCCGCGTAAGCGCTGGCAGCCGAGCCGTCCAGAACCGGACTTTGTCCCGCGGCGGCGCGGATCGTGATTCCATGCAAGGGGAGTCCCTGCGCGTTGGTGCTGATCATGATGCTCGGGAGCGTGGTCGGATCCAAAGAGGAACTGAGAGTATACGTTTGGCTGTCGGCAATTTCTATCACATTGCCCGGATTGGCTGCCGCGAGTGCGTCCTTCAAATTTGAGAAGGCGTTCTGTCCCGTCGCACTCTGGCTCACGGTCAACACGCGGCTCGAATCCGGCACGTAAAGGCCGGCCCAATAGGGGATGGTATAGGTCATGCCGGTCTGAGCGCTCTGCACTGTGATGTAGCCCTGAAAACCACCGGTGGCCGGAGCAGTTGCCTGTATCGTGACGTTCACGGTCACGGCGTTTTGCGCGCCGCTTGCAA
>JBEKIX010000158.1:0-5363 GCA_050011535.1 Acidobacteriota bacterium
ACCTGCGTATCAGTCTCGCTGCTTTTTCTTTTGATCCGCTTATACCAATAGGGGACATGCACATTGTTCACGAAATCAGAAAATCCCTTTCCGCTTACCGGCATAATTTTCGCCAGTTCTTTGTCAATTAAGTCGAGCTCGCCACCATCAAGCCAAAAACCGCCGCAGTCCCTACAATGGTAGAGGATAATATCCGTAGAGTTCAGAAATCGTACTCGATACAAATTGGAGTTGTCGCATCGAGGGCACTTCCGTTTCTGTTTCTCGAGCTCCTCGACCGCGTCCTGTGAGCAGTATTCGATGCTTCCTTCCACTTGAAAAGCCATCCTGTCCAGCTCGCCTTTATCTAACCAGAGGCTTCCGCACTTCTCACACATGTCGTAAGAGACGAGATCGTTTTTCGTGCTCACCTGATTGTTCATCATCTCGGTGCCACAATTTAGACATCTCATTTCGCCCTATCTCCGCAAAACTGATTTAAGAACGCATCAACGTCGGAGTCCTCAGACGCTCAGGACCGGGATGTGCGACTCGCGAATGATCGCATAGCCACCGCCGTTGGCCCCCAAATGACCGCCGGAGGGAAGGTGGCCGATGACCAGGACGTCAGCCTTCGTTTGCTCTGCCGCGCGGTTCAACAGCTCAGGGACATTGCCGCTATCGATGATGACTTCGGCCTTCGTGCCCACGTCCTGCTGAAGCTTGGCGATCTCCTCGGCGGCCAAGCCGACGATTTTTTCCTTCCACGCCGTGTCGACGTAGGATCCGCCGGGGCCGTAGTCCTCCACCCCAGCGGTGATGTGAACGAGCGTGAGCCGCGCGCCAAACTCGGCGGCCATCTGCGCAGCCCGCGACACGGTATTGCGGCTGTGAGGGCTCAAGTCAACCGTGCAAAGAACGTTCTGGATGGCGAACTCGGGCCCTGGCGCTTCTTCCCTGAGGGTATCGGTCCAAATCGGACAAACGCTTTCGTGCAGCACTTTCGCTGCCACCGAACCCAGCAGAAACCGGTAGAATGCCCCATGGCTATGCCTGGACATCACGATCAAGCTTACTTTTTCATCGCGAGCTATCTGCACGATTTCGCGTGGCGGATCGCCTTTAAGTAACAAGCGTTTGACGGCAATCCCCTCAAGCTCCGCCCGCAGCGCTTGGTCCAGGTCTTTCTGAACTCGCTGAACGATGTGCGCGTGCAAATCCCGGACGGTGAGTTCGTCCCCACTCTCCAGGACACCGGCGGGAAAGCTCAGTGGCGTCACAACGTGCAGCAGGATGATCTCGGAATGGAAATGGCGAGCCAAAAACGCGGCCTGATGAACCACCCCCAGCGGGGCGATTGGGAAATCAACCGGCAGAAGAATCTTATCCATTAACATTTCCATACTGGATCCTAAGCATGTGGCATCCTACACGATTGGTCGTGCCTCGCCTCGGAGCGATTCCCCGGGCACTGGTTGTTCCTCGCAAACAGCGTCCAGAGCAGGGTCTTCGATTCGGGATGCCGCGAAGTCGAGAACTACGCGTGACGTCACGTCGTCATGCTCGAGCCGGTCGCCTTCCAGACTCAAGCCGCTTTGAGCGCCTTGCTCTTGGACGCGATGCACTCCAGCAGGTCGTTCCAGGACTTGACGAACGATCCGGCCCCTTCTTCCTGAAGTTGGGTGCCCAAGGCGTCAATGTCAATTCCGGCGCTTGCGAACTGGTCCAAAACTTTTTCGCAATCACCGCCGTCCGCCGCCATGATCGGACCGATTTCGCCGTGATCGGCGAGGGCTTCCAACGTTCCCTCAGGCATCGTGTTCACCGTGAACGGCGCGGCCAGCGTCTTAATGTAGAGGGTGTCGCACGCCTTGGGGTCCTTCGTGCCGGTGCTGGCCCAGAGCAGTCGTTGCGGTCGGGCACCGGCATTGTACGCACGCTGCCAGCGCGGATTGCTCAACAGATCGAGGTACGCTTTGTAGATGCGACTGGCAACGGCGATGCCAAGCTGGTTGCGCAGCGCCTCGGGTGCTTTGTCCACCACTGCGACGTCCCAGCGGCTGACGAAAACTGAAGCCACGGACCCGACATCCGGATTCAGGCCGGCAGTGATGCGTCGCTCGATGCCGCGCAGGTACGCCTCGGCGGCCGCGACATACTGTGCGCGGGAGAACAGGAGTGTCACGTTGATCGGCACGCCCGCGAAGATCGCCTCCTCGATGGCGGGGAGGCCCTCCTTGGTACCCGGAATCTTGATGAAGAGATTGGGCCGTCCTGCTCGGGCATGGAGAGCCTTGGCGGCGGCGAGGGTGGCGGACGTGTCGTGGGCCAGCAGGGGCGAGACCTCCAAGGAAACCCAGCCGTCTACGCCGTTCGTCAAGTCGTGGATCGGACGAAACAGATCGGCGGCCTGCCTGAGGTCCTCCAGTGCCAGCTCGAAGAACAGCGCTTCGCCCGACTTGCCTTCCTGCAATTTCTGGCGGATGGCGTCGTCGTAGTCGTGACTGTTCTTGATGGCGTGATCGAAGATCGTGGGGTTCGATGTAAGTCCCGTGACCGAAAACTCCTGGATGTAGCGGCGGAGCGTGCCACTGGTCAGTAGACCCCGGGTGATGTTGTCGAGCCAGAGGCTCTGGCCCATTTCGTGGAGTTTTTGGGTCGCTTTCATCATTCCTCTCCTGCCGTAGGTTCCGATGCGATTTGTTACTTCCGACCCCGCCTGGGCGGAGCAGGGCGGGCAGGTCGTACCGGAGCAGTCACCGGTGCGCTGGAGCCGCGAGTCTCCTCAAATCGATCAGGACGTCTCAAATGAACCCTTCATGGCCCAACTTCCTGGTTCTCCAGCGCCTGGACTTTAGCCAGGCGGCGTTGGTGGCGTAGAGCGCCGCTGAAGCGTGCGGTCAGAAAGGTCTCGATCAGTTCCCAGGCGAGCGCAGGCCCGATCACTTTCCCACCCAGACAAAAAACATTCATGTTGTCATCTTCGACGCCCTGATGGGCGGAAAAAACATCATGGATGAGCCCGGCACGCACACCGGGAATTTTGTTCGCGGCGATGGATGCTCCAACGCCGCTGCCGCAGATGGCTATTCCGCGGTCCACCTCTCCCGCGGCGACGGCCCTGGCGAGGGGGATGACGAAGTCGGGGTAGTCATCTTCGGGGTTCAATTGATGTGCGCCGAAGTCCACAACCTCGTATCCCGAGCCGCGCAGCGACTCCGCCAGCCGTCCTTTCAAAGTAAAGCCTCCATGGTCCGCGGCGATTCCCACGCGCATCATGGTTTCTCCTCGACCTGCCGGAGCAGGCTATGGGCCGTCCAAAGTGTCATCGAAGGTGCCATGGGTGCGCGGTGCCTCTTCGTGTTGTGATGGAATTACTTCGCTCTGGAGCACATTTGTCCTCGCACATCAGGCAGCATCGCACCAGCGGAAACAACATGCTGTCCCGTTTTGCTCATCATAGGCAAATATTGGGAATCTAGGCTGAATGGTGGCGCAACTTCTGCCTTAACGTTTCGTTCTTTCAGCGCGAGTTTGCGAGGCTTGACGCCGATGCCGATTGTGGCGAGAATTGACCCTTGCATCGAGGAGACGCCTGCGGAACGAATGATAGTCGGTGCCTAGTGAATAATCGTGTTGATGCCCGTAATCTGCTGAAAGACGGCGATTCCGATTCCGATAATGAGAGCCGGCCGAATTGCGGGAAGAAGTAAGTCAGAGAAGCTGCGGTGCTGCTCTCGCTTCTGCGCGGCGGTCTTGATCTCCTGGAACTCGGCGCTGACATCCGGTGTTCCCCGAATTTTGGTCAGCACACCACGGGCCAAATCGAGCTGTCCCTGCCGGGCAAGATACCGTGGGGTTTCTGGGAGATATAGCATCCCCCCACGAGCAAGATGCCGGGGACCACGGCAAGACCAAGCATCCACCTCCAGCTTCCGGATGCGCCGAAGAGGTAATCAGCGATATAGGCAAGCAGAATCCCGACCGTAAGAGCTAGCTGGAAAAGTGATACCTGCGAACCCCGTGCCTTTGCAGGGGCAACTTCGGAGATGTAAAGAGGCACAACGGAGCTAGCCAGTCCAATTCCCACTCCCAGGATCAAGCGTCCGGCCATAAGGATCATGATGGATGGTGCGACGGAGCATACAAGGGCGCCTGCTATGAAGACAAGAGACGTGATGAGCAACATCTTCCGGCGTCCAAAGCGGTCCGAGAGGGTGCCGCCGCTTATGGCTGTAACCGCCGCGCCGACCAACACCACGCTGACAACCAGCCCCTGCTCAAATGTCGAAAGGCCGAAACTCGTCCTAATAAAAATCAGCGCGCCGGCAATGACACCGGTGTTGTATCCGGCCAGCAATCCTCCCATCGCGACGAATATTGCAGCGATGCAGACGTATCGTTGGCTTGCGACCGGAATGCGAGACGTATGTTCTGGTATCGCAGGATCCAAACGATTTGATTCCACGGTGCACCTGCTCCCTCAAAGCGGGAGCAGAGTTTCGGGGTACAGTAAGGCGGCGTGGCGTAGACGAGCACATCATGGCGGAAAAGCCGTCGCAGGTTCTGCCCGTTCTTCTCGGCGGGGCAGGCTGTCATGGACCCGACACCTGTTTGGTTCCGGCTACACCGGGTTAGGACAAGTCTCGGGCCCTGGCCTGAGAACCAGGACGCCAAGGGGTTGGGTGTAAACAGCCAAGCCCTTGATGAGGGGCATGGTTAGTTCCTCGATCCAATCGAAGGTCTCCCTTCGCCTCCGAAGAGTAAAGGCCTTCAGGGCAGGCTTCGCATCCTGAAACACCCTGTAGACGGCTTGTCCGTCGAGACAGCCCCGGCGAGGGTCATAGTGGCGCCTCCCTGAGTTTCCGGTAGCGCCGAATCAGGGTGTTGGTTGAGCTATCGTGCTGGAGCTGGGACTCTTTCTGGCTCTCGATTTCGGGGATAATGCGCTGGGCAAGCACCTTCCCCAGCTCGACACCCCACTGGTCGAACGAGTCAACCTGCCAGATGGCACCCTGGGTGAAAACGCTTTGTTCGTACAGCGCGACGAGTTTCCCCAGCGCCGCCGGGGTTAGCCGCTCCAGCAAGATCGTGTTGGACGGACGGTTGCCCTCGAAGGTGCGGTGCGGAACCAGCCACGGCGGCGTGCCTTCGGCTTGGACTTCCTGAGACGTTTTGCCAAAGGCCAGCGCCTCCGCCTGGGCAAGAACGTTGGCCAGGAGTATGTCGTGGTGCCGGCCGAGCGGGTTAAGCGGCTGGGCAAACGCGATAAAGTCACAGGGGATGAGCTTGGTCCCCTGATGGATCAGTTGGTAGAAGGAATGCTGGCCATTGGTGCCCGGCTCCCCCCAGTAGATCGGCCCGGTCTGGTAGCCGACCTCCGT
>JBEKIX010000159.1:0-9493 GCA_050011535.1 Acidobacteriota bacterium
CCGAGCGCCTGGCCGAAATTCATGATCGGAGCCGGCTTGACCGGTCCTCTTCTCGCCATTCTGCTGAGGCAACGCGGACTGGGAGTGGACATCTACGAGCGGCGTCCGGACATGCGGAGAGTTCGCATGAGTGCGGGACGCTCGATCAATCTCGCTCTTTCAACTCGCGGTATTCACGCCTTGCGGCAGGCGGGGCTGTGGGAGCGAATGCGAAGCATCATTATCCCGATGAGAGGACGGATGATGCATTCGGTTGCGGGTGAGCTCACTTTTCAGCCGTATGGGAAAGATGAAACGGAAGTCATCAACTCGATTTCTCGCGCAGAACTGAACCTCGCTCTTATGAATGCCGCTGAGGAACGAGGCGCGGCCATTCATTTCAATCAACGCTGCACGGGATACGACTTGAAGACGGGCGTGGTTCGATTGCGCGACGAAAGCACTGGTGAAGAGGCGAACCTCGAGACCGACACTCTGGTGGGCTGCGACGGTTCCGCATCGGCGATTCGGACCGAGATGCTCAAGTTGAGCCGCTTTAACTTTTCTCAACAGTATCTCGATTACGGCTACAAGGAGTTGACGATTCCAGACGGCACAAAGGGCGAACACGGGCTGGACAAGAACGCCCTTCACATCTGGCCGAGGGGCAATCATATGCTGATTGCCTTGCCCAATATCGATGGCACTTTCGCATGCATCTTATTTCTTCCATTCGAGGGGAAGGACAGTTTCACGAACCTTACCACACGAACTACTGTGGTTCAGTTTTTTGAAGATCGATTCCCTGACGCTCTTCGGCTGATGCCGGAATTGGCGGACAACTATGCGGCGAATCCGACCGGCACCATGGTCACCGTTAAATGCTCTCCCTGGCATGTAGGCGGAGGATCCCTGCTTCTAGGGGACGCGGCTCATGCGATCGTTCCCTTCTTCGGGCAAGGCATCAATTGCGGATTTGAGGACTGCAGCTGCCTGGCCGAGTTGCTCGATCGTCAAGGCACAAACTGGCCGCTCGTCTTCGCTGAGTTCGAAAAGGAGCGCAAGGTCAATACCGACGCAATTGCGGACATGGCAATTGAAAATTTCACGGAGATGCGAGATCGAGTCGCGGACGCGCGGTTTCTGCTTCGAAAGAAGGTGGAATTGGCGCTGGAAGCAAAATATCCTGCACTCTTCGTGCCGAAGTATGCGATGGTGACGTTTCATCGTATTCCCTATTCCGTTGCGCTGACGCGCGGTGCCACGCAGGATCTGATGCTGGCTGAACTCTGTGACGGTATTGATCGTGTGGAGGATCTCGACTGGAACCAAGCAGACCAGTTGATTCGTCGCGATCTTTCTCCGCTGGAGCTGCGGCCGTGAAGGACATCGAGTTTCAGCCCGGCAAGGATTTTGCCGTTGCCATGGATGACCGCGATCCACTCAGGAACTATCAGGAGAGATTCCTGTTACCTAAACATGCGGACAGTGATTGCGTATATCTGTGCGGTCACTCGCTGGGTTTACAGCCCAAAACTACCGCGACCTATATTCAGCAGGAACTTATCGATTGGGGGCAACTGGGTGTAGAGGCTCATTTCCACGCAAAGAATCCGTGGATGCCCTACCACCGGCTGCTCACAGAGCAAACAGCAGAACTGATAGGTGCGAAGCCCGTCGAAGTTGTGGTGATGAATTCGCTTACGGTGAATCTGCACCTGATGATGGTCTCGTTCTATCGACCCACGCCCGGAAAACACAAAATCCTGGTGGAGCGTGGTGCGTTCCCTTCCGATCAGTACGCTGTGAAGTCGCAGATTCGTTTCCATGGCTTCGATCCTGCGACTTCGCTGATCGAGCTAACTCCGCTGCCCGGAGAGTCTTGTCTTCGCCATGAACAAATTGAGTCTCTGATCGAGCGTTCGGGGGATGAGATCGCATTGATCCTGCTGGGAGGGGTGAATTACGCGACGGGGCAAGCCTTCGATATGGCCGGGATAACGCGGGCTGGTCACACGCGGGGCTGCACCGTCGGTTTCGATCTGGCCCATGCGGTGGGCAACTTGCGTTTAGAACTGCATCAATGGGGTCCAGACTTCGCGGTTTGGTGCAGCTACAAATATCTGAACGGAGGGCCGGGATGTGTCGCTGGTTGTTTTGTCCATGAGCGGCACGCCAATTCTTTGGACCTGCCGAGGTTCGCCGGATGGTGGGGGCACGACGAGGCGTCACGTTTTCGGATGGGGCCGGATTTTTGCGCCATGACTGGTGCTGAAGGCTGGCAGTTGAGCAATCCCTCGATTGTGAGTATGGCTGCTCTGCGGGCATCGATGGAGATTTTTCACGAGGCAGGCATGGATGCTTTGCGGAGCAAGAGTGTTTGGTTAACCGGTTACTTGGAGTTCTTGCTGAATCGAAGAAATTCAGCCAGCTTTTCGATTATCACACCGCAAGAAGAAGAGCGGCGCGGGTGCCAGCTTTCAATTCGAATTCCGCAGAACGGGCCAGCATTGTGCGAACGGCTGGCTGGAGAAGGAATCATCGGCGATTGGAGAGACCCGGATACGTTCCGAGTGGCGCCGGTTCCGCTCTACAACTCCTACCAGGATGTTTTCCGGTTTACTGAACGGTTCACGGCCGCGATTGGCTAGTCGGGGACTTTCCCGTGAATCTCCAGCCACGTTCGTCGATTACTTCAGTAATGCCTGCGAGACCGGGGCAAGCCCATACACTTTTAAAGTGGGATTGATCTCTGTGCGGCAACCGAGCAAGTGGACGGGAACCGTATGCGCAGTGGTATGCGTACACGCCTTGGTGTCGGTGCTAGTCGGCCGCGGCGTTGGATTAACCGCCTTCGGTGATCTTACTCAATGTGTCCTGCTTTCATGCGCAACGCTTGGCATCCTCTCAAACACCAGAACACACGACAAGAAAGAGCAGCTCTTTTGGGGCCTCATGGGGCTGGGTTGCGGAATGTGGCTTTGCGCGCAGGTTCTGTGGACCTACTTCGAGGTCTTCCTGCGGCAAGAAGTGCCGAACCCGTTTGTCGCCGATGTAGTTTTGTTCCTGCACGTCGTCCCCATGATGGCGGCCTTGGTGGTGCAGCCGCATTTACGACAGAACAATCATTCCCTGCGGCTCGGATCGGTCGATTTTTTTCTGCTGCTGACCTGGTGGCTCTACCTCTATCTGTTCATCGTGATTCCCTGGCAGTATGTTGCCCCGAATGAGGCGGTATACGGGCGCAGCTTTGATCTGCTCTATGCTGGCGAACAGATCGTTCTGATTTTGGGCATCGACATGGTATGGAGGCGCAGCCAAGGCTCCTGGCGCACGATCTATGGGCAATTTCTCAAAGCCGCATTGCTCTACAGCATGGGCTCCATCCTCGCGAGTGTGGCCATTGATTTTCACCGGTACTACACCGGCAGCTTATACGATGTTCCGCTGGTCGCCGCCATGGCGTGGTTCGCGGCAGTGGGTTTCATGGCACGCGGATCGTCGCCCAGCCGGCCTGCCGACCAAGTAGCTCAAGGCGACCACAGCACATGGACGACAAGGTTGGCGATGGTCGCGGTATTTTCTACGCCGCTTATGGTGGCTTGGGCAGCGTTCGGCGGAGATGTCCCGCCAAGTGTTCGGTCCTACCGTCTGCTGCTGACCGCGGGAGCAATGTTTTTGATGGGCACGCTGGTATTCCTCAAGCAGAATTGGATGGACCATCAGTTGCTTCACTTGCTGCGTTTGTCGCGCCATAATCTTGACGAGATGTGCAAGTTGAAGGACGAGCTGGAGAGTAAAGAACAGTCTCTCCGGTGGCATAGCCTGGAACTGCAGCGCAAGAACCTTGAACTTCAGGAGATTTCTTATACGGATGCCTTGACCGGGGTATGGAATCGGCGCTATCTGGAAGAAATTCTGACGGCGGAAGCGGGTCAAGTGTTGCGAAATTATGAGCGGGCTCGGGATAACGATATCCGAAAGATGGATCATCGCGACCTGATATTTCTTATGGTGGATGTGGACTTCTTCAAGGAGGTCAACGATCTCCACGGTCATCCCGCCGGTGACCGGCTGCTGCAGTTAGTGGCAGAGCGTCTGGGCAGAGTGGTGCGCAAGTCCGATGTTCTTGTGCGTTGGGGAGGAGAAGAATTCCTGATCATGTCCCGGTCCGCCGACCCCGCCGGTACCACGGCATTCTGTGATCGCATTCTAGATGTCATGGCATCGGAAGCCTTTGATCTTGGACACGGGATTTATGTGCGCAAGACTTGTTCCGTGGGATGGGCTGCTTTTCCCTGGAGTCGGCGCGCTTACGAGGCCATTTGTGCGGAAGAGGCCATTGAGCTGGCAGACACTGCACTCTACCGTGCCAAGGCGGGGGGGAGAAACCAGGGCATAGGAATTTTGCCAGCTGAGGGCTCCCTGGCTGCGCCTCACGAGATCAAGCTGAGGGTTCTGCAAAATGACACTGGCGTTCTGACGCAGACTGTGAGAGTACAACACCCTGGCTTCTCGGTTCCTTCCGACGCTCTTGCCGAAGAGATGACTCCGACGGAACCAGACGGCATCTGATTTCAGGCTGCCTTGCAGATATGCCAAGTTGCCACTAAAGTGAAGTGAGCTCATCTGTAAATATAGTTCCGCGAGGCCCATTCGACTATGAACGTGAAAACGTCTCCTTCGCGCAAGACCGCGCTGCGCCAGAAAGCGCAGCTGATGTCCGCCTCAGAAATTGAGCGCACCCTGGTGCGCTTGGCTTACGAAATTGTTGAGAAGAATGACGGCGTCAAGGGCCTCGGATTAATCGGAATTCGGCGCCGGGGCGTGCCGATTGCCGAGCGTCTGGGCAAGATCATAGCCCGGATCGACAACGCCGAGGTTCCGGTCGGCACGCTGGATATCACTTTTTATCGCGACGATCTCTCCACGCTCGGACCGAAGCCGGTGGTACAGGCAGGGGAGATCGGGTTTTCGATCGAGGACAAGAACATAGTTCTGGTGGACGATGTGCTGTTCACGGGGCGGACCGTGCGTGCAGCCATGGACGCTTTGTTTTCTCACGGCAGACCGCGACGGGTTCAACTGTGCGTGCTGATTGACCGTGGCCACCGTGAATTGCCGGTGGAGGCCAGCTTCGTGGGCCGCAACGTTCAGACCACGATGAATGAAGTGATCGAGGTCAAGTTGACCGAGATTGATGATGCGGAAAAAGTGCTCTTGATGGAAAAATAGACTGACCGCGAACAGTAGCATCGGGTAGGAGGCGGGATTACTCCCGCCGTCCTCCCACACCACGCGGACGTGCCGTTCGGCATCCGGCGGTTCATGAAACAGACTGGAAGCGTCGGTGGGTATCCAGCAACGAAACCGGTGGGTATCCAGCAACGAAACCAACCCCATGCGGTCGAACCAGGTTTTGGGAAAGGCATGGTTCATATGCGAGGCCCCGCCGTTCCACCACGGGCCTCGCCCGTTGGTGGCCGACGTCCACGCTCGAACCCTATCTATCCCAACCTTCATCAGATTCCGTGCCCGTGTATAGACACGCTTCCATTGCCGCCAAAGTAGCGTCCGCAGCTTGTGCCGCAACCAGCCATCGAGGTCTTCCAGCATGTTCTTGACTTCGGTGAGCCGGAAGTAGGCCATCCAGCCCCGCAGGACTGGATTGAGCCCCTCAATGACTTGCTGCATGCTCTGCCCACGGCCGCGCTGTAACGCGAGACGGATTTTCTCCGTCAGACGCTGGCGGCTCTGCGATGCGATCTTGAGCTTCGGTTTCCTGTGCCACGTCATGCTGTAGCCCAGGAACTTCCGCTCCCACGGTCGTGCCACTGCGCTTTTGGCAGCATTAACCTTTAACTTCAGCCGTTGCTCCAGAAACGCCGTGATTGACTGCATAACCCTCTGCCCTGTCCGATAGCTTTTGACATAGATGTTGCAGTCGTCTGCGTACCGGCAGAAGCGATGCCCGCGTCGTTCCAGTTCGCGATCCAGATCGTTCAGCAGGATGTTCGATAACAACGGTGAAAGAGGACCGCCCTGCGGCGTCCCCTCGCTCCGTGCGCTCGCTACCCCGCCTTCCATCATTCCCGCTTCCAGATAGCGCCGGATCAACTTCAACACCCCAGGGTCTTTCACCTTACGTCCCACGCGTGCTAGAAGCACATCGTGATTCACGTGGTCGAAAAACTTCTCCAAGTCGAGATCGACGGTCCACCGCCTGCCTTCAGCAACATACTCTCGAGCGGCCTTCACCGCCTGATGGGCGTTGCGTCCGGAGCGAAAACCGTAACTCGATTCAGAGAATCCGGGATCGAACAGTGGTTGCAGTATCTGATGAAGTGCCTGTTGGATCAGGCGATCCAGCGCACAAGGAATGCCCAGGATGCGTACCCCGCCTTGCGGCTTCGGTATCTCCACCTTGCGCACCGCTCGAGGCATGTATTCACCCGCCAACAGCGCCTGTTTTATCTTCGCCCAGTGCGCCTGCAGCCATGGTTTCAACTCCAGTACCGTGAGTCCATCGACTCCCGGCGCTCCTTTGTTTTCCACCACTCGCTGGTAGGCGCGCATCATGTTGCTGCGTTCCAGCGCAGCTTCCAACAGTCCCTGCGCTGCTTCCGGTTTCGTTTCTCCACCAGTCGCCGTACGAGTCTCCGCACCAATCACGGCCCTCGACAGGTTCCGCCCGTCTCCTTCCGCGCTGGCCTTACTTGCGTAAGCTTCTGCTTCTCTGTCTCGCATCGAGATCTGCTGTCCTACTCCCGTGTTTCACGTTTGGGCCTTCAGTCGCTTGCGCGACCTACATATGCCCGCTGCTGACTTCTGGTGATTCGTCCCCTCATCTCGCGATGACGGTAGCCCTAAGGCAAACCCCCAGATCTCCCCGGGTATTACGCACTCACCTTCACGCTTATCTCTGTCGGATTTACGCCGCAACGTTCCGTGCAAGTATCGGGCTTTGCATCTATTGGCCTGCTCACCCCGCTGCGTCGCCTCTATCCGCTGGCTGTTCGTCAGAGCAGCGCTTTGCCTGCAGCTTCCTCCGGATCCCGCCTCGCGATGGGCACCCTTGCTGTTCGGCTAACACTTCCCCTTGCCGGGTGTGTAGAGGACTTTCACCTCCTAGTGAGTGCGCCCTGCCGGGCGCACCAATCTTGCGATGAGGTCATTTGTTTTTCCCCTGAACTCCGGAATCGGAGAGCTACTGTTGTGGTGGATTGGATGGCGGCGTTGGTGTGGAAGACCCGCCCGTCAAGCCTGAATTATTGTTGCCAAAGCCCGACGACTGCCCGAACGACGACTGCCCGAACGAGGACTGACCGAAGGAACTGCCGCTCGGATTCGCGCCGGCCGGTTGTCCGATCTGGCTCGGCGGAGTTCCACCCAGCGCCAGCGCCGGCTGATTGGGCGTCATCAGCAGCCCACCGCGATCCATCGTTGGATCGTATACAAACTGCCACTCGTTGTATTTCCGCTTGTGATTGAATTCGCGAATGGTGGTGTCTTTGCTCGTGCTAACCACGCCGACGATGGGCAAGCCGCCAACTACTTGCTGAGTGCTGGAACTCAAGTCGGTTGCCGTACCCGGCGCGACTTGGGCAGAGGCCTGCGTGGAATCGGATCCAGACGTCGAATTTGTTCCCGGAGTATTCGAAGTTCCCGCGGCGTTGGACGTTCCCGAACTCGCTGAATTATTGAAACTCCCTCCAAAGGCTGAGCTCGAACCTCCGCCAAACGTTCCGCTGGAGCTTCCTCCAAGTGGGGAGGACGACGCGGAACCGCCGAACGCGGAACCGGACCCGCCGAACGCGGAGCCGCTCGAACCCGAACTGCTCATCGCCGAAACCGAAGTTGCACCAGCGAGAGCCCCGCCCCCGAAGCTGCCGCCAATCGAAAGACCGGGGTCACCGTAGTGGAGCAGTTTGAAATCCCGGTTCTTATTGACCGGATCCTTGTACCGCTTGCGAAGGTAGCGAAGGTTGTTGGTATTTTCGAGATCTTCGAGGCGGGTCGGGTAACGCGAAAATTTCTTGTAGTAGTTTCTGATGGCCCGCGAGTATTGCACGCCGCGGTGGATCATCTCTTCTTCCCGGTCGCGTCGGATTTCAAAAGCAATAGTTGGAAGAACAGCGAACGCGGTGATGGTCATCAGGGTTACCATCAGAAGGAGAGTGAGCAGAATGTAGCCATCTTCCCTCCGCCGACGCGGGTGGGATGGACGACGCGCTGTTGGGTGAAGAGCCATTAATTCCAGCAACCAGCATTTCCTCGTAGTTTGATGCCCGCCGGGTGATCCTGAAGCTTGCCGAAAAGAGGGAATCCCCCAGCGACAGAAACCGTATTATCCCTGCGTCAGCGGCAGGCTTTGTGGCGGACCGCTGCCGACTACATCCTGAACCTCTACCGACGTCGGCGAGATCCGCACCACTTTGTAGCGGCGGTCGACGATCTCACCCTCCCCAGCGATAAAGACATCTTCTCCCTTGGAAAGAAAAACCTTCTTCGGTTCTCCCGGCTGATTGGCGAAGCCGAAAAACTTCAGAGGAATCGGCGGAGGCGCAGCCGCAGCGGGCGGCTGGTACATTCTTGCGTCGGCCGGACTGGTTTGTCCGGGAGCGACGGGCTTAGGTATCACCGGGTCCGCTTGCGATACAAAGATGTTTCTTCCCGAACCTTCATACTTGATTTGTTCGATGGCGGCAAGTTGTTGCAGTTGCAGCGTGGGGTCCAGGCTCTGTGGAGCGCGCTCTTTTTTGGCCGACGCGGACCCGCCCCCATGACGGCCTGCGGGATGAGGAACAACGGTGCTGGGAACGGACGCAACCCCGGTGCTTGTCCCTGTCGAAGCAATCGTCGACGACGAAGGCATCAGCTCGTAGATGATCGCCAGTATCGCAACCACCCCCAGCACGGCCGCCAGGACCACATTCTTGCGGTTTTCGGTTCCCAGTTTCACTACGTTCCCGCCTTCAAGTACGTCTCGAGTTTCATTTGCAATCGAATCGGGCCATTCTGCTCCCCGGCCAGAGTGATGCTACTGATGATAAAAAGCATGTCATCGCGTTCCAGCGCGTTAATAAAACGAGCCAACGAAACATAATTGCCCGAGAGATCCGCTTCCATCTCGACCGCTTGCAGTCGGCCAATCCCTTCCTCCACCTTATAATTGACGCGCTGGATCGCGACTCCGTTGGTGACGGCCAGTTTGCCGAACTGAGTAAGAATCTGCGACTCCTGATCGGGAAAACGTTTCTTGTAGAACTCCGCGATCTGGCGGTTCGCGAGGTTCACTTTCTCCGGCAAATTCGTCAGGGGCTCGACCTGCCGGGTTTTCAACTGCAATTCGCTCCACAATTGGTTGAGTTGCGTCCGTCGCGATTCCGTTGAACCCACCAGCGGTGAAAACAGCACGATCGCTGCTACCAAATCCACACCGACGAGCGCCATCAACGCGACTTTGATGCTTTTCCGGGTTTGCCGCAAGTCTGGCATCAGGGCGTGGTCCTCT
>JBEKIX010000160.1:0-5344 GCA_050011535.1 Acidobacteriota bacterium
ACGATCCTGCCCTCAACGATTTCGCCCTTATCGAGGCGCTTGGCCTGGAGCGAAGCCTCGAACATCGCGGCAAAGTCTTCCTCGGGATCACTCACGGCACGCTCCTCGTCATGATTGGTTTTCGACCGCCGTCACTGATTCCGTAGCGCGTGCTCGAACGGTCACCCGGCGATTGTAACAGCAGGCTCAAATCATAAGAAGAGGGAACTCAATAACCCCGTGTGTGTCGCCACAACTCCGTGAAGCAGCAAATTCAAGCAGTTGAGGCGGGCGCCGGGGTGCACCTCTATGCTATAAATCCAAACTCATGATTCCCTTTTTCATCGGCTTCCTCACCTGCCTCAACGCATTCTTCCGTTCCCGCTACAACCTCAGCCTCGAGATCCTTGCCCTACGTCAGCAACTAGGTGTTGTGCCTAGCCAATACGCCGTCCACTCTCAAAACATTGACGTTTTGGTCTCGCGGTGGCGCGCGTCGCTGATCGTCGTCAAGCCGAATACAGTGGTTCGATGGCATAGGACGGATGGTTCCCTTCTGTCGTCTGATGATATCTGTCGTATAACTCCGTCCCAGCCAATCGGTCTTTGGAGCCATCCGGGGTAGATTGTCCAAGTACGTCATATCTGAAAACGCCGGGTTGGGTCACGATCGATCTGGTGCGCCATTGATCGGGGCGAGAAGCTGAAGAAGACCAATGGTCGCCGTAGACGCACGGCAATCCTGCAAAAACGGGTTGGCCAGGTTTTCGGCGAACGACACCGCAGGATTGGGAGTCGATGAAAACGCTTGCGATCTCATGGAGATCGGCGAACAATAATTCATAATCCGTTCTTGCCGACTGGGAGATGTCATGAAGAGAAATAGTCGTTCCTGGAACATCGTTCTTGAGATGCCGCTCGCACTCCTCGCGCTTGCTTTTTCAGCTTACGCCCAAGGACGTGGCGAACCGGGCAAATCAATAGGATCAATCTCTGTTCAAGGAAATCTCATCGTCATGACTCTCGATGAGGGCGTGCTTGGAAAGGCCGGCCTGTTCGATCTCGGTCACCACACGTTGCGCTTTACGCCGGTAGGATCGCAGTACCGCGCCGAGAACGTCGCGTTTCAATGGGATTCGGACTTTGGCCCGGAAATGGCCGGCAGCCAGGCAACACTAAAGAAATTCTCTTTCCCCTTTTCCGGCAAGACCTGGGACGCCTTCTCCATAGGCGTGACCGGCTCGATGACTTTTGGCCAATCTGCCGCCGGCAACCGCGGAGGACAGGGAGGTACGCCCGGCGCCGTTGGTGGCGGCCGAGGCGGCGGCATCTCCGTTGATCGCTTCGCCGAGTTGGCGGTGGCCGGGCGCACGCTGATTAACACCGTACCGGCAATCAGCGTCTTCTTTAAGCCGCGCATGTCCGGCACGCGCTACCTGAAAGAACTCGATGATCGCGCCGTCATCACCTGGAGCCTGACCGAGCCTGTGGGCGGCATACAGGATATGACATGGTATCCGACCGTGAACCGCTTCCAGGCCGTGCTGCACAAAGACGGCACGATCGAAATGTCGTACGACGATGTGGCCGCGCAGGATGCCATCGTCGGTATCTATCCGGTGGTCGCGGAAGGCGTCGAGAAGGAGGTCGGCGTCATCCCCGGCGAAGGAAATGCCGTCGCCGCTCCCAACCTCGATATCAGGAATGTGAAACTTACGGCGGTCGATGGCCTGTTCCTGAAAGCGGCGATCGAGACGCGCGGCCCGGCGTTGCCGGAGGGCGACCCGGGACTCGCCGGCATTGCTTTTCGAATCTGCCTCAACACAAAGAAGCCTGCGGAAGCGTGTACGCAAAATGCCAAAGCCGACGCCGTGTGGACCATCCAAGGCAGTGCGATGGGAGGACGAGGCGGCCGCGGTGGCGGTGGTGGGCCCCGCTATTTGGCGTCCGGAACTGGAGTTCTGCCGGCGGTGAAGATTGAAGGAAACACCATCGCGTTGCAGGGAACTCTTCCCACCCGCTACAAAGCTGGCGATCAGGTTTTCGTTTCCGCCGCCGCGCAAACTTCGGGAGCCACTGCTGAGATTGCAAGCCAGGCGCGCCCGCACGAAGTGAAGCTCACAGGCCTGAGCAGTCCCGAAATAGACTTGTCTTCGGTAGAGAAGGAAGACGGTCCGTTCGCGGTGATTTACGAGGCCTTCCATTACCTGAAGCCCCCCCGGGCCGTGGATCTGACTTGCACGGTCATCAAAGCACTTGGCGACAGGTTCGACATGCTGGCTTATTACTCCGATTTCCGTATCGATAACCCTGAGGCCGGCACTTCCAGTTCCGGCCCGCTCGGTGGAGGCCCGGCGGGGGGCGAAGTTACCGGAATCGGCGCCAACCAGAGAAACCTGGCGAGTTATTGCAGCCAGGGAAGGTTCCAGTGGCAATTCATCCAGCCGGTGTGGGTGGGTTCTAACCAGATGCAGGAGTATCCGCCCGACGGGCTCCAAGATACCAACATTCACAACATAGCTGCTTACATGCACCAACTCTCCGAGCGGACATCCAACGGCAAGATACCGCCATACGATTACGCGATGTCGCAGATCGGCCACGAAATGGGCCATCGCTGGGGGGCATTTGTATCCGCCAAAGTAGGCAATGAGACCATCCAACTAGGCCCGACGCATTGGGCGCGCGGATTGCAGGCGCCCGTGGCGTTTCCCTATCAGCGCCCAACCGAAGCATCGGCCATGGGTGGCGGTGTCTGGCAGGATAATTTCGATGGATCTTACACGCAACTGGACGACGACTACTACGTTCCCGCGACTGGATGGTCCTATCTGGACCTTTATCTCATGGGCTTCATTGCGCCCAGCGAAGTGCCGGACTTCTTCATTCTGCGGAATCTCGTGCCGGCCGGAAGGGACGCCAACAATCACTCGATTTTCAAGGCCGATCGAACCAGGGTGACCATCCAGGATGTCATCGCGGTCGAGGGCCCGCGCCTGCCGGACGTGGATCATTCGCAGAAGAACTTCAATACCGGAATGGTGGTCATCGTGGAGCACGGAAAGACTCCGAGCAGAGAGCTGATCGAACGCACCAACGGCATTCGCCTGCGGTGGATGGACTACTGGGAAACGACGACGGGCCATCGTTCGACGATGACCACGAATCCGAGGTAGGCCCTGGAGCGCCCAAGCTCGCGCGCAAGGAGCGTCATAGGCCGTCTGATTTCGTTACCAAGGCAGGGCCCGACGCCTGGATCCGCATAACATGGCTCTGTTGCACTGAGCTGCCTGCAGGGAGCAACTTTCCAGCACCGGCATCGCTGCAACCCGCCAATCTATTGGGCGTCCTCACACCGACAATTAGCGTCTTCCCGGCACTAAAACTGCAGTTCGGCTTTCGGCAGCTCTGATTTTGCTGATGTTTCCACATTCTTCACTTCTTGGCGAGGATTAGGTTTTCAATGAAGAACTCCATCATGCGAGCCTGATTAACGCCGGTGTGCCCCAGATCCGGACCGACCTGCACTTCAAAGTTTTTTCCGGCCTTCTGGAGGGCCTGGATGAGTTGGAGGGAGCTGTTGGGATGCACATTGTTATCCGCGGTGCCGTAATAGATCATCAGCCGGCCTTTGAGGTTGTTGACATAGTTCATGATGGTGGCGGCATCGTATCCCGCTTTGTTCTCCGAAACCAGCCCCTCGTATCGCTCGCCATACACGTTGTTGTAGTTTCGATAGTCGGTTGGTCCTGACGAATCGCAGGCTGCTTGGAACAGCTCGGGATAACGCATGATCAAGGTGGCGGACGCCGTGCCGCCATACGACGTGCCGAAAACGCCAACACGGTCCTTGTCGACATAGGGTCTCTTCAGGAGTTCCTTCATGCCCGCGGCCTGGTCGTCGATCTCGACGATTCCCAGGTGCCCGTAGAAAGCGTCCATGAAACGCTTGCCGCGCTGCGCCGCGCTGCGGGCGTCGAACGACGCCACCAGGAATCCGTATTCCGTGATCGGGTTGGGAGTTGCAAACCTCTCGCTGGCGGCATTGGTAATGGGACCGCCATAAACGCTGACCAGCAGAGGATATTTCTTGTTCGAATCGAAATTCGACGGCAAGTTGAGCAAGCCATGGAGGTCTGTCTGGTTGTCCGCAGCCTTGAATTTAAAGAGTTCGACGCGCTTGAGCCCGAGCTGATCGAATCGCGTCATGTCGCTCTTGGCCAGCTCTGCCACCACTTTGCCCTGAGCGTCCATCAGGCGCGTCACCGGCGGGATGTCGTGAGTCTGTGCGACGTCGATGAAATACTTGCCGTCCGGCGACAGGTCCACGCTGTGGTTGTACGCCGGGTCGGTGAGACGCTGGTCGCCTTTGCCATCCAGCCCAACGCGGTGCAGTTGAAGTTTCATGTGATTGTCGCCGTCGCGGGCCATGTAATAAAGAAGCCCGGCCTTTTCGTCAAGTCGCACTATGTTGGAGACTTCGAAGGCGTGGTTGGTCAGAGTCGTCAACAGCTTGCCACTCATGTCGTAGAGGTAGTAGTTTTTCCAGCCGGTGCGCTCGGACGACAGGATGAAGCGCCTCCCATCCTCGAGGAAATGTATGGTAGGAACCCAGTCTACCCAGCTTGGCAGCCACTCCTCGTGCACGATGACCCGGCATTTGCCCGTATCAGGGTTGGCCGCGGCAAACTCCAGAATATTCTGTTTGCGATTCATACGGTGGAAAAGCAATTCCTTGCCATCGGGCGACCAGTAGATCCGGTAGACATAATATCCGACCGCCGCGTCTTCGAACGGCTTGGCATCGCGCACATCAGCCTGGACTGATTTGCGGGTTTCCAGGTCGTAGACATAGAGATTGACTACGGGGCTCGTCACTCCAGCCTTGGGGTAAGCATCGATTTCCACGGTGTCATATTGCGCAGTCTGGTTGCGTTGGACGTAAAAGTCCGGCACTTTGCTTTCATCGAAACCCTAATAAGCGAGCTTCCGGCTGTCGGGCGACCAGAAGATGCCCCCGGCCATTCCCAGTTCCTCGCCGTAGATGATCGTCGCGATGCCGTAACGAATGCGGGCTTTGGCGTTGCCGTCCGTGGTTATGGCTGACTCATTGCTGCCGTCGGCGCCGCTGAGATACAGATTGCCGTCACGGGAGAAGGCACTGTACTTCCCGTCCGGTGAAGGAGCCGAGGTGGTCTGCTGGCGCACGATACCCCCGCCGCCCATTTGCTGACCGGCCCTCGCGAAGCTCCCGGCCCCGCCTCTCCCGCCGCCGGTTCCGCCTCGACCGCCCATCCCGGCTCCTCTCCCGCCTTGGGGTGGGTTTTGAGCCGTTGCCGAGGTGTCTTCGGTAGCTTTCCGGGAT
>JBEKIX010000161.1:0-5340 GCA_050011535.1 Acidobacteriota bacterium
ACCCCCTCAGGAACCGAGGATTCCCGGCATACGATGGATAGCTCGGCCGGCGTCCAGGACACCGACCGAAAGCGTCCGGTCATCGCCCATGGCGGCAATTCAGCGTCAGGCTCCAACCGGCAGACCGCCAGACGCTCAGGCACCACCCTCAATTTTAGATTCACGCAGCTGTCGATTTTCACGGATGATCTGACTCCTTAAGTCGCTTCTGCATTCCCATGTACGTGTAGGGGGTCGTATCTGCAAAATTCAAATTCCGCGGCAAATTTTGAATTTTGCAGATACGACACCGCGTGAACCTTCGCAACTTTGCCGCGCTGGATTGGAGCCCTACAACTTCTCAACCAAACGCGGATCGAGATGGAATAAAAAGGGCTTGCCAATGTGCAACTTGGGAAAGTCCTGGTGACGCGGATTGAGGAGATAGTTTTTTTCGCCTGGCACCAGGGTACCCGGAATGCGCAACACGGCCGAAGTGCCGGCCGCTACCCAGGCATCACCCAGTATCTTGAGCTTGGCGGGCGCTGGATCCGCCCGCCAGTTCCTGGGAAGTTGCGATACCTCGACGTTTGTGATGAGTGATTCATGAATCGCCACCTCTTGTTTCTTGCTCTGTCACAGCTGATATCAATCCCATGTCCATTCTTGGATTGGTTGCGCTGCGGATGTGCGGATGGGGGACTGACAACGGCAAGGTCCTTGCCCGACAGTATTTCGACAATTCTTCCGACTTTGCCTCTGTCGTCCGCATATGCCGCCCCATTGATAAGAGGCAACAGCTCTTTCCGACTGGTCGGAGATTAGCTCAGGTTGAGGAGTGAAATCTCCTGAATTTTGAATGCTGCTGGATCTACTTGAGTACGAGCCTTGGGAGCGCGGCGACTGCTTCCATTTCGCAGAGCAGGTCAGGCCTGCATACCGCGGCGTGCACCACGATGTTGGGCATCGTATCAAGCCCGCGTTCCTTGAGGATCCGACTCAGGAGCGGGCCGTCCTCTGCCGATTTAAGGTAGGTCGTCGCCGACAGAATATTCCGGAACGCAGCGTTTTGGGCGGACAGCAACGTTTCGACGTTTATAAGCATGCGGTCCACCTGGGCCGCAAAGTTGCCCGCGTGTGCCGTGCGACCCGCTTGATCCACGCTGGCAGTTCCGGAAATGTAGAACGCGATCTTGTTTCCGTCCACGACGCGGAGGCCGCGGGAGAAATCGGCTCCGTAGACGCGGGCCTCATTCAGGGTGGGTGTATTCATCGTCGAGACCTCGAGCGGCCGCGGCGATTTGACCGCATAGAAACTAAGCATCAGGTTCGCTTTTTCGGGATAGGGAGAGCCATAGATCCCGGTGCTCGCCGGGAGGAGGGAGACGTTTCGACTCCGAAAAAACTCCCTGCGGCCGCGGTTGAACTCTGCATAATCACGTTCCATGTGGCGCAGGTAAATCCAGGTCCGGCAAACATCCTGAAAGCACATGCCATAGTGCGCAAGTACTTCTTCCGACTTGAGAAACATGCTGGTCGCCTCATCGAAGGCGTTTCCCGGCGCGCCATGGATGCTGGCGGCGTACAGATGCCTTTGATCTCCAAGCACGAAGGAACGTCCGAAAAGCGAGGTAGATGGACTGATTTCCTCTGGCTGATCATGGTAGGGAAGTACTGCCGTGGCGCTCAAGGCCAGGTCGGCGCCGGTGTCCAGTGGAGGCTGCTCGATAAAAGTCGTCGCTGGCAATGGAGCCTTGGTTCCGGCGGCCGTCCGGTAGATTTCAAGAAACGCTTTTTCAAATGGCTCGCGGTCTCTCCGGATGTTGCGGAAGAAGACAACCTGGTGGACGATGTGCTCCAGGGATGCTCTCTCACCTTGCAGGAGGGACCCGCAGGCACCATAGATCGATGCGGTCTGGCGTCCAATATCGCCGGAGTGCCGGGGATCGGGCCGGCACTGAATGTAGATTTCTTCAGCTTCGACACCCGTGAATCGGCGCCAGACTGGCGGCACTGCGTTGTGCATCCCGCGGTCAACTCCGGCTTGGGCCATCATTCAAACCTTTGCAAAAAACGGTTGCATGACATTTCGGTGCAACCGGAAATCAGAGCTGACGATTCTGTGACCTCCGGGGCCAGCTCCGCCAGGAATTCTCAGATCTCTCTACCTATCGCCAGCGCGACGGGTTTGAGATCCGCCATCATGGCCGCGAACTTGTCAGGCCTCAAAGATTGCTCGCCGTCGCTCAGGGCCTGCTCCGGGGCCACATGCACTTCGACGAGAAGGCCATCTGCGCCGACCGCGACCGCTGCCCGGGCCAGCAACGGCACGAGCCACCAGATTCCAGTGCCATGACTGGGATCGACGATGACCGGGAGGTGGCTCAGCTTTTTGAGAATAGGGACGGCACTGAGATCCAGCGTGTTTCTGGTCGAGGTCTCGAAGGTGCGAATGCCCCGTTCACAAAGGACGATCTGGTCGTTACCGCCGCTCGCAACGTATTCCGCGGCAAACAGGAATTCCTCGATCGTGGCGCTGAAGCCGCGCTTGAGCAGAACCGGCATGCGCAGCTTACCGACCTCCTCGAGAAGCGTATAGTTTTGCATGTTGCGGGAGCCGATCTGGATCATGTCGGCATGCGCGCAGACCGCATCCAGGTGGCGTGCATCCATGGCCTCGGTCACCATCGGAAGCCCCGTTTCGCGCTTCACGTCGGCGATGATTCGAAGTCCGTCATCTCTCAGGCCACGAAAACTGTAAGGGGAGGTTCTCGGCTTGTAAACACCGCCGCGCAGAATCGCGGCTCCGGCATCCTTGACCGCTCGAGCGGTCGCGAGCATCTGTTCGGCGCTCTCGACGGCGCATGGGCCCGCTATCGTCACAATCCTGCGTCCGCCAATCTCAACGTCGCCCACGTGGACGATGGTGTCATCGGGCTTTTGTTCTCGTCCCACCCGCTTGAGGCCAGGTATTGGTTTCAACATTCCGCACTCGTCGGACAGGGGCCGCTTTTCGAGAAGCAGGTTGTGTGCGACACTGACGCTCCCAGGGTTGCTCACCCATGTCGTAAACGTGCCGACCGGCATCGTCAACTTGAGAACATTGAATGCGAAGGAAATGCAGCCTTCGCTGAACATAATAACCCGATCCTCGCCGTTTTGTTGCGGGGGACATTCGCTTACCCGCAGAATTCCGCCGTGCGAGGCTCGTGATCGTGATCGTGATTGGGATCGCCGCGCCCCAGCGCGGCGAGGCATCACGCGCCCCATCAGCCCCCGGCAGGCTTCTGCGGTCGGGTGAGGCGGATGCTTCGATCCGGGAAGTTTTGGTGAGGGAAGTAACCGCTGTGGGGCAGGATCTATGCTGCCGCGCTGGGGCGCGGCGGTCCCAGATCGGCTTTTTCGGACTGGCAAGCCCGATTGAGACAGCAATTGCGATGCAGATGCCGAAGCCGCCGTTTTTGGCTTTCAGCAGCTGTTTTCGGAGCAGCGCGGGTATCGATATCAAGCTATTTGCTAGGGTCTTATTTTAGAAATCACTCGTCTCGCGATGGGTCATGCGGGGATGGGTTCGGAGCGGTCTCGCTCGAATCGGCCACCTTCCCATGCTTTTCCGACATGCCGAGAATGGGGAACAGGTCGAATGCCTGGTCCTGATCTATGAGATGGGCGCCTTCGGTAGAAAGCCGCACGAAGTGGGTGCAGTATTTCCGTTGGTCCCCGCCGATACAATGATCGACGCAGAACAGATCGGTATCCGTACAATTGACGCACTCAGCCAGTGAGACGCAGACCTTGGGCACCGTGATTTGACAGGAGTGGCAGATCGTAAAGAGATTCTCGCTCTCGACGTAATGCGGACAGGACGGGAGGGAAGTACTGTTTTCACGGAAGCCGTATATGCGGCATCCCATGAAAATGTGCTCGGCATGAGTCTCGTCCGCCTCGATCTGTTCCAGGCTTTCGTCGACCCAGTTGATGCAATTGCGGCAGTTGATCATCCGGACTGCTTAGATTCCTTTCGGCGTCGCACCCACTCTGCCTTATTGGTCTGCCTCGACCGTGCTATACCGAGCGCTCCTGCAGGTACGTCCTCGGTTATGCAGCTGCCCGCTGCGACATAGGCTCCACGTCCTATGCGCACGGGAGCAACCAACTGCGAATCGGTGCCGACGAAGACCTCGTCTTCGATAATAGTAGCATGCTTGCGTACGCCGTCATAATTGCAGGTAATGACGCCGGCGCCAATATTCACGTTGCTGCCGATTGTGGCATCGCCGAGGTATGCCAGGTGCGCAGCCTTGGACCCGTTCCCCAGCGTGCTTTTCTTGATTTCGACGAAATTGCCTACCCGGCACTTCTCGCCGACGACCGTGTGCCCGCGCAAATGGGCGCAGGGACCAACCGTGGTCCCTTTGCCGACTTCCGAATCGGTGATGAGGCACGATTCCAGGATTTCGACTTCGGACCCGATGATCGAGTTGGAGATGCGTGCTCCTGTGCGGATAATGCTACCTTCGCCGATCCTGGTCGTCCCCTCTAGGGTCACTCCCGGATGGATCGTGACGTCCTTTGCGATCGCGACATCGAGGTCGATGTAGGTTTGCTCCGGATCGACCAGGGTGACTCCGGCCGCCATCAGCTCGTCGTTTTTTCTTGCCCTCATGGTTTGAGCGAGTTCGGCCAGTTCCTTGCGGGTATTGATGCCGCGCAGCTCCGCGAAATCAGTGTGCAGGAGTGCTTCGATCCGAAGGCCGCGGCTTCGCTGAATTTTCACCAGGTCGGTCAGGTAGTACTCCTTCTGCGCGTTTCGATTGGAGAGATTCTCCAGCGCTTCGATGAGAGCGGGGATTTGGAAGCAATAAAAACCGGCATTGATTTCCCGGACCCGTCGCTGGTCTTCCGTAGCGTCTCTTTCCTCGACGATGGATTCAATGCGTCCGTCTGGGCCGCGCAAAACGCGTCCGTAGCCAAACGGATCTTCGGCGGCGGCCGTCAGCAGCGTGGTTGCCGCGCCGCTTCTGCGATGATGCTCGACCAGCCCCCGCAGCGTCTCCGATTTCAGCCGTGGCGTGTCCCCTGATAGCACGAGAAGGTCACCGTCCTTCTCCTGCAGCTCCGGGCGCGCCGTCATGATTGCATGTCCCGTACCGAGTTGCTCGGTCTGCAAAACGAATCGTGCCGGCAGGCCGCCCAGAGCCGTGCGCACCCGATCGGCGTCCTGCCCGATCACCACGAAAACCTCTTCGGGTTCGACACCGGCAGCGGCGCGGTATATAAGACGCACCATCGGCTGGCCGCAAACTGCATGCAGAACCTTGGCGGTGTCGCTGACCATGCGGGTTCCCTTGCCCGCCGCCA
>JBEKIX010000162.1:0-5177 GCA_050011535.1 Acidobacteriota bacterium
GGCAGAAGAATGCCATTGACCACGATGCTGCGCTCTCGCAGAGCAGATCGCAGTTCCCGCCAGTAGAGGCATCGGATGTCGGTCCACCGGAACCTGTTTGCCATATGAGGATCCAAGGTTAGGGATGAATATCCCAGCTCTTCGGGAATTGTCAAGAGAAGTGTGTCTGCAGCGAAATTGGGGACAGTCACCTTTTTTCGCCGGGAATATCTCAGCAGATTCGCGAAGTGATGGCGAAAAAAAGGTGACTGTCCCCAATTTCGATCAGCGCCAAATGCGCGGGAAGGGAAACCAGCGCGAGCCTTGCTGCTTGGGTTGCGCTTTGGTCGGGCGTGTGGTGGCCTCCTGCTGGGCGCGATCGATTTCAGCCTGCGTAAAATTCACCTCGCCATAGGCGAATCGCAGGGGCTGCATCAGCTGGAGATCCATCTGAAAGCCCGGATCGAGAACAAGGTCCCGATTGCGGCTGAGGAGGGTGATCACGGTACCCGCGGCAGCGCCCGCGCCCGCGCCGATCAAGGCTCCGGAGGCTCCGCTGCCGGATGAAAGCCCTCCGATGATCGCTCCTTCTCCAGCGGTGCCGACAATGGTGCCTGCGGCAGCGCCCTTGTCGCCGCTGCCCCCTTGCTCCACCGTCTCCGTCTTGCGATCGATCTTTTCGGAGCCTGGACCGTGAGTGCCGTGAAGGCTGGCAACGAGCCCGCGCTCCACTCCATTGGGAAGCAGAATCGTGTCAAACCGGAGTGCAATTTTCCCCTTTCCGGAAATCTTTCCCGGCTTTATGACCTCGGTGACCGTACCTTTGATTATGGAACCGCGTGGAACCACAAGACGTTGCTGAATCCATATCGGATACGTTGAATCCGCATAGAAAACATCACCCGCCTGAGTGTTCTTGGTGTTCAGGTAAGTGTTGAGAACAATAGGCATGACTGTTCCCGCCGGGACAAGGAGTTCGGGAGCCTGCGCGGGCTTCTGGTCGGGGTCCTGCCCGAATGACGGCGCTGCCAGGAACACGGCGAGCGCGAAGAGCCTGACAGATTCAGAACATATCCTTGTGCGCGTCATAGTTGCATCCTCGTATAGTTTATCGGCTTCCAATTTACTCCTAGTCGGGTTTTCAATCCAGCCTTGCTGATAAAGATGCAAGACCCTTCTTTTTGGTTCACACCGGTTGCCGCGAAAAAGGTGGCGTCTCGAAATTGGGGACAGCTACCTTTATCGCTGGGAGAATCTCGGCAGATGCGAGAAGGGATCGCGAAAAGGGTAGCTGTCCCGCATCTCGCCGGCTGTCCTCTCCAATTCCACATCCCACGTGGAATGGTAGAATGAATGCTCTTACGCGCGGGATCATGGATCGATTGAGGATGCGGGATGACACAAGAGTTGCACTCTCCGGCACTGTCTGCTGATACATCAAGCTCCGTGCCTCGGCTGGACGGACTGATCATCGGCGGTGGAATCTCGGGGCTTGCCTTGGCTCACTGGTTAGGTCTGGCTGAACGTTCCCGTGGATGGGAACTCTGGGAAGCCACCGGAAGACTGGGAGGCACGATCGGCACGGATCGCGAGCAGGGCTACTCGATTGATTGGGGACCTAATGGGTTTCTCAACCGCGAGCCCCTGACACTGCAGCTGGTGGAGGAGGTGGGCCTCGCGGAGAATCTGGAACCCGCCGGCGCCAATAGCGAAAATCGCTTTATTGTGAAGCACGGCCGCCTGCATCCGGTGCCGATGTCGCCAGGCGCTATCTTCACCACGCGGCTGCTCAGTCCCGTGGAAAAGCTGCGCGTTTTTACCGAGCCGTTCATCCCTGCCCGCCGCGACGGCAACGATGAGTCGATCTATGATTTCGCCGCGCGGCGCATAGGGCGCGGCGCCGCAGAATTTTTTATCGATCCCATGGTCTCCGGTATCTTCGGCGGGCTGGCGCGAGACCTGTCTCTTCCGGCATGCTTTCCGATCATGCGCGAAATGGAGACGCTCTATGGCGGGCTCGTGCGGGCCCTGATTCGGCGCCAGTTCGAAAAGAGGCGTTCCGGCAACGCAGGCGCAGCGAAGAGAAGCGGTCCCGCCGGACCGGGCGGCCGGCTGACTTCCTTCCGGGGCGGCCTGGATCTGCTGGTCGCACGCCTGCAGGAGCGCCTGCGGGCGGTCATTCGATTGGAGCGGCCTGTCGCACGCCTTGTCAGAACTGCGGACGGCTGGGAAGTCACCGATCAGATCGGAAGGCGCGCGCTCGCGCGGACGCTGATTTGCGCCTGCCCGACATACGCGGCGGCGCAAATGTCGGAGCAATCCGATCCGGAACTCGCGGCGGCATTGAGAACTATTCCTTACGCGCCGATCGTCGTGGTCGCCACCGGCCACCGGCGCGAGGACATCGAACACTCCCTCGATGGTTTCGGCTTTCTCATACCCCGCTCCGAAGGATTGCGCGCGCTGGGCTCGATCTGGACCTCTTCGATCTTCGCGGATCGAGCGCCCACGGGCTGCGTTCAGTTCCGGTCGATGCTGGGTGGGGCCGGAGACGCAGGCGCCGTGGAGTTGTCCGACGATGAACTTTGGAGCACGCTGCGGCTCGAGCTGGGTTCCCTGGTGGGCATCCGCAGCGATCCGATCTTCATGCGGATCTATCGTTGGCAGCGCGGCATCCCGCAGTACACGCTCGGGCATTTGCAGAGGCGCGCCCGTCTCGAAGAGCTCCTGGCGAGGCGCCCCGGACTTCATATGCTCGGCAACGCCTTCTATGGCGTCGGGCTCAACGACTGCGTGAAAATGGCCCGCCGTGTCGCGCAGCAGATCCGATCGTAAACCGGAATCTGGAACCGAGAGTCACCGAAATGGTGACTTTTTAGCAGCAGCAACAAGGATTTGATGTTCTCAGAAAAAAGACAAGACTAACCTCCAAGGCTCTAAAACCTCGAAGAACCTCTAGTGTTTGCTTTATTCCGGCCGCCGACTTCTGTATTCTGACGGCGGCGCCTTAATGCAGGCATGGTCGACTTTCTCGTTGAGTCTATATTGTGGGCGCAATTCATAAATCAGTCATGAAGGAGAGAATATGGACCTGAGTACGCATTACCTGGGATTGAACTTGCGGACCCCCCTCGTGCCCTCCGCCTCGCCTCTCTCGTACAACATCGATAACATCAAACGGATGGAAGACGCCGGCGCGTCGGCAGTGGTTCTCCATTCGCTTTTTGAGGAGCAGTTGGTTCGAGAACGGGAAGCGATGGACTATCACCTCGCGCACGGCACCGAGAGTTTTGCGGAAGCATTGTCGTACTTGCCGGCGCCCGAGGACTTCCACGTGGGCCCGGAAGGGTATCTGGATTTGATCCGCAAGGCCAAGGAAGCAGCCGACATCCCTATCATCGCGAGCCTGAATGGCGTGTCGATCGGCGGCTGGGTGGACTATGCCAAGAAGATCGAGGAAGCAGGCGCCGATGCCCTCGAACTCAACGTCTATTTCATCCCTACGGACACGACGACCGTTGCGGCGGAAATCGAACAAACCTACATCGATATTCTCAAAGCAGTCAAGTTCGTCGTCAGCATTCCAGTGGCGATGAAGCTGAGCCCTTTCTTCAGTAACATGGCCAACATGGCTCGTCGTCTTGACGAGGCCGGCGCCAATTCTCTCGTCCTCTTTAATCGATTTTATCAACCGGACATGGATCTTGATAACCTGGAGATCCGTCCCAACGTGCTGCTGAGCACGCCCCAGGCATTGCGTCTTCCCCTTCGATGGATCGCGATTCTGTACGATCGCGTCAAGGCCGATCTGGCAGCCACGAGCGGGATCCACAGCTCGCAGGATGTGCTCAAGGTGCTGATGGCCGGTGCCAATGTGGCGATGCTTTGCTCCGTCCTCCTGCGACATGGGATTGGGCACATCGGCGAGATCGAGAAAGGAATCATAGAGTGGATGAAAGAGCGCGGTTATGAATCCGTGCGCCAGCTGATTGGCAGCATGAGCCAAAAGAACTGCGCAGACCCATCCGCATTCGAACGGGCACAGTACATGCAGGCCGTGCTCTCCTACAAAGCCTGAACCTCAGTGACAAGTGACGGGTGACGAGTGCGAAATGCGCGATCGAAGTTCGCACCCGTCACTTGTCACCCGGCAAGACTCCTTGCTCCAGCACTCCTAGAGTGTAGCTTCGTAACGTGTAGTGTATCCCGTCTGTTTCCATGAACACCGCGCCCAGATCCATGGTGAGCAAAGGCCTCGCCCCATGATGCAGGAGGCGAAGCATCGTTTCGGGTGACGGGTTATGAAACGGATTCCTGCGTCCCGCCGAGATGACCGCCCATCGCGGCTGCACGCGCTCGAGGTAGCGATCGGAAGAGGCGCTCCTGCTGCCATGGTGCCCGACCTTCAGCAGAAGGCTGCGGAGCCGCGGCTCGCGCGACAGGACTTCGGCTTCGCCGGACGATTCCAGATCGCCGTCAAGCAGAGCGGAAAACCTTCCGAACTGTAGCCGCAGGACGACCGACCCGTCATTCAAAGAGCGGAACGGATCTTTCCCTACCGGGCTCAGAACGCGAACGGCAACCCCGGCCACATCGGTTTGCTCGCCTGCGACGACGGCATGGATAGGTGCGGCCGCCGCGCGCGCGGCCTCGAGCACGCGCGCCTGGCCTGGTTCATTGCCGGCGTCGCCGTAATCCAGCCGTCCGGTCGGGAAGTTTCTCAACAGGGCGGGCATGCCGCCTGCGTGATCGTGATGCGGATGGGTCAGGATTGCTCGATCCAGGCGGACGATCCATCGGGACCAGAGAAACGGGCTGACCACCGCCTCGCCGGTGTCAAAGGAATTTGCATCTTCATCCTGCCGGGAGTCGATATACAGTCCGCCCGCATCGATAACCCACACGCGATGGTTGGGAAATTGGATGACCATCGAATCTCCCTGTCCGACATCGAGGAAGGAAAGCTGAAGCAGACGTGCGTCCGCCCCGCCAGGACTGTTACGAGCAGACGGGATCAGGCTTGTCAATCCTGGTGGCAGAAAACTCAGGGAAGCAAGCGAAAGACAGGCGATTTCCATGCTCACGAAGCCGAAGGGAATCCACAACCGGCGCCAGCGATGAAAGCACCACAGAAACACGATGGTGATTCCCGCGATCACCCAGAGGACTGGGGGTGTCGGACACCGCTGCCAAGCGCC
>JBEKIX010000163.1:0-5089 GCA_050011535.1 Acidobacteriota bacterium
TAGCAGCGGTCGGGGAGCATCGCCTTGGTGTCATGCAGCTGGCCGTCGGGACCCCACATCCGGCCCGACTCGCGGATCACCACAGGCATCGAGGCGTCGATGATGATGTCGCTCGGGACGTGGAGGTTGGTGATGCCACGGCCTGAATCGACCATTGCCAGGGGCGGCCTTATGGCGTACAAGGCCTGGATGTCATCTTCGATCTCTGTCTTCTTAGCTTCCGGCAGGCTCCGGATCTTCGCATAGAGATCGCCCAAGCCGTTGTTAGGGTTCACACCAAGCTGCGTAAACGTGGCGGCATGCTTCTCAAATACCCCCCTGAAATATACGCTGACGGCGTGTCCAAACATGACTGGGTCCGACACCTTCATCATGGTTGCTTTGAGATGCAGCGACAGCAACAAGCCTTGCTTCTTCGCATCCTCGATCTGCTCCGCGTAGAACGAGCGGAGCGCCTGCACATGCATCACAGATGTGTCGAGGATCTCGCCTTCCTTCAGGGCCATCTTTTTCTTGAGCGCCGTTACTGTTCCGCCCGCGGCCACAAATTCGTATCGCACCTCGGTCGCATTTGCAGTCGTCATGGAGGTCTCGCTGCCGTAGAAATCCCCGCCGCTCATGTGGGCAACGTGGGTCTTCGAGTCCGCGCTCCACGCCCCCATCTTCAGAGGGTGCTTCCTCGCGAAAGCCTTCACCGAGAGCGGCGAACGGCGGTCCGAGTTGCCCTGGCGGATCACCGGGTTGACGGCGCTGCCAAGTACCTTTGCATACTTCGCCTGAATCGCCTTTTCGGTTTCGTCCTTTGGGTTTTCCGGGTAGTCCGGAACCTTATATCCCTTTGCCTGAAGCTCTTTGATTGCGCCCTTGAGCTGCGGGACCGAAGCGGAGATGTTCGGCAGTTTTATGATGATGGCCTCGCGTACCTGCGTGAGCTCGCCGAGCTGTGCAAGATGGTCCGGGATGCGTTGCTCCTCTGTGAGGTACTCTGGAAAGTTGGCAAGGATGCGGCCCGCAAGGGAGATGTTCCGCGTCTCCACGGAGAGGCCCGTTCCCTTCGTGAACGCTCGCACAATCGGAAGAAAAGACAGAGTCGCCAGCGCGGGCGCCTCATCAGTCCATGTCCAGAAAATCGTCGACGTCTCGGTCTTCATCAACTCTCCTTTGAGCCCCGGGAGCAATTGTCCACACGGACTCGCGTCAATGGATGGCGGACACTCGCGCGCTGCCAGCGGCTCCCGTGCTTTCGACGGGAAAGCAGTAGAAGTCCGACCTGGCATTGCAAACGCGCAAGGATACATCGTTTTCAGCCACGAATGCTACATCTCGATTTCGGATTGATTTCACAGAAAAAAGCGCATAGCCTAGCTCGAAACCAGGGTACGCCGGCCCAAGGCCCAGGCGGCTCCATTCATAAAGGAGAGGATTCCATATGCGCAAGAAGATCGCGGTAATCGGAGGCGGGCAGATCGGGCAGGGCGTGGCCATGCTCGCTTCGCAGAAGGAACTCGGGGACATCACCATCGTCGATGTTCCCGGCTACGTCAATGTGGTTAAGGGCAAGGCTCTTGACCTGATGGAAATGGCGCCGCACGGCAATTATGACGCCAACATCACGGCGACGACTGAATACCGGGATATCGCCGGGGCCGATGTCGTAATAGTCACGGCCGGCAAGGCACGCGAAGCGGGGATGACGCGGGAGGACCTGCTCGCCGTCAACCTGAAGATCATTGCTGACGTGGCTGCTGGAGTCAAGCAGCACGCACCGAAAGCCTTTTGCATAGTCCTCACCAATCCGCTCGATGCGATGGTATACGCTTTCTACAAGCAGACGGGCTTCCCCAAGCATCAGGTTGTGGGTATGGCAGGAGCGCTCGACACAGCCAGGTGGCGCGCCTTCATCAGCATGGAGTTGGGCGTGTCGGTAGCGGATGTCGCAGGCACCGTCCTCGGCGGACATGGCCCCGATATGGTGCCCTTGCCCCGTCTGACCACGGTCGGCGGCGTGCCTCTGGCAGAGATTGCGACCAAAGAGCAGATCGACAGGCTGGCGACGCGCACGCGTGAGGCCGGCACCGAAATCGTAAAGCTCTTCGGCAAGGGATCCGCTTATTTCAGTCCGGCCTGGAGCGCCATCGTCATGGCGGAATCCTTCCTGCTCGACAAACGGCGCGTAATACCCTGCGCCGCATTGTGCGAAGGGGAATACGGCATCAAGGGCCTGTTCCTCGGCGTTCCCTGCCTCATCGGCGCCAAGGGGCTTGAGAAGATTTTCGAGATCAAGCTTGCCGATGACGAAAAGGCCATGCTTGAAAAGACCGTTGCTTCGGTTCGCAAGACCGTCGACGAGACCAAGCTTTGAGAACGCCATAAAACAACAAAGCCACGATTCCGAAGACTTTTGAGTCCGCGGAATCGTGGCTTCTTCAATCCAAGGCCTCGCCGGACGAGCTTTCCTATTTCTTTATGAGAGGTACGTGCATCCCAATCTTGCCCTGCGGGCTCTGAAGCTTCTGTATCAGATCGAGGGGAAGAGTAAGGGACAGGTCCAGCTCGTTGGCGCTTTGCGTAACCTGCAGGCTTTTCATCAGATCAGCCAGATTCTGGTTTTGCCCGCCTGCCAGATTTCCCAGAGCAATAAGTCCACGCACAAAGTCGGCCAGCTGGCCCGCAGCGGTCTGATCTTTGGCGATTACGACCACCTTTCCGGTCACCGCTGCATTGACGTTAAGAGAACCGTAAATGCTCTGTATTGAGGATATTGCGGGAATTGACGGAGCGGTCGCGGGAACTTTCGAGATAACGCTGGACGGATCCCCGGCAAACCAGAACATCTCCTGAGGACTCAACTTAGCCAGCAAGGCGGAGAGAGCGGAGTTGCTATCGATTCCGGGCGCACCCGCGCGCACGTCGATGACGGCATGCAGCGAATCCAGATCTCCCACGGCGATTTCCGCATCGCTGAGGAAGGCAACTCCCTTCTCCAGTTTGGAGCCGTTGGCTTCTGGAACCATGAGCACTGTCGCGCCTTTATAATCAACGCGAATCGCGTTCCCCTGGCTGGAGCTGTTGATAAAGCTGATGATCGTCGCAGGGACGAATCTGCCGACAGCGATTACAACTCCGGCCCCCTTCTGCTGGTTCTGCCGTCCTGCCCCAACCACATAGTCAATGTCCTTTCGCGGATCCACCCCGGTCTTCGCGACGATATCGGAGAGATCTTTGCCGATTTCCTGCTCGTGCTGCTGCGCGATTTGGGCGTAAACAGGCGAGTTGATGAATGCCTGCACGTTGATCCCGAATATCGCCTGTGAGTCGGCAGGGAAATAGTGAACGGCAGCCGGCAACCCCTGCCCGAAGGCCCTCGCAGCAAAATTGGAATAGAAGGACAGTCCTACGACGGCAATGGTGATTGCCAGCATTGCTACGGTGGACGTAACCACAAACTTGCGGCGGTTCATAAGATGCCTCCTGACGATGTCACTTCCCTTGCGTTTGTACCATCAAACTTCCTGATCTGTGCCTAGATACGCAATGCATCCCGGAAAGGTTCACAGAAGATATCGGCTCGAGCCAAATTACCTGTTCCTGGCAAATCTCTTTGAGAAAAACTTGAAGGAGACGCTGCTTTTCCTCGAACAGACACCTGAATTTAACCTCAAATCGCCCTGCGCTGTCAAATAGTCGCGATTCGGCACCGCCCGAATGGCGGCGCGAGTAAGATGTGAAAAACTGCAGAGAGTCACGAAGAGCTCATAGATCACAGTAATTGGAATCATCTTCAGTCCTGATCGCGACTTTGCCCAAACCGTGCGGGAAGAGGAGGTTTTCTGGCATCCAGGTTCCGACGCTATGCTAGAATAACGATAGATTGGTGGGCTCCGATGCAGAGGCACTCCAGGGTTTGGGTTTTTTCACTGGTTCTCCTGGCAGGTTGCCCCTGCATAGCGGCTTATCTCCAATCGCAGACCTCGCAAAACATCCCCACGTTTTCTGTGTCCGTCGATCTCATCAAAGTGCCGATCACCGTAATCGGCGAGAACGGCGCCCCTGTCCAGGATCTGCAGCGGAACGATTTTCATGTTTATGAAGACGGCAAGCTCCAGCAGATACGAAGCTTCAACGTCGACGCGAACCCCGTCTCGATTATTCTCCTCCTGGATTCGAGCGGCACCGTCGAGAAAGAATGGAAGCAGATCCGGGAGTCGGCCGAAGGCTTTGCCGATGCGCTCGTTCACGGGGATCGTATCTCCGTCATCACTTTTGCGGATGACGTTGAAAAGGTGTTGGATTGGACTCCCGACACCAGCCAGGTCCGCAAGGTATTGAAAAAGATTCAGCTCGGTTTACGAACCGACCTTTATGACGCCATGCTCGAGGCCGCGCAGGATCAACTCAAGGGCATCGATGGACGAATGGCGATCATCCTGCTGACTGATTTCCTGAACAATCAGAGCGTAGTCGGTTACCAGGACGCCGTCAGGGCCGTAATCCAGTCACAGGCTACGCTTTACATCATTTCGAAGACCGCGATGGTTCGCGAAGCGGCACGCGTGCAGCCGCATGTCGTCATCCTGAACGACATTTACGCGAGGATTTTCGGCGACGCAAACTACATCGACGAGTTTTTTGCCAAGAAAGAAGAGCAGATGTCCGACTTGGCGGAGAAGACCGGCGGCCGCTGCTATTTCCCCGCCGACTACAACCAGATCCATGGTGTCTACCAGCAAGTCGCCAAGGAACTCAGGAACCAGTACTACCTCACTTACGTTTCCGAGCAGAACAAGGATCCCAATTCCTACCACAGCATTACCGTCGAGTACCTGCAGCCCTCCAAGAAGCTTGTCTATCGGAAAGGTTACTATTTCAAGCCGGATCCAATCTTCGAGCCCCATCAACCGATCCGCACCTACAAGAAGCACTGATGCTGGGACGCTTGTTCTATCGCTGGGAGATGGCGCTGGCGGCAAAAGATACGAGCCGTTCGGCTCGTCCCTTTGCGTGGGGCACAGAGTTTTTGGATCCGGGCTGTCACCTGGATGATCCGCTGCAATACTTGATACGTTATGCGCGCGCGGACGCGTGATCC
>JBEKIX010000164.1:0-5078 GCA_050011535.1 Acidobacteriota bacterium
CGCCAGTTCCATCGCTTCCTCCCTTTTGCTTATGCTCCTGTGCGGCGGAGAGATTGCGTGCGTGAACGCCTGCCCGACGCAAGCCCTTTCCTTTCGCGAGGACTACAGGGACGTTTCGCTTGAAGCTTTTCTGACCAACCAGGGAAGCTCCAGCCAGAGGCGCGCTCAATACTGTCGTGTCCGGGGTGAGGCATTGCGCAGGAGTTGGCAGAACGGCGTGAGGATCGATTCATGAGGAACCACCGTGGAAATTGCCTGCGCGTTGACCTGACCCGTCACAGGATCATTCGAGATGTTACGCCCGATAGAGGGCTGGGCGGGAGAACGTGGAACAGCCTGACGCTGTTGCGGGAGATGAAACCGGGGATCGATCCTCTGGGTCCTGAGAATGTCCTTTGCGTGGCTACCGGGCCGCTCACCGGCAGCAAGCTGATCGCGACCTGCCGGTTCATTGCCAGCGCCAAAAGCCCTTTGACAGGCTATCTGGGAGACTCGGGTGCCCGCGGATTCTTTGGTCCTGAAATGCGCTGGTCGGGCCACGATCAGATCGTTTTCACCGGCGCCTCGGATCACTGGGTCTATCTCTGGATCGACAACAGCCGCGTCGAAATCCGAGATGCGTCCCATCTCATCGGCTTGGATATCACGGCAACCACGGTCCAACTGCGAGATGAACTGCACGATCCGGATCTGCAAGTGGCGGCGATAGGACCCGCCGGTGAGAATCTGGTCAAGTACGCGATCATCTCCTGCAACCTCGCGCGCGCCGCCGGGCGCACGGGAATGGGAGCGGTGATGGGATCCAAGAAACTCAAGGCCATCGTCGTGCGCGGCGAGAAACCGGTCAAACCTGCTGATCCGCGACGCTTCGACGAGGCCTGCACGCGCTTCCAGTCCGTCATCGAGCGGCACCGCGAATTCCAGGCGCGCCGCCGGTATGGAACCACGCGAATCATGAATTCGCTGGCGAAGATCGGAGTCTTGCCGGCCTACCACTACCAGAGCGCAGTATTTGAAGATCTCGAAAAAGTGGATGCCGATGCACTGCGCAGGAACCACGTCGTCAAATCGAAATCCTGCTACAACTGCAATGTCTTCTGCTCGAGGTACAACTACACGGACGCGAGCGAGGGCGAAGGCCCTGAATATGAAGCCCAGGCGGGATTCACCGTCAAGTGCGGCAACTCCGACCTGGAACTCGGGGTCGGTGTCTCGAATGTCGTGAATCGCCTTGGGCTCGACTGCATCAGTACCGCCGAAGTCATCGCCTGGCTCATGGAGTGCCGCCAGGAAGGGCTCATATCCAACGCCGACATCGACGGCATCGACCTTAGCTGGGGTTCACGGGAGGCTCTGCTGCAGATTCCCGAAATGATTGCGCGCAGGGAGGGAATCGGCAATCTTCTCGCTGAAGGCACCCGGTACGCCGCACGCCATTTCGGCCCGGGGGCTGTCAAGCTCACGGCAGAGGTCAAAGGCCTGGAGCTTTTTTCCGCCGACCCGCGCGGCATCAAGGGCTACGCGTTGATGAACGCAGTCAACTCCCGCGGCGGCGACCATTATCGCGGCGAACCCATGATCGAATTGACCGACGACGAAGATCTGGCCCTGAGGCGGGTTGGTTACAGGGAAGCGGCTCATCGGCTGGAAGACAAAGGAAAGGGCGCGCTCGTCAATTACGCCGAGCATCTCGGGCTTCTCTCCGACAGCATGACGATCTGCAAGAACATTTCGTGCTGTATGGATGCCATGGACTTCGAACTCGCCGCCGAGGCCTATTCCGGCCTGCTCGGCGAGGAGGTGGCATCGGACGAGCTTTGGGAAGAGTGCTCCTATGCCGGCCAGGCCGAGCGGGATTTCAACCTGCGCGAAGGCCTCGTTCCCGAAGAGGACACGCTACCCGCGCGCTTTATAGACCACGCTATCCCGGACGGACCCTCGGCAGGAACGATCATCAATATCCGCAAGTTGGTGAAGGATTACTACCAGGAAAAGGGCTGGGCACAGCACGATTGAGGCAATCCTGCCTATATGAGTGCACCAATCGCCTCCGGAAAATTCGAAGACAGGGAATCGGGACTGAAGCGCGAGCTGTCGGTGCGCCTCCTCGGCATGATCGCGATCGGACAGTCGATTGGCACGGGGCTGTTTCTCGGAAGCGGGATTTCAGCGCAGATGGCGGGGCCCGCCGTCATTTTGTCGTATGCGATCGGAGCACTGATCACGTACGCCGTCATGCTGGCCCTCTCGGAAATGACGACGGCCCATCCGGCAGCCGGGTCCTTCGGGGTGTACGCCGAGCACTATCTTGGACCCTGGGCGGGAATCGTAACGCGGTACACCTACAGCATGGCCCAAATCGTAGCCATCGGCGGCCAGATTGTGGCTGTCGCCATTTATTGCCGCTTCTGGCTCCCGGACATCCCATCCTGGATTTGGATCACCGGGTTTTCGATTGCTCTGCTGGCGATCAATGTCCTGCACGTAGGAAGTTTCGGTGAGGCCGAATACTGGTTTTCTCTGATCAAAGTCCTGGCGATCTGTTTCCTGCTTATTTTCGGCGTGGTGCTTTTCGCTGGCATAGGGGTCCCGCGGCAGGGACTCGCGGCCTACACGTCTCATGGCGGGTTTTTCCCTCACGGCGTTGCGGGCGTTTGGGCCGCCGTGACTATGGCGGTTTTCAGCTTCTATGGGCTGGAGGCCGCGGCCGTGGGTTCGGGAGAGACAAGAGATCCGCGCACTTCCGTTCCCAAGGCGCTGCGCCGCATCATGGCTCGCCTCTCGCTCTTTTACATTGGCAGCATGATCATTCTTGTGGGCATTGTTCCGTGGAATGAGACGGGCATTGGGGAAAGCCCGTTTGTACTTGTATATCGGAGGATCGGCATCCCGGGAGCGGCAGGCCTGATGAATCTTGTCGTGCTTACCGCCGCCCTTACCAGCATCAACGCGAATCTCTACACGTCATCGCGCATGATCTTTTCCCTGGCGCGCTCCGGCCAAGCTCCTGCCTCGCTGGGCAAGCTTTCGGCGCACGGGGTGCCCAGGAACGCCGTGCTGATTTCGGGAGTGGGATTGGGCATCGCGGCGATGATTTACTGGTTCTTCGCCGACACCGCCTATGTCTACATGCTGGGAATATCGCTGTTTGGCGCGATATTCTGCTGGTTCATGATTCTGGCCACTCACGTCCGCTTTCGCGAAACGCGAATTCCCTACGGTTCGGTGGCGGGCATGTGCGTTCTTCTCGCCGTGCTGGCCACCATGGCGTTTCTCCCCGAGATGCGGGTAGCCTGGATTGCCGGGCCGCCCTGGCTGCTCCTGATCTCCGCTCTTTATTTCCGCAAGTATCGCGCCCGCGGTCAGCGATTCGAAAGCATCGGCGACAGGCAGTAATTGGACGAATTCGTCTGGCCGGTTATCTTCTTTCTGTTTTGCCCGTCCAGGTCCACGGAGTATATGTTCCAGGCGCCCTCGTCATCGGAACAGAACATCACTCGTTTGCCATCAGGAGTAAAGATCGCATTCACCGCCTGACGCAGTCCCGGCGCAAGCGGGACTATCCTTTTCCCATCGGGATCCACCAGGTAGATGTTATAGCTCGACTGCAGCAAGAGCATTTTGCCATCGAGGGACCAGGTCGCAAAGTTGACCACATCGTTGGTCACGTGCTTTATCCCCGTGCCATCGATGTTGATAATGAATACACCGCCATCCTTGCCATCGGCCCCAGGCTTCGGGACCGCAATATAGACAATGGACTTTCCGTCGGGTGACCACACGGGGCGACAATCCGTCGTTACGGCATTCGTCAGTTTGCCGCCCTGCTTGCCATTGGCACTCAGGATATAAATGCTCCCGTTATCGGCCTCTCCGTAGCTGACGGCCACGCGCGTGCTGTCCGGCGACCAGGAGGCCGAGATGGTGCGTCCCGAGCCCGGCAATCGGGTCTGTGCGCCAGTCTTCATGTCGAGGACGTAGATCGCGCAAATGGGATTCTTGACGGCATTCATCACATCGGGAGAGTCGCGGTCAGGGGCTTCGTGCCCTGATATGAAAAACATCTTCTGGCCGTCTGGGGACCAGGCAAAATCAAGAATGGGAAAATTCAGCAGCCGTTTCTGGTTGCTGCCGTTCGCATCCATTACGTACAACAGTTTCTCATAGGGCATCGGGTACTTCTTGAGAATTTCCGCATCCTCAGCCCGGCCGGTAAAGAATGCTATCTTTTTCCCGTCCGGCGACCAGGAAGCAAACCTGACGTCTGCCATGTCGTCCGGGGAGAGAAGTTTCGACCCGGTGGTGTCGGAGTTCATTGAAAAAATGCCGTGCTGCCCGGTTTTGTACGGCACGAAAGCGATCTTGTAGCCTCCAGCTCCGCCCGGCGTCTCGGAACAAGCCATGCAAAAAACGAATAACCAGGGAGTAATACGCGCGCCTTGTCTAATCACGATCATTCCTCACTGAAACGACAATGCAGTTTCCGGAAAGAGACAGTTCGCCAGCAATCTTAGTTTGTGTTTTGTTTCGTTTGTTGAACCTGACCTGACCAGCTAAGGCAGGATGGTTCGCGCCAGACGGATTTTGACCCCTTTGACCCTGCAAATCAACCTAATCCGCAACTGCTGCGCCGGCGGCGGGGGGCTGATGGTAAAGGAGTACTTGCCGTTGATATCTCGGATCATATGAATGAAATTTGCCGTGAGGGCGTTTGGCGCCTGATTGTTTCTCGGAGGTGAGTAAAACTCTTTTCCCGGGGCGATGGCCCCGAAAAATGCCGCGACACCGTCGGTCTTTTGGGCCAGATTGAAGTAGTACTCTATCCATGCGCCAAACGTCCCGGTTGGGAGAAAAACCGGATACAGTGATACGTTTTCACGAGCTGCCTTTGCATAAAGCGGCTTCAGGTTGTAACTCGGATTCAGATTTCCGTTAGAAATGATCATGGCGGCGCGCGCTACTTCGCGATCATGCAGCGCGGGCTCCGACTTCACATATTCGTCTATGTCATCCAGGGCATATTCCAAAGCTCGGGCAATGCCGCCTGCGCCGACCTGGACCGAATCTGTTTTGATGCC
>JBEKIX010000165.1:0-4762 GCA_050011535.1 Acidobacteriota bacterium
CAATTGTCGACCAGCAGGTGCTCCAGAACCACGTCCGGGTACCCGCGCGCAATCTCGGTCACCACGCGTCGCCAGAGCTGCGAGTTTTCGAGCACGTTTGCCTTGTCCACGCTGGTGACGCTGCGCCGCCGGCCGCGCGCCAGCGAGAACGCCATGTGCGCGATCCGCTCGATTTCAGATCGCATGTAGTTCATGGTGTTGACCGCGCGCGTTTCCCCTCCCTCACCGGTAATCCCGCGAGGTGTGCCGTAGTAGATCCCGGCGGTCAGTTCGCGCACGATGATCATGTCCGTGCCTTCGACCAGTTCTTTTTTCAAGGGACTCGATCCCAGAAGCGCCGGATAGACGTGAACCGGGCGCAGGTTGGCATAGACTCCAAGCGCTTTGCGCAATGCCAGGAGGCCTTTTTCAGGGCGGAGCTCGGGTGGGGCGCTGTCAAAACCAGGCAACCCCACCGCGCCAAGCAAAGTCGCGTCCGCCTCCAACGCCTGGGTCAGGACCGCGGCAGAAAGTGGGCTCCCGACTTTCTGAATTGCGGCGCCACCGATGAGTCCTTCTGTCAAATGCAGGGAGTGACGAAACCTTTCGCAGACGCGCCGAAGCACCCGTACTGCTTCGCCGATCACTTCCGGGCCAACGCCGTCACCCGGGAGGACGAGGATCCGCAGTTGCATATCCGCTCGATTCTCACTTTGCAGTCCGGTTTTCAAAAAAACTGAACAGTTATCAGTTCCCGATTACTGGTTGGCGGCTTGCGCAAACTGGCTGGCTTCCTCGCGAATGAACTCGACGATTTCCTCGTCCATGACTCCCTTCTTGCGATCGGCAAAGGCAATGAAGCGCTCGTACACCGCCTTGAGTTCCACCGGCGAGAGGTTGTAGCCGAGGTATTCACAGCGCTCCCTGAGGGCATGCCTGCCGCTGTGCTTCCCGAGGATGAGCCGGCTCGATGGTACGCCGACCGTTCTCGGATCTATGATTTCATAAGTCGTGCGTTCCTTCAAAAAGCCGTCCTGATGGATGCCGGCCTCATGAGCGAAAGCATTGCGTCCCACGATTGCCTTATTAGGCTGCGGCCCGAAAGAGATCTGCTGGGTAAGCATCTGACTGGCCGGGAAGAGCTTCTCGGTAAGCACCGTTGTGTGATAGGGAAGCTTGTCCTGTCGTGTCCGAATGGCCATCACTATCTCTTCGAGCGCGCAGTTGCCGGCGCGTTCTCCGATACCGTTTACAGTGCACTCGACCTGCCGCGCTCCTGCCTGCACGGCCGCAATAGAGTTGGCCACGGCCAGACCGAGGTCGTTGTGGCAATGCACACTTACAATCGCGTCCGAGCCAAGACACCCGACGAGTCGTCTCACCAGAGAGGCAAATTCATCCGGGATCGAGCAGCCGACTGTGTCCGGGATATTCACCGTTCGCGCGCCCGCGCCAACGACCGCTTTGCATACCTCTTCGAGATAGTCAGGATCGGTTCGTGTCGCATCCTCAGCGGAGAACTCCACGTCGTCCACATACTTTCGGGCCAGTTCCACCGCGGCCGCGGCGTCTTCCAGCACGCGGCTGCGCGTCATCTTCAGCTTGTACTTCAGATGAATGTCGCTGGTCGCGATGAACGTATGCAGGCGCGGCCTCTTCGCATGCTTGAGCGCAAGCGCGGCACGCTCCACGTCCAGCTTGCAGGCGCGAGCAAGAGCGGCAACGCGTGATCCGGAGAAGCTCCGGCTGATCGTGTCCACGGCTGCAAATTCGCCTTCCGAAGCAATGGGGAAACCGGCTTCAAGTATGTCCACACCGAGTTCCACCAGCACGGAAGCCATGGAGAGTTTTTCATCCACAGTCATGCTGCAACCCGGCGATTGCTCGCCGTCCCGGAGCGTGGTGTCGAAGATATAGACGCGCTCGGTCATGCTCTTTCCTCCTTGTCGTCGGTCAAGTTTCGCAGGCCGCCTACAATGCTGATCAATTATCAGCAGTAGAATCAGATTTGACAAATTTATAATTATCTCTTGTACAATAAGTATGATTGATACTATAAACTCCTCTTATGAAACCAGCTGATAAATCCACAGAACTTGATATTCATGCCGTACGGGTTTTCCATGCTGTGGCGGCGGAGAGAAGTTTCTCGCGCGCGGCTGAAAAGCTGTACCGCACCCAGCCGGCGGTTTCGATGATGGTGCGGCGTTTGGAAGCCGAGTTGGGGGAAAGGCTGATTGATCGTTCGGGACGGGAGTTGCTGTTGACCGATGCGGGGAAGCTCGCATTTGAATATGCCGAACGTTTCGAGAACCTGCAACGGGAGATGGAGAACGCATTTGCTGAGCTCCGTGACAATACCGCAGGCCGGCTGACCATAGGCGCGAATGAGTCGACAACGTTCTATCTGCTGCGGCACATCCAGAGCTACCGCAAGCTGTATCCGCGCGTAAAAGTGCGAGTCCAGCGCAGCCTCTCCAGCCTGATTCCTAACCAGCTGATCAGCGGGGAGCTGGAGTTGGGGGTGATCAGCTTCGACCCTGGCGACATCCGCCTCACCTCCAAAGTTATTTACAATGATCACCTGGCTTTTGTGGTCTCGCCTCAGCACCGTCTGGCGACCAGCGCGTCAGTTTCGATCAAGGACCTGGGCATGGAGACATTCATTGCGCACAACGTTTATTCGCCCTATCGGGAGATCGTCTTGAGGGAATTCCAGAGTCGCCAGGTCTCGCTGCATATGGATGTCGAGATGCCCACGGTGGAATCGATCCGCAAGCTGGTTCAACGGAATGAAGGGGTGGCCTTCCTGCCGCGGATGTGTGTTGAGGCGGATCTGGAGCAGGGGAAGCTCCACGAAGTGCGCGTGGAGGAACTGGAAGTCGAAAGGAAGATCCGCCTGGTCTATCCGGCGCGCCGCATGCTCAGCCATGCCGCCCGCGCCTTCCTCGAACTGATTGGCAGATGACGGAAGGAGGCGGGTCGTGAGCAAACCAGAAATACCGATGACCCCGGCGGTGAGGTTCCTGCGCGGGCGGAAGGTGGAATTCCTGCCGCACTTTTATCCGCCGAGGATCTGGAAGATGATCTCCCGGGTTCGCGGCCGGTTGTCAAAATCGATGAGAACGAGTTGCTGCCAGGTCCCGAGAAGCAGGCAGGAATCCTGAAAGGGGATGGTGAGCCCCGGCTTCATCAAGGCTGCGCGCACGTGACTATACCCGTTGCCATCGCCCCAACGCCGGTCATGTTCGTAAGCGATGGTCTCCGGGACCAGGCGCTCGATGGCAGCGCGCAAGTCCCGAATCACACCAGACTCGAATTCAATGGTAGTCACGGCAGCTGTCGAACCGGGCACAAAAACGTGCAAGACGCCGTCCTTCTGCCCACTCCTTTGCACCGCCTTCGTCGCGAAGGCTGTGATATCCAGGACCTCGGACTGGCCGCGGGTCTTGATCTGTTCGCGATAGGTGCAGACGGACATAAGCTATTTGCTCAACTCCGCCTTGGCTATCTCCTTGTACTTCTCCACGCCGACCAGCGATCCGTGATGCAATTGCTTGTAGAGATTATTAAGGCTCTGTTCGGCTGAATTGGCCGCTTTACCGCCCAGCAAGGAGGCTTTGGCGAAGTTGCGGAGCGCCAATTCGGTCTTCTGCGTTTGCCAATACGCCTGGCCAAGATAGTAGTACGCTTGGTCGTTCCGCGGATTGTACTTAGTTGCGTTTTCCAGGTTCGTGACCGCGTTTAGGAAGTCATTCTTAGTGTAGGAACCATACCCAATAATCCAGTAGCATCCCGCCTGAACGGCTTTGACATACGTCTCCCAGTCTTTCTCGCTCATCTGTTCGGGCTTGGTTGCAGCCTGGATCACCTTCAGGCACTGCCTGGAGTACTTGTCGGCTTCTGCGAAACTTTGCGCATCGCCGTAATACTTGACCAGTTCAAACAGCATTTCGTAATTATCGGGAAGTTTCTGCACAGTTGTGTTGGCCCACTGAACGAACTTCGCAGTGTTCCCCAATGATTGGTATGCCTTCGCGAGCCAGTAAGCGCCGATGCCGCTAGGGCTTTTTTTGTACGCCTCTTCTCCAAAAACAACAAATTCGTTGTAGTTCTTGGTCTCCTGATAGGCAGCCGCCACAAGTGCGATCGTGTAGGCATCACCGGGTACGAGGGAGAGAAACCGCCGGCCAACTGTCGCGATCTGGGGCCATTTCTTGCCGTCCTGGAGTCCTTTCAACATCCCCTGGAAATCCGAAACAATGTATTGCTCCAAGGTCGACTTGGGGTAGGCCTTGTAGAATTTCTCGATCAGATCGATCTTTTTTGCAGGATCGGATTCGCCGGTGATGGCCTGATAAGCGCTATATTCCTCGGGTGTGTATTGCGGGGCCTGTTGCGCAAGTGCCTTCGCACAGGGACGAATGGCCATCAGAGAACACAGGAGGAAGGCCAGGATAAATACCTTGCGCGTCGAGCCTGACAGAGTAGTCATGTCCTTAGCTCCTTCTTAATGCGGAGCTCCGGCATCGAGCTGAAGCCGCCCGAGCCCGGGAGTGCTCCTGCGAACATTAATGTAAGTTATCCAGAGATCTGCAGAGCTACTCTATATCAGAGAAGAAATGCGTGTCCAGCGTTAACAAAGCCTGGCATTTTGCAATTGTCGGGCCGGGAAATCATCCTGTATGCTTCGCTCCATGATTGTCCGAGAAGTGCCCCTTTCCGCCATTGAATTTGAAGATGAGACTTTTCGGATCAGCGAGGATCTAGACTTGGAACGGAT
>JBEKIX010000166.1:0-4686 GCA_050011535.1 Acidobacteriota bacterium
CGGCAACATCATGATTGCCACCTTCACGGATGGCTCGATTGAATCCTTTGACATTTCCGCGGGCACTCCGGTGTCGAATGGCGACGAACAGTATTCCAGCGCGACGCTGTCTTCTACGGACGCGACGTATCCCAACTCCATCGACATCACGAGTGATGGCCACTACGCGATTTTCGGCGACACCTCGACGTTGGGGGTGGTGGAGGTCTCGGACATTTCCTCCGGCAAGTTGATGCCGACGGTGGTGCACACAACGAAAGCCACCATCAGTTCGAGCAACGTCATGCTGAGCCCTGACGAAACTCTGCTTTATGCGATCAATACACAGGGGGCCACTGTCAGCGCGATGTTTTTTGACAAGAAGACGGGCAAGCTTTCCGGCGGCTGTACATCCGGGCAACTCACGGGCGAGTCGGCGAATTGGTCCTATCTGGCAGGACTGGGCTTGATCAGCGAAACGGGAAACGGCGGTGGAGTGTACGTGGCGGAGTTTGGCACCCCGTCCGGGATCGCCATGGTGACGCTCAATTCCTCGGGCGGGAACTGTTCGCTGCAGGAAGCGCCGAGTTCGCCGTTCGCAGATCCGAACAGCGCGGGATTGCTGTCCATTGGCACTTTCCCCCCTCGGTCTTTCTAGGAAATTTCTAGGAAGTTAAGGTAATAAGGTGGCTCGGAAGGACATCGGCTTGCTGATATCCGGGATGAAGGACGGGAAGCCTTGACCACTGGGGCAAAGAGCCAGGCAGGGAGTGGAATCTACTACCAATTTTCTGCAACTGTTTGCAGCAAGGGTCGTTGTTTTGGGCAGTGGAGACCGCCTGAAGGAGTCTATTGGGCTTCTATAGGTGATTCATTATGACGAAATGCACACAAAGATCTAACCATCGCGCTCTCGCTGGCTTAGCTGTTCTGGCGGTTCTGTTTATGTTTTCTGCATCGCTGAGCGGGCAGGGGACGGCGCCTGCTTTCGCCAGAAACCTTGCCATAGCAGGGCCGGACCGGCCTCCGGAAGTGCCGGAGGGTTACGTGATCACACCGTTCGGCTATTTTCATCCATCCTGCGTGTTTGGGATCGAGGAAGGTGAGACGCTGCTGGCAGATGGCCGCGTCGAACATGCCGATGGCACGGTAGAGGCGAGCATTCCGATTTGCAATTATCCGCGTTACACTCCCACGGGATTGCTTGTAACCGAAGGCCTAATCGGTGCCAGCGGGAAAAACAAGCCTACAGTTGACGGCTGGCTTGAATTCGTGGCGGCTACCACGACTGCTTCGTACGGCGAAATTACCGCAACCTGGACGGTGCCGCCGCAGCCGTCTACCGAGGGTTATCAGAGCATATTTTTCTTTCCCGGCTTAGAGGACATCAACAATGTGCAAAGCATTCTTCAGCCCGTGCTGCAGTGGTACGGGCCGGGACCCTGGGCTATGGCGAGCTGGAACTGCTGCATCGTAGGCACCGCTTGGGAAAGCCATCCGGTGAAAGTGAGTCCGGGCGATACCATCCTTGGGAAGATTATTCCCTCGTGCAAGAAGGCATCGAATTACTGTACCAGCTGGAAAGTGATAAGTCAGGATGAGACTACGGGTAAGGAGACAGTTCTGCGTAAGATTCCCGCCGAGGGGCAGTTTTGGAATTGGGCCTTCAGCGCTGTGCTCGAAGTTTACGGCGTGCAACAATGTAGCTATTTTCCCGACAATAACAGTGTCGTATTCACAGTCCAACTGTACGACCAGAACCGCAATTTGATCTCGGATCCGGGTTGGATAGGAACTCCCGCGCCTGCGGGCACAAACCCGAGTTGCAACTATGGTCTGAACGTAACGGCGACACAAGAGACGCTTGAGTATTAGGTGGAGTTCAATGAGTTCTGTCGCGAACATCCCCCTAGTGTGAAGCGACGTATGAAGCGACTGCGACAGACCTGGTGGTTGCGTGCGGCTGCGTTGATGGCTAGCGTTCTCGCCACAAGCGGACTTGCAACGGGTGCAACTCAGTACGTCGTCACCAATGACGACGCGGCATTTCCGTATTTAACCAGTGTCAGCTTTTACACTGCGGCACCGGACGGCCTGCTGACTTTCACGCAGCAAGTGCAAACGGGTGGTACTGGCGTCGGCGGCGGCTTTTTTGGCACAAACCGGATCAGCGTACTCGACAGCGGGAACCAGCAGTGCGTCTTTGCATCCGAAGCCTATACCGGAGATGTCGTGGGAATTGCCGTCAGCACGCTGACAGTGAGCGGCAGCGCGACTGGATCCCCAACCGACAGCGGTGCGGCCAATGGCATTGGGCTGGCGATGAATAGCCAATATTTATATGCCAGCTTCACCAGTTCGAACACCATCGGGACCTTCCAGGTCCAGCCGGCATGCGGTCTGACCTTTGTCGCGGATGTTTCCGTGAGCGGCTTGGCGGGCGGCATGATCAATGGCATGATGATCCACGGCAACATCATGGTTGCCACCTTCACCGACGGCTCGATTGAATCCTTTGACATTTCGTCGGGAACTCCGGTGTCGAATGGCGACGAACAGTATTCCACTGCGACGCTGTCTTCTACGGACGCGACGTATCCCAATTCCATCGACATCACGAGTGATGGCCACTACGCGATTTTCGGCGACACCTCGACGTTGGGGGTGGTGGAAGTCTCAGACATTTCCTCCGGCAAGTTGACGCCGACGCTGGTGTACACATCCAATGCCAGCATTAACTCGAGCAACATTATGCTGAGTCCGGACGAAACCTTGCTTTATGTGATCAATACGCAAGGGGCGAGCGTCAGCGCAAAGTTTTTTGACAAGAAGACAGGCAAGCTTTCCGGCGGTTGCACCTCGGCCCGAGTGAAGGGCGAATCCGCGAACTGGTCCTATCTGGCAGGACTGGGCTTGATCAGCGACACGGGAAACGGCGGCGGAGTGTATGTGGCGGAGTTCGGCAGCCCGTCCGCGATCGCGATGGTGCAACTCAATTCCTCGGGCGGGAAGTGTTGGCTGAAGGAAGTGCCGCAGTCGCCGTTCGCAGATCCGTACAGTTCGGGATTGCTGTCCATCGGCACCTTTCCTCCGCGGTCTTTCTAGCAGGGCGTCTAACAGGCCGTCAATCCGCGGCCTCCAAGAAGGGTTTAATTCGACGCCCTTCGGCGCCGCTAACGCGGTATCCTGATACGAAGTGGGCGTGACTACGTGACTAAAGGAACGCCGGAAACAAAACCGTGGGATTTGCGCAGCCCTGTAGAAAATAATGTGGAAAGATTGATGCTTTCGTTGGCTTCGATCTTCAAGAATTTACGCCCAGGAATTTGACTTAGGAAATGTGAAGGAGTTGGACATGCGGCTGCGGTCGAGGTGGTTGCTGGCAATCATATTTTGCGGATGTTCTTTTCTGAAGCTCGCGGCGTCCGACTGTCCCCCTCGTCCGGCGTCGGGCAGCGTGGTGAATGACCCCTATAGCATTTCCTCCCAGAATGGCGTTCTTTCCGCCGCACTTTACCTGGCACACTCGGTGGATGAGAAAGGCTATACCCACTACTGTTACAAATATGACGCCTCTGGTCAGGTCGTCGAGGCGCCAACCTTGCGCCTCAATCCTGGAGATACGCTGAATCTCACGGTCGCCAATCGCATCAAGGATGACGATGCGATAAAGACAAAGACGAAGATGAACATGAACATGAAAACGTCAGGCGCGGCCGGTCAGACCTGTGGCGATGGCGGAGACCCGACGCTGGATGCCACAAACGTGCATTTTCATGGCTTGAATGTTCCTCCCATATGCCATCAGGACGATGTGATCGATACCCTGATTCAGCCCGGCGACCCTGGCTTTAAGTTCAGTATGCAGATTCCCACGACCGAGCCGCCGGGCTTGTATTGGTACCATCCGCATGTGCACGGGTTCACTGAATTTCAGGTGAACGGGGGCGCGGCCGGAGCAATCATTGTCGAAGGGATGGAGAAATATCGGCCCGAAGTTAAGGGACTTACGGAACGCGTCTTCGTGATTCGCCAGCAGTACCTGGTTCCGTGGATCCCCGGCCCCTACCAATATACGATTAACTATCAGGTAGCGGCTGTTGGCGCTCTTCCACCAATCATTCAAATGGCGCCGGGTGAGAAGCAGTTCTGGAGAGTGGTCAATGCCACCATCCAGGACTTCCTGCAGTTGCAGGTGCTGGACAATGACAAGCCCAAAAACCTGGAATTGATCGCGCTGGATGGTTATCCTCTAGCTCAGACCAGGGACGAAAAGGAAATTCTGATTCCGCCGGCCGGACGAGCTGAGTTTATCGTGCAAGCTCCTCCGGCTGGAGGAAGCGCGGTGCTGTTCACTCAGTCCTATTCCACCGGCCCGACGGGAAACGCGGATGTCGCGCAGGTCCTCGCCGATATCCAGCTCACAGACGCTGACAAATCATCGCACGCGGCACCGGCCGCGCCCGCACTCGCGCCCGCGCCAGCCCCCGCGCCAGCTCCCATGCCAACCACGGGGCTCAAGTTTTCCGACCTCGCGCATGCGACGGTAACGGCGCAGCGGAAGCTCTATTTCTCCGAGGAATTCGGCGGCACCAACGGTCCGATCCAGTTCTATATTACGGTGGGCGACCAGAAACAAAGAGTCTTCGAGGCCGACGAAAAGCCTGCCATCACTACCAAAGTTGGAGCCGTTGAAGATTGGACGAT
>JBEKIX010000167.1:0-4635 GCA_050011535.1 Acidobacteriota bacterium
GCCGATTGGTGCTACACGCAGTTGCCTCGACCGCCTCTCCAATCGCCTCACTAAGATCGCCACCGAAGCGCGCAAACTCAGCACGCCCTGAGAATGGGCAGAGATTGGCCGGTTATGGCGATTTACCGTCAAGTGAACTGTGATACGTAAATCCTACGCCGTTAGGGAGGACCTATTCGTCGATTGCTTGTGGGAAGGGCTGTTATCGCCAGCTATTGATAAACCCTTGGCGACAAGGTGGGATCTATTTCCCACCCGTTTCGGGAGCTCTCATGGTGTTCGGCCACTTCGTCCGGATTGCGGACTTCATACGCAAGGTGGCTATGTCGGAGAATACAGGGCGATCCTCGGCGCGAGGCCGCCGCGGCGGCTGGCTGAGGTCTTCTGGGGAACTGCCTCTGTGAAGGCGTCGTGTTTCTGCGCACCCACTAAGAATCGGGGGCTCACATCGAGCGTAGAGAAGAGCGGAAGCAATCAATCTTGGTGCAGGCCCAAAACCATGACCGCTGGAGACGGCGCATCCTCAAACTGCAGTGCCTCCGACTTCGTCAGTACCGCTGTTCGCCTCCTGGCGAGCGCCACGGCACCTAGGAGAATCGCGATCATCATTGCATAGCTCGCTGGGTGCCAGAGCGCGTGGAGTTCAAGTTCTGCCCCTTGGTCGACGAGAAGGCCAAAGACCCCAACGCAAAGCCAGAAAGTGAGGTGGACGTTCGACTTCCCCGGCAAATAAGAACAAGTAAAGGGAATCTTGCGAAAGCCCGCGAGCGTGACTTCAGCGACCGCGATCCCCAGAATAGCGAGGACCGCAAGGTGACCCGCAGCCGGCCACCAGGGCCACAGCCAGAGCAAAACCACGGCCCATGCCGTCCAGATCGGTACCACGGAGAGCACGAGCAGTGCACGCCGGCTAGCCTGCAAACATTCCGTCACCCCGCCAACCGGAGTGACGCGGAAAATCCAATTAGCTGTGAGATCCAGCGGCATGGCGAACCCGACCCGGGTGCCGAGCACCCCGAAAAACATCATCACCACACTCGAAACTAACAGCCCCGCATTCGGATGACGCCACAGGTTGTTCGCGGATGCCACCCCTGGCTGTTGTTGGATCGCAAGCATTTCTACGAAGAGGATCGTTAAGGCGAGCCCTATGCCCAGGTAGAAGGCGAGAATGAGACGATGCTTCCGGCTGCGGAGCAACGTGCGAATGCTAAACTGTCCAATCGCTGTTTCAAGCGAACCGCCAAGGCGCGGCAACCATCTCAAACGATGGAAGCGGGGAACGATATCAGGCTCCTCCGCGATCCGGCGGAGCGTTCGAAAATAAGAAAGAGAGTACACAAAAGTGGTTGCACTTCCGGCAATGGCCAATCCAACCCAGGCTCGTATGGCCAAGGGGGCAAGAGCCGGTTGCATGGACCCGTTCAGTTGCTCGAACATCCCCAAGAACCAATATGACGGCAAACAGGCGAGCCAGTGCTGATTATGCACGGCCGTGAGCGCTTCCGGTGAGGCCAGTGACGGCTGAAGGAAGTACGTGCTCACAAACACGCAAAAGGCCGCTATTTGTAAGAGCGACGACACGCGCAGGAACTGCCGTCTCGGCAGCACCTGGGCAGCCAGTCCTTGTACCCCCAATACGCAACAGAAGATGAATGCGCCAGCAGCGAACATGGTGATCCAGTAAGCAGCGAACGACCGAGGCAGACCGATAAGGCCAGAATTCAAAGGTGCAAGTGCCAGCGGGGCGGGGAACCCCGGCAACACATTGAGGGCGGCCACAGTGACGGCGAGCCCTGTGGCGATAGCGGCTACTTTTGCGAGGAACATGGTGCTCGCCCGCACAGGCAAAGGTACGAGCACCAGAACGTCGCGCTGGTCCGGGAACATCGAATCCCAACTCAGCACCGCGAACAGGCCTACTATCAGCATCGTTGTCGCGATAAGGAGGTGTTCTATCCCCCAAGAGGCAATCAAGCGTGCCCGGGCAGGCATGTCGTCGCCCGTGAGGCCACAGACGGCAAATGAAAAGATCAGGCCGAGAAAGACAAGAAGCGAGGCAAACTGCCCTAGCAGCTTGCTGATCTCCCCCTGCGTTGAAAGGAGTTCGAGATCAACGATGCGGAAGAGAAATTGGCGATAGAGGACGCGGAATTGCGTTTTGACCACGGGGACACCTTAGGCCAGAATCAGGTCCACGATCTCGCGCGAGATGCTGACCGGATCCTGTTCAACGGCGAGTTGAGAAAAAATGTCTTCCAGCGTGGGCAGTGCCATCAGCGTTCTCAGACGCTCGATCGAATCGTCCGCGACGACCTTGGCGCGATGCAAAATGACAACGTGCGTGCAGACGCGTTCTACCGTCTCGAGTTCGTGGGAGCTCAGCAACACCACCTTGCCGCGCCTGGCCATTTCCTTCAGTAGATTTCGGATGACGAGCGCCGAGGCAACGTCGAGGCCAGAAAACGGTTCGTCCAGAAGGATCAGATCGGGGTTGTGCAGCAGCGCGGCTGATAGCAGCACTTTTTGGCGCATGCCCTTCGAATAAGCTGAAAGGGGCGAGTGGCGGCTACCGTGGAGCCCGAGCAACTGTAGCAGGCCGTCGATCCGTTCGGCCGTACGCTTGAAGGGCAGGCCGCGCAATTGACCCACCATGACCAAGTATTCCAGGCCGGTCAGATGCGAATATAGGTGCGGCTCTTCAGGGACGTACCCAAAGCGCCGTTTATAGTTCAGGAGGTCACGATGGATGCGGTCGCCATCGAACAGGATTTCCCCGGACGTCATCCCAATGAGCCCGGTGATCATTTTCATGGTGGTGGACTTGCCGGAAGCGTTCGGCCCCAGATAACCGGTGACCTCGCCTGGCCGCGCCGAAAAGCTGACATTGTCTACAGCGGTGACGGCGAGAAATCGTTTGCAAACGTTTCGCAGCTCAAGCATAGGGTCCGACCTTAGGGACCTATGTAGTATTCTCCCTAGCCATCGGCTTGTCAAGTAGCATTCTACTTAGGTACAATCCCCACATGGCAGGCGAGGTCAGACTTTCACACACGGCGGCGATGATCCTTCAGGCCATCAGCGCCGGTCACATCTATGGCTTCAGCGTGATGGAAGTAACCGGCCTTCCCAGCGGGACGGTTTACCCCGCGATGCGGCGCCTGGAGCGCGACGGGTTAATCCGTTCGCAGTGGGAGTCGCAGTCGGTTGCCGACGCCGACCAACGGCCCGCCCGGAAATATTTCCGAATCACACGTTCCGGCCAGGCCACGTTGGCGGCCTCGCAGAAACGATATCCCCTGCTAACCAGGTTATTCGCCGTGCCAACGCAGGAGAACGCATGACGCTTCGCGGGCTACATGTCGCCATTCTGCAGGGCGCGGCACTCCTTGTGCCCGCTCCCAAGCGAGCCGAATGGCTGGCCGAGTGGAGAGCGGAACTCTGGTATGTCAACCGCCGGGCCACCACCTTTTGCCTCGGCTCTTTTTGCGATGCGTTCTGGGTCAACCGGAACAGCCCCGCCCCGATAGCGCGCCGTAGGTTCGGCCTGGAGTCACCGGCTCGATGCGTGATGTTGCTGGCGGCTTTGACCGCTCTGAGCTTCCTGCTGGCTTTCGGCCGGCCGTCACACGATGTGTTTCCGCCTCCTCCCTCTCGCGAAGCTCAGGATCTTGCAAAGGTATCGGCCGCTAGACAGTCCAACGAGCTGACTCCGTCGGTCTTGATCGAACCGAACCAGTCGCTAGTGAATCGCACGCCGAGCCGGTTGTCCGTTGTCGCATGCAACCAGCCGGCTCAGCGTAGGGCTGAGACTTCGCCGCAGGCCTCCGAAGACTTCCCGCTCGCCTGCCTCGGCGTATGTATCCTCACGTTGGGGATTTTGTCGTCGGTTACCCCCCTGGGCCTCGGCGAGTATCCGGCGAATCGTTACGCGCCGACGGCGCCTATCCGGCTGCTGCGATGGGTTTTTCTTGCCATCAAGATTTCCCTGCTCGTGCCGACGGCCCTGTGCGGATCTCTCGCGCTGTTCCCGATCATGCCCCCACTTGCGCCAATGGCAATGTTTTTGGGCCTATTGTTTGGATTCCGCTGGGCGCTAATGGATCAGCGGGAACGCTGTCCGGTCTGCCTTCGGCTGCTCTCGAACCCCACTCGAATCGGTGACCCCTCACAGTCCTTTCTGGGGTGGTACGGCACCGAGCTCATGTGTTCCCATGGGCATGGATTGCTCTACATTCCCGGGACTTCCACGAGCTGGTATAAAACGCAACGGTGGCAGTACCTCGATCACACATGGAGAGATCTGCTTCCTTAGCCAGTCACAAGAATGGGAGACTTCGATGAAAACGGCGTAGCGTTCACCGATGGCACTGCCGCCGTTTTCTGGGGATAAATCGCCTTGTCACCAGCGATCTAGCCAGCATCCCAAGCGCGTTCCGGGAGAAATAGGTCCTGCCTTGTCGCCGAGGGTTTAGTAATCGTCAAGCGTCCCGCCACGCCGGGCACTTTGACGGGAAACGGCCATAACCGGCCAATCTCTGCCCATTCTCAGGGCGTGCTGAGTTTGCGCGCTTCGGTGGCGATCTTAGTGAGGCGATTGGAGAGGCGGTCGAGGCAACTGCGTGTAGCACCAAT
>JBEKIX010000168.1:0-4618 GCA_050011535.1 Acidobacteriota bacterium
CAAATGTGTAAAGATCCGCGACACAAATCGGCGCCGGGTGATCGACTGATCGATTAAGCGTTATAATTATCAATCGTTTATGACTGAAGAACGACGATTGAGACTTGTAAGGTTTTTTTACACTTGATAAGAGTTTTTGAGTTTTGCCGAAAACTGGCCTTACAATACGAATCCACGCGCAAACCCGGCGCGACAGCCGAAGCCGACAGAATGGGAGACATTGCTCGCCCTAGGTAAAAGGAGAAAACATGAGGAATCGATCCAGACTGGCCATTTTTTGCGCCTTATTCCTTCTCGCCGTTACGTTTGCATCCGGCCAGAAATCGGAAGGGACGATGGCATTCACCGTCTCCATGGATCAGCCGAGCACGCATCTCTATCATGTGGTTTTCCGATGCGAGGGGCTCAAGGGGACTTCTCAGGATTTTAAAATGCCGGTCTGGTCCCCCGGATATTACGGGATTTTTGACTTTGCCAAGAACGTTCAAAATTTCCATGCGGAGGACGGCGCAGACAGGGAACTGAAATGGGAGAAGGCCTCGCCCAACGACTGGAAGGTGCAAACCGGCGATGCGCCTGTCATTACGGTGACCTATGATGCGCTGGCCACATCTTCGTTTGTCGCCAATCCGTACCTGGCCGATGATCGCGGCTGCATTGTGGGCACGGGGGTGTTTATGTACGTCAGCGGCCAGATTGCGCATCCCGTCACGATCGAGATTAACCTGAACCCCAATTGGAATTCGATTGCGACCGGTCTGGAAGCGGTTTCGCCAGACAAGCCCCATACATTGATCGCGCCGGACTTCGATGTCCTTTATGACAGCCCGATCCTGATGGGCAACCTGGAGTCGCTGCCGTCGTTTGAGATCAAGGGTGTTCCCCATTATTTCATCGGCTACAAACTCGGGAATAATTTCGATCGCGAACAATTCATGAAGGATCTGAAAGCCACCATCGAGCAGGGAATTGCGGTGATCGGCGAAATCCCTTACACACATTACACGTTCCTGGGGATCGGCCCCGGCCAGGGTGGCATCGAGCACCTGAATTCTGCATCGGTCCCATTCGCCGGCAATCCGGGTCTGGACACCAGGGCGGGCAAGATTCGCGAGCTGAGTTTTCTGGGGCACGAGTATTTTCACAACTACAATGTCAAGCGCATCCGGCCGATTGCGCTCGGGCCATTTGATTACGACCATGCCAACCTGACGAACATGCTCTGGGTGTCCGAGGGCTTCACCGTCTACTATGAATATTTGATGGTGGCGCGCGCCGGCTTCATGAATCAGGAGGAACTCCTCGACAGCTTCCGTAAAGACATCGCCGCCTATGAGAACAACACTGGACATTTGTTTCAGTCCGCGACCCAGTCGAGCTGGGACACTTGGTCGCAAGGTCCGTTCGGCGGTGGAGGCAGAGGCGGGATCTCCAAATCGATTTCCTATTACAACAAGGGCCCGGCTTTGGGATTGCTGCTCGACTTCAAGATTCGCCATGAGACAAAGAACAGAAAGTCGCTCGACACGGTGATGCAGACGCTCTATCAAAGGTATTACAAGCAGCTCAAGCGCGGCTGGAAGGACGAGGAGTTTCGCACGGTTTGCGAAGAGGTCGCCGGCGTTTCGCTGAAAGAGATCTTTGACTATGCCGCGACTACCGAGGACATCGACTACAACAAGTATCTCGGATACGCGGGCCTCGAACTCGAGAAACCCACGGAACTGGCTGACGCCTACCTCGGTGCAATCGCCGAGGACGTGAATGGCAAGCTGGTCATTTCTGCCATCGAGGGGAACTCGCCCGCCTCCCAGGCGAAACTGGCCGCCAAGGATGAAATCAAGATGCTGGACGGAGCCGGAATCGACGCTGCGGGCCTGAATGCGGCCATCGCTGCCAGGAAGCCGGGCGACAGGATCAGGCTTACGGTGACGCGCGGCGGCAGTGACATGGCCATAGATGTCAATTTGGGGCACAAGATGCAGAGGAGCTTCAAAATCGTTCCGATCGTCAACCCGGATGCGCTGCAATCGGCGATACTGAAGGATTGGACGAAGGCCAGGTAGCACGGTTCGTGGTAATTGTCTGGCCTTGTTATGAAAACCTGATTGCCTGACCGAGTACTCCAAATCGTTGTTGCTGCGGCTAAAAGTCACAATTAGGGATGATAGGAGAGCCTATGCCATCTTACCTGTTTCACAATGGACGGTTTCTTGATCCGCGCAGGGACACGCTCCTCGAGGGAATGGAAGTCCTCGTGGAAGAGAATCGGATCAAGGAAGTTTCTGACAGAGCGATCCAGTCCTCAGGCGCCGTTCGCATCGACATCGGTAAGAGAACGCTGATGCCGGGACTGATCGATGCCCATGTCCACATTTTCCTGAGCGAGGTGAACCTCACTGCGCTGGAAAGCGTGCCCTTGACCCTGCTCGCCGCGCGCGGCATCGCCTCGATGCGAAGCATGCTGATGCGCGGCTTCACGACCCTGCGGGATGTCGGTGGAGCAGACCATGGAATCAAGACGGCGACGCAGAGCGGGATCGTCGAGTCGCCTCGCATATTCATTGCCGGCAGAGCCATTAGCCAGACAGGCGGGCATGCGGATTTTCGACACAAGACCCAAAGTGCATTCGAGTGTTCCTGCAGTTCCGGCGTTTCCTATACCGCGCGCCTGGCGGACGGGGTGCCGGAAGTGATTCGTGCGGTGCGCGATGAGCTGCGCAAAGGCGCAGATCACGTCAAAATCATGGTGTCCGGTGGCGTAGCGTCCCAGAGTGATCCGCTCGAGAGCGTGCAATATCGGACGGATGAAATAGAAGCTGCCTGCCAGGAAGCGGCGCGGTGGGGCACATATGTAGCGGCGCATGCTTATACGGCGGCGGCCATCAAGCATGCCGTCGGCGCGGGGGTGCGCACGATCGAGCATGGCAACCTGATCGATGCGGAAGCGGCAACCCTCATGGCGGGACGCGGCGCGTTTCTCGTGCCTACCCTGGTGGCATACGAGTCTCTGCGCCGGCGCGGCAGGGACTATGGTCTTACGGACTATAGCCTCGCCAAGAACGAGACGGTTCTCAACGCCGGTCTTCGTTCGCTCGAGCTGGCGCGCGCCGCCGGGGTGCCGATCGGTTTCGGGAGCGACCTCCTCGGCCAGCTGCAGAACGACCAGTGCCGCGAATTCCTGATCCGGCGCGAAGCGATGAGTCCACAAGAGATCATTCGATCCGCGACCATCGTGAATGCACGTATCCTCAGGCGCGAGAGGCAGCTCGGCGAGCTGGTCGCAGGCGCATTCGCGGACCTGCTTGTGATCGACGGCAATCCCTACGAGGATGTCAGTCTGTTTGCTGACGGAGGGCCAGCCCTTTCCACAATTATGAAAGACGGATGTTTCTATCGGAACAGGTTGTCCTAGAATCACGGACGGATCGCATGACCGATTGGCAACAAACCTATACTCCGATCGCGGGAAGTCTCGCAATGTCGGCCCTCATCGCCGCACTGCCGGTAGGATCATTGCTGTATCTTCTGGGACTGAGGCGCAAACCGGCGTGGCTGGCCGGGCTGGCGGGCTTGGGCACGGCGGCGCTGGTATCTCTCTTCGCATATCATATGCCGATCGGGCTCCTGGTAAGCGCCACTGTCTACGGCGCGGCATTTGGGCTGTTCCCGATTGGCTGGGTGGTCTTCAATGCGATTCTGCTCTATCGCATCACCGTGGAGACGGGACAATTCGACAAGGTTCGAAGTTCGGTCGCTGCTTTGACCGATGACCGGCGGCTTCAAGCTCTGCTTATCGCGTTCGCGTTCGGCGCGTTCGTGGAGGGCGCCGCAGGATTCGGAACCCCGGTCGCTGTATCCGCGGCGATGCTGGTCGGCCTGGGATTCCCTCCATTTTATGCCGCCGCCATCTGTCTTCTGGCGAACACGGCGCCCGTCGCATTCGGTTCGATCGGAATTCCAATCGTCACACTGGCGGGAGTGACCGGCCTGTCGGCGGGCCGGCTGAGCGCCGGCGTAGGGAGGATCTGCGCGCCGGTATCATTGTTTATTCCTGCTTACCTGATCGCGGTCATGGCGGGCTGGCGCAACGTGAAGTCCGTTCTTCCTGCAGTTGCACTTTGCGGTATTTCATTTGCAACGATCCAGCTTCTCGTTTCCAACTTGGTGGGCCCACAATTGACGGACATTCTCAGCTCACTCGGCGCCATCAGCTGCCTGGTCATCCTCTGTGCGCTGTGGAGACCCAAGGATCGCTTTCACCTCGAGGACGATGCCGGCGTAGCCGCTCAATCTCAGACCTTCTCGAAGCAAGGGATGATTCGTGCATGGGCGCCCTACCTGCTGCTGGTGCTCTGCGTCCTGCTCTGGGGCTGGGCGCCGTTTCAAAGCCTCTTGAATGGGATGAATCTGACATTCCCGTGGCCTGGACTTCACAACCAGATCATGAGAGTCCCTCCCGCGGTGCCTGCAGCCATCCCTTATGGCGCCATTTTCAATTTCAACTGGTTGTCGGCTTCCGGGACAGCGTGTCTCGTGGCAGCCCTGCTTTCGGCCGTGTTGCTGCACATGTCTCTGCAAAAGTTCTGCGTAGTGCTGGGGCAGACTGCCCGCCAAT
>JBEKIX010000169.1:0-6517 GCA_050011535.1 Acidobacteriota bacterium
TTTCAATCGCGGCGCGAACGGCATCGACGGCACGCTGTCCACGGCGCTCGGCGTGGCGCACGGCAACCGGCCGGCGGTGCTGCTCACCGGCGACCTCGCGCTGCTGCACGACACCAACGGCTTCCTGCTGCGGCCCAGGCTGCGCGGCAGCCTGACCGTCGTGCTGATCAACAATCATGGCGGCGGTATTTTTGAGATGCTGCCGGTGGCAAAGTTCGATCCGCCCTTCGAGGAGTTCTTCGCCACGCCGCAGGAGGTCGACTTTGCGAAGTTGTGCTCCGCCTACGGCGCGGAGCACGTGCTCGTGCGGGACTGGTTCCATTTCATGGAACTCATTTCGACGCTGCCGGCGACCGGCCTGCGCGTGCTGGAACTGTGGACGGATCGGAAGCGCGACGCTGCCTTCCGGCGCGAATTGTTTCTTGCCGCGTCTCAGTCCGCGGAGCAGGCGTTTGCTTCGTAGGAGTCCGCCCTCATCTAGCCGCAGCTCCGCCAGGGTGAAGGTCGGTTGTCCTCGCCGTGGCTCCATCAGCGCGAAGACAGTTCTGGTCGCGCGGTAGCTCAAACTTTACAGACCTGCCACACTAGGCGGCGGCGCGACGGGTGCGTCAGCAGCCGGCGTGACGCTGGCCGGCGTCTGTAGTGTCGGCTGGTTAGGCATTTTACTCATCCATTGGGTACTTAAACTGGAATTCAAATTCGACGACGGATTTGCATGGCTCATTCCCTCGCTTGGCTGGGCGAAAGGACCAAAGCGAAATAGCCTCTTTGACTGCACTTTCGAATTCTACAGATGTAGCTTCCTTTACGCTGACCTTATCAATCACACCTGATTCATCTATTGAAACCGTAACCTTAACGAGTCCTTCGATTCCTTGGCTGCGCATCTTGATCGGATACTCTGGTAGCGGCTGCCGCATAGGCTCTGGCAGTGGAGCGCCCAGTGGTACTCGCGGAATCATCTTTATCTCAATGCTATGGCAAAGCTGAGATGGCCGTGTCTGGCCTGCTGTATCGGAAACGAGAGATTCGCCAGTCAGTACGGCTACGAGAAAGCAGATGAGGTGAAGTTTTTTCATCTTTTGCCGAACAGTGTTAATGAAACATAGAAGCCGAATCTGGGTATGGGGGATTCTTGGCTTTTCCGACTAAAGCCAAAAGAAATTATGGAGCAACGGAAATGATCATTCATGGAATCCCGTTGTCGCCGAAACGAATGAAAGGAATCAGGCCGGGTCGGGCGCTCCGATGATCTTTGGCTTTTGCGAGTTGACGGCGGACCGGGAGGTCCGCCCTCCATGCGATTGTTGGATCGCGTAGCGCAGTGCTTCAGCCTGCGCTGTAAGAGAAGTGCGGTCTGAAGAACCGCACTACGATGGTGGCGCCAGCGGCTTCTGCACGAGCACCAAGTCCTCGCGCGCGGCCCAGCCGTGTTTCAGCCAAAACGCCCGTCCCGCCTCGTTATCCGCGTAGAGGAAGATATTGCACTTGAGCATGCCGCACTTCTTGAGCTCGGCGAGCACGGCTTCTACCAATGCCCGGCCGAGACCGCGACGGCGCCAGGCCGGAGTTACGGCCAGATGGTGCAGATAACCGCGGCGCCCGTCATGTCCGCCCAGCACGGCGCCGATGATGCGCCCGCCGGCGACCGCCACGAAACTCATGCCCGGGTTGCGCGCCAGATAGGCGCCGATGGCCGCGCGCTCGTCGGACTCGTTCAGTCCAATGCCCTCGGTGGCGCGCCAGAGGGCGACGACCTCGTCGTAGTCGGCGAGGGTCATCCGACGCAGCTGCCAGTCGGATCGGGCGTTCATGCCGGCAGCGGCAGGCGGATGCGGAAGGTGGTGCCGGCGCCCTTTTTTGACGCGAAGGTGATCTCGCCGCCGTGCGCTTCCACAATGCCCTTGGCAATCGCCAGCCCGAGGCCGGTGCCACCTTGCTTGCCATGGGTGGTGAAGGGCTGAAAGAGCGTACTCCAGATGACCTTGGGGATGCCGGGGCCATTGTCGCGCAGGGTGATCTCGCACGCGCCCTTGCGACGCCGTGCCGTGAGAGTGATGGCGCCGTCATGGCCGGGACCGATCGCCTCAATGGCGTTGCTCAGGAGGTTTTGCAGCACCCGGATCATCCGGTCGTGATCCAGCACGACGCTCAGGTTGGCGGCGCGGATGCGCAGGGTGATGCCGGCATTGCGCACCGTTTCCGCATTGAGGGAGATCAGGTCGGCGAAAAGCTCGCGCAGGGACACCGGGCGCCGGTCCAGGCGGGCTTCGCCGCGGGCAAATTCGAGCACCTCCTCGACCATGGAGCCCATGCGCCGGAGCTGCCGGTTGATGGTGGCGCAGGCCTGCCGGGTGGATTCGTCGTCGTAATGCCTACTGATCGTGCCGAGCGAGAGCTGGATGGAGGTTACGGGGCTGCGGAAGTCGTGCAGGATGCTATTGGCCATTTCGCCGATGAGCGTGATCTTTTCCTTGCGGATCACCTCCTGCACGAAACGCGCGTTGGTCTCGCGCAGGTTCGCGATCACATGCATGAACAGGCCCATGGTCGTCTCCCACGGGCACCGGCTCAGTACGTCGAGGAAGATCCGGCGGGGCAGCATGGCCGCCTTGACCGCGGTTTGCGTCATCACGCGGGCGCTGCGTCCGCTGCCGTCGAGCACGCCGAGTTCGCCGAAATAGTCGTTTTCGCTGGCGTAGGCGAGCGTGTGATAGTGGTCGCCGCTCGAGTGCTTGAGAATTTCCACCCGGCCGGACAGCACCAGATAGATGGCGTCCGAGGGGTCGTTTTCCTCGAAGATGATCTTGCGGGCGGGGAAGTTCACCCGGTGCGCAGTCCTGGCCAGCCGTTCCGCGTGTTCAGGCGGAAAGAACCGGAAGAAGCGGTGCGCGATCAATTCCATGACATTCGCCGGGCCGGCCTTATGCCAGCAACGGCCCCGGCGTGAGTCGAGCAAAACTGGGGTCAGTTGGTCAGTTTGTAGGCTTCCAAATCAGGGCAATACCGACCTAAAGCACGGTCTTGCCTTCACACAGGTTTATTAGTTCCGAAAGGACAAGCACAGATGACCTTCTGCCCTTCCCTTCGCGTACGACCTTAAGGATATTTTTTTCGCGCAATTGCCGTAACATTATCGCCACCATTTGCGGACTGGGCATCCGTGCGGCGTGAGCCAAACTACTGGCCCTGAAAATGGGCCGTTCAAAAAGGTGGTCGAGTAATGGAACGGCATACTGTGAATGCGTTATCACAAGCACCTCATCTTTTAACCGTTCATAAAGGTCCAATATCGCTTTAGCCGTCATCGCATTGATCTCAGCCTGTGATTCTAGCGCAGAAAGAAAAAAGTTAAGCCATTTATCCCACGAACCAGGAGTGCCGAGTTCTCGCAAATGTGAAACGTACAGATCGCGGTTTTTCTCTAAGTAGCTAGAGAGGTAAAACATTGGCCGCGAGAGCACCTTTTTTTCATGAAGAAACAAGGGAATAAGAATACGCCCAATTCGACCGTTGCCGTCTAGAAAGGGGTGGATAATCTCAAATTGAGCATGGGCCAATGCCAACTGAGCAAGCGGGTCGAGTTCTTCTGAATGGTAATAGTTTTCCCAGTTCGTCAGGAGTTCAGGAACGTATAATTGGTGCGGAGGCACAAAACTCGCTTCCTCGATCTTGCAGCCTTTTGACCCAATCCAGTTTTGTTCCGTGCGAAAACGGCCAGGTATTCGGTCTCTTCCCCTAACACTTTTCATGAGGACTTCATGCAGCTTTAGGAGAAGATTCAAATTGAAAGGTTTCTCTTTGAGTTCTGTTTCAGCTAAACGAAGTGCCTTGCGGTAGTTTAGAATCTCAAAAATATCGTTCTGTTTTTCGGCATCCGCGATTTTCTCTCCTGCCTCAAATTTCAACACTTCGTCGAATGACGCTTGGGTTCCCTCAATGCGTGAAGAAAGGACTGCCTCCTGCGTTGTGAGAGGTGAAAGCAATACCTCTGGATTTGGCACGCCGTAAAGAGCGCCATCGTATTTCGCTAGCGCTCTGTTAGCACGGCCTAGAAGCGACACATGCAATGGCCAATTGATGTGCTTGATCGGAAGGTGCTCGGCTTCAAAGGGGAGCATAGTAAAATGAATTAGTGAAAGCAGATTAGCGGTAAAACGATTTGTGGAAAGCAAAAACGATTCTATTAGATGCAAGATGTTTTGTATCTAATTGGCTTGGGAAAAAAGGGCGTCAATTTCCGGATGTTTCCTAACAAATTAACAGATAGTAACATGCATAGCTTTAGTGACGCGCAAGTCCTGATGAATACGGCAGAAGTTGTAGAGCGTGAAGTAGGCGCCAGCGCGTGCTCGTGCCGATGTCGCCGAACACGACCCCCAAGGCTCCGGCACCCAGCACCAGCTGGGTGGTCCGTCCAGGGCTAACTCGTTCCGGTGAACTCATGAGCCGGTGATATTCGGCAACATCTGGACACGGTCCAAGAAATATTTCTCGGTGATATTCGGCAACATCTGGACACGGTCCAAGAAATATTTCTCCAGGCGCGCGGAATAACTAGATCGCGCCGTCGGGCTCAGTGCCGGGACGAGTTCTTTTCCCGGGTTGCGAACCAGTCGACAACCGCGCCGAAAAATCCCACGCTGCCAGGCATGAGCATCCAGTGGCAGACGGCGAAAACCTATCGGGACATCCTCTACCACAAGGCCGACGGGATCGCGAAGATCACCATCAACCGTCCCGCGAAGCGCAACGCCTTCCGCCCGCGGACGGTGGCCGAGATGTACGATGCCTTTGCCGATGCGCGCGAGGACCAGGGAATCGGCGTGGTGCTGCTCACCGGCGCCGGTCCGCATACCGACGGCAAATACGCCTTTTGCTCCGGCGGGGACCAGAGCGTGCGCGGCCACACCGGCTACGTGGACGAGAGCGGCGTACCGCGCCTCAACGTGCTCGACCTGCAGAAGCTCATCCGTTCAATGCCCAAGGTCGTCATCGCGCTCGTCGCCGGCTACGCGATCGGCGGCGGCCACGTGCTGCATGTCGTCTGCGACCTCACCATCGCGGCCGACAACGCCGTGTTCGGGCAGGCGGGGCCCAGGATGGGGAGTTTCGACGGCGGCTTCGGCTCGAGTTATCTCGCCCGCATTGTCGGTCAGAAAAAGGCGCGCGAAATCTGGTATCTCTGCCGGCAATATGACGCGAAGCAGGCGCTCGCGATGGGCCTCGTCAACGCCGTGGTGCCCGTCAGGAAACTCGAAGCGGAGGGTGTGAAGTGGGCTCGCGAGATTCTCCAGCACAGCCCGCTGGCCATCCGCTGCCTGAAGAGTGCCTTCAACGCCGATGTCGATGGCCAGGCCGGCCTGCAGGAACTCGCCGGCAATGCCACACTGCTCTACTACATGACGGCGGAGGCGAAGGAATTCCATCGCGCCCAGCGCGAGAAACGCCGGCCCGACGCCAGAAAGTTTCCGTGGCTGCCCTAGGGCGGGCCCACTCAGCGTTCCAAGGATCTCTTGCTTTCCGTCGCAGGATCATTCTCGGCACGCTGCTTCAAGGTGTAGGTGGAGACCCGTTCGATTTTGTCCCCGATCGCCATCTTCTCCAACGGGCCGAGCATTTCGAGCTCCACGTAAGCCAGCGGGCCAGCGTTGGTGTAGATCTCCGCGCTGCTGCCGTTATCGGGATATTTCCCATCCGCCACCAGCGGGGAATCGATGCGCAGTATCTCCTTCTCGCCGATCCAGACCAGGGTGGCGGACCGAACGCCGATTTTGTGGTTCCGGTCGGGATCACGCGCAAGGGTCAGGCGTCCGCGTTCCAGCTGAAAGGCGGCCGGCGATTCATTCAGCTGGCGGACCTCGGTTTCCCGGGGGAGCTGGGGATCGGCGAAGATCGCCTGTGTCGTGACCGGATTTTTAAGCTGGGTGATGATCCAAACGCTGACCTCGACCGGCGGTCCGCTGGCTTTTTCATAGCGGGTGGTGATTGTCATCACCGGCTGGCCCGGCCGGAGTTCGATCCGGCGACGCATGCCGATGCCGAAGCTCGGATCCACCGGCGAAACCAGGATGACGGCCGGGCCTTCCACCACCGCTTCCTGCGGCAGTCCATCGAACCCGCCGGGCGGGGGCCAGCCGCGCGAGGCGATCTGCGGCCAGTTTGCCTGCGGCGCCGGCCACGCCTTGTCACCGCCGAAGTTGGCCCAATCCGTGGACTCTGCATCAGGCTTCGTGCCAAGGAGCTTATCGTTTTCCCAGAACGGTCCTTCCTGACTTCCCGCGAAGCGAAACTGCATTACGCGCCCGATCGACGGCACGATGACTGCCTCCACCACGCTGTTGCGAAGCAGCAGCGCATCGGTCCACCCATGATAATCGATCCGGATGACATTTCCCGGGTGCGCCGCCCCGGGCTCCATCGACGAGGCCGCCGCAGATTTCATAGGGCAAGCCAGGGTGAGGCCGAGCAACGCCGTCCACAATCCCGAAGCCGCTCCAGAAATAGTCAGGTGCGT
>JBEKIX010000170.1:0-4615 GCA_050011535.1 Acidobacteriota bacterium
ATCGCGCGGTGCGAATTCGGCAACGATAGATGCCGTAACGTTTACCCATCAGATCCACATAGACGTGAAGCCGACTACGCGTAGAAGTGACCATCTTCGCAGCCGATTGGCGGTGCATTTCGGGATTGTGTCTGGATGGCGGCGTGCTCAGAAGCGATGCGGCTACCGGAAACTAGTCTGGGTTGCTCTGGACGCCTTGGGGAAACGGCCACGCCACCTAAATACTATCTATCCACATACATATATCCACGCTCACTCCCATCCGTTTATCAGCCCCATTTAATTGCCTTTGCTCTTCGCCTTTAGAGAGAAGTTTTCGGCGACAAGCGAGCGTAGCGAAGCCTTCGCCGAATAACTCCCGCCCCTTCCCTATGGACCGCGCACGAATACACGAAGTCGGAAACACCGTAGCTCGCCGAGGGTGAGAGGCCACACAATCCCCGCACAAATGCGTTTTAGAGGCATGCCCGCCAGCAATGGATGCGCGGGAGAGATTTTGAGCATGCCGACGGCCGGAAGAGTAAGATGAAGGCGTTTGACCGCGATCCGCGGAACCAAGTGTGAGGGCCAAACATGAAGACAGAGGAATCCGAGAAGCAGGTGAAGCAAGACCGGCGCGTGTTTCTGAAGACGAGCGGGGTCACAGCAGCAGCTTTGCTGGCAACTGCCGCATTGCCTGAGACGGCACGGTCGTTACCCGCACTGCCCGCGAATCCCGCGACGCCGGATGCAATGCCTACGAGGAATCTAGGGAAGACGGGTTATCGCGTGGGGGTTTTCAGCCTCGGCGGGCAAGCTGCCCTCGAACGACCGGACAATGAAGCCGCTGCGGTGCCGATTGTTGAGAGGGCGCTGGAATTAGGTGTCAATTACATCGACACCTCCTCCATCTATGGCGGACCGGCGCGGTGGAGCGAAAGATACATCGGGCAGGTGATGAAGCGCCGGCGGTCGGATGCGTTCCTGGCCAGCAAGACAAGAGAGCGGACGCGGGACGGTTCGCTTCGCATGCTCGAGGAATCCCTCAAGCTGCTGCAGACGGACCACCTCGATCTATGGCAGCTTCACGACATCGGAACCATGACGGAGATCAACGCGATTTTCGGGAAGGGCGGGGCTCTGGAGGCTCTGCAGGAGGCGCGTGAGCAGAAAACGGTGCGCTTCCTGGGGATTACGGGCCACTACCGCCCGGACTCCTTGATGGAAGCCATCCGGCGGTTTCCGTTTGACACGATTCTGATGGCTCTGAACGCGGCGGACAAGCATCACTTCAGTTTCCTGGAGCAACTGCTGCCGTTGGCCGTCGAAAGACAGATGGGGATCATTGGCATGAAGATTCCCGCGCGCGGGCGAATTCTTTCGACGTGGACGCCGCCGCCTTTGGAGCAACAACGACGCTCGTGGGAAGGCGTCGTCGTGGCCGATGGGCCGGGGACGTTGCGCATGCGGGAAGCGATGTATTACACGCTTTCGCTGCCGGTGAGCACGGTCATCATCGGGTGCGATTCGGTTGCGCAGTTGGAAGAGAACATCCAGCTGGCGCGCGGGTTCACGCCACTCAGCGAACAACAAATGGCGTCACTGCAGGAGAAGGCGGAGCCCGTCTCGAAGCAGGCGCTGTTCTTCCGATTCTTCCAGCGAGCGTAACGGGCATCCCCCCGCAGGGTGACGACCAGTCGCCGAGAATCGTAACGACTACACGTCAGGGTCGTAACCTTGGAGAAAACGAAGAGAAGAAGCTCCTGACTGTCTGTCGCGAGTTTCGTCACAAGGTGCTGCGAAGTCGGAACCCTGCCGCGACGTCTGAGGACGTTTTCTCTTGGTTTGCTTGTCCCTTTGACTTGAGCGGCGCTCGGCGACAGTTGGACGTGGCCACGGCTTATTGGTTTGGAAAACGCACACCCCTTCCTTCGCGACAGCGAACAAAGTGTTTGGTTTGCGAGTTCAATGCTGCAGGACTCTGTGACACTGCTCTGGTCAAACCTAGTGCAGACCTCATTGTGGAACGAAAAGGAGAAAGGATTCTAGTCCACTCACGGTCCAGTCGCGGATAGGACACCCCAGCCGCAGCGAGAACCAACTAGAACGACTTTCGCGTCGTTGCGTGGGACTCACAGCCGCCATTGCATTCTGGAGGGTGTCACCATCGCTGTCTGGTTCGGAAATTGGCACTTCTGGACCGCGTCACATTGTTTCCGAGTGGCCGACAAGGACTAAGCCGCTGGCGCGGCGGACGCTACGCGTGGGGCGAGCGGAAAGGTGTGGGGTAGCTGACGTAGTGTGGGTCACGGAGAAAGGAGACTCCTGTGACCCGTTTACGCAAAATGATGCTGGAGGAACTCCAGCGTCGCAACTACTCGGCTATCACGACGCGGAATTACCTGCGAGTCGTGGCCGACTTCGCTAAGTATTTTGGCAAGTCCCCCGACAAGCTCGGCCCCAACGAACTTCGGACCTATCAAGCCTATCTGCTGCAAGAGCGCAACCTGACACCCGGCACGGTGGTCAACCGGGTCGCGGCGCTGCGATTCTTTTTCGTGAAGACACTCAAGCGCCACCAGTTCCGCGAGTTCTTGCCCTATCCCCGGGACCGGCGCCGACTGCCGACGGTGTTGAGCCGGGAGGAAGTCTCGCGCTTGATCAATGCCGCAGGGACACTGTTTCGACGCACGCTGTTGATGACTCTCTACGGCACCGGCATGCGACGCGCAGAACTCGCGCGCCTCAAGGTGAGCGACATCGATAGCCAGCGGATGATCCTCCGCGTGGTGGCCGGCAAGGGCGGCAAAGATCGTGATTTGCCTCTAAGTCCGGCCCTGCTGGAGATCCTGCGCGAGTATTGGCGCTGGCGGAAACCGCGACTCTATCTGTTCCCCACGCGCACCTGTGGCCGAAGACCCGATCAGCCGATCTCGGACAAAACCGTGTGGATCGCCTGTAGTGAGGCGGCGCGCCAGGCTGGCATCAGCAAACGCGTCACCCCACACACGCTGCGTCACAGTTGGGCAACACACTTGTTGGAGGCCGGCACGGACCTGCGCACCATCCAGGTGCTGCTCGGTCATGGCGACTTGGAGACTACCGCTCAATATCTGCATCTTTCGCAGCGACACTTGCAGGCGGTCACGAATCCGCTGGACAGCCTCTCTTTGTCCAGTGTCCAGAACATCAGCCGCACCTTCAAGCGCAAGAACTAAGATAATGACTCGGCCCACCCTCGAGGTGGCCGACGTCCTACGCGCTCAGGGTGATCGTTTCCTGGACCGGTATCGATCGAGCTTTGACTTCCAGCAGCTCAAAGCGTTTCGCGCCATTCAGCGCTGCCGAACCGCAGCACTGGGTGGGCACCGGGATACCTGCCTGCGCTGTGGTCATCAGGCCATCTCTTACAACTCGTGCAGAAATCGGCACTGCCCGAAGTGCCAGACACAAGCGCGCCAGCGTTGGCTGGCAGCCCGCGAGCGAGAACTCCTGGCCACCAGCTACTTTCATGTTGTGTTCACGGTGCCCCCTGAACTCCATGTGCTGGCCTTGGACAACGCGCGTTTGTTCTATGACCTGCTGTTCACCGCCAGCGCGCAAACGTTGCTGGAGATCGCGGCCGATCGCAAACACTTGGGCGCGGAAATCGGGGTGATCAGCATTCTGCACACCTGGGGGCAAAACCTGTTGCTGCATCCCCACATCCACTGCGCCATTCCTGCGGGCGGACTCTCGCTAGACCACGGCTGTTGGATCCGTCCTCAATATCCTTTCTTTCTGCCCGTGAAGATCCTTAGCCGCGTCTTTCGCGGAAAATTCCTGGCCGGTCTCAAACGCCTCTACCGCAGCAAAAAACTATACTGCGCCGGTCCCGCCGCGGCGCTGGCCGACTCCACGCAGTTTGCCAAACTGATTCGCCGCCTGCACCGCCACGACTGGGTGGTCTATGCCAAGCCTGCCTTCGGTGGCCCTCTGCAGGTGTTGCGCTATCTGGGGCGGTACACCCATCGTGTGGCCATTTCCAATCATCGCTTGCTGGCTTTCGAGCAAGAGCGCGTCACTTTCCGCTGGAAGAATTACGCCCACAGGGGCAAGCAAGGGCAGATGACGCTTGCCGCCACGGAGTTCTTACGTCGCTTCTTTCTGCACGTGCTCCCCAAAGGGTTCGTACGCATCCGTCACTTCGGGTTTTTGACGAATCGCTTGCGCGTCTCTCGCTTGGAACTGTGCCGACAACTTCTGAACTCCAGTTCCCCTGCGTCCACAGAAACCGAAACCTGCCAAGAAAGTTCTACACTCTGGCACTGCCCGCGTTGCGGCGCGGCCATGATTGTGATTCAGAGATTTACCGCTGCGGAATTATCAACATGCGCTTACTACGATTCTTCGTAGCGCTTTCCTCAGTCGCGGCTTGCAGACAGACGTGCTCTCGCACGCCGGTCCAGCCGTGTGTTCGCTCCCTGCCAACATCCCCTCGTGCAACTTTGGACGTATACTCCCGCAGGCAATTGCCGCGCCGTCGACGATCTCCACGCGGCCTTTCCTGTTCGCCGGTGCTCTGCCAGTTCCCCCCTCGGTACCAAACTGCCATTCAAATCCCATAGCTCAACGCGTCCGCCGCAAACGCCAGCGG
>JBEKIX010000171.1:0-4397 GCA_050011535.1 Acidobacteriota bacterium
GCCTGACAACTCGGTCACTCGCTTGATGATGGCGTAGCCGTAACTGTCGCCTTCGGCAAGGATGGCGAGCACGAGCGGCGTGGCGGAAGCAGCAACCAAGTCCTTACTCATGTCCATACGTAGAAGTCTTATACATTGTGGTTCAATGTATGTCAATAACCTGAGGTCAACCGCCTCGATTGATGGAAGCAGGTAGGAGAGAATGGTTGGCTTTCGTCTGCCCTTTGCCCTCTGCGTCAACTCGCGCGCTCTCCCTTCACCAGAGCGCCGAAATGAACACAGCGGCTATCGCCAGCGGGCACACGTAACGCAGCAGCCACACGCAGACGCGTGCGGCGAACGGCGCCTCGTCCATCAGTTCCTCGTTCACGATCTTCCGGCTGAGCCGCCAGCCGACCAGCGCGCTCGTCGCCAGTGCGCCGACCGGCAGCATCAAGTTGGACGACACGAAGTCCACGACGTCAAAGAACGTCTTGTCCTTGAACATCGGCAGCGACCCGAGCGGATGCCAGCCCGACCAGAAATGGAAAATGGGGACGCTCCCCGTTTATTTCCCTTGGTCAGTCCTCGTGCATCAACTTTAGCATCGCGACAAATAACGGGGAGCGTCCCCTATTTCCCCCCTATTTCCCAATCGGGTGTCCACAATCTTGTTGAATTCAACCTGTGCGGAGTTTCCGGCATGCCGCGAGTGATTTCCTGCGCGTCCATCCCATCACGGATGTACAATCCCGGCACAACGTCTGCCGGATCGTTATGGACCGACCGGCAAGACGACAGGCGCCGTCTGGGAATGCATCGGTCCATCCCGAGTCGGATGCTCCTGGTTAGGAGGTTAACGACATGCGCATGAATCGACGAAGTCTCTTAGCGGGTGTTATCGGAGCGGGAGCTATCCATCCGGATTTGGGGCTCGCGAATAGCTCCGGGTCGATGCGGAATACCGCGGCACAGTCCATTCTGCAGGCTTTGGATCGTGCGGCAGCGGCGCCGGTGCTCAGGCTGGACGGGCTGAAATCGCCTGTAATTATCGAGTCCATCAGGCTCCTGAAAAAGGAAAAGGAATACATAGTTCACGTGCGCTCCAAAGACGGGGCCGAAGGAATTGCGCTGACCAATCCGCCGCGCGCGGAATACCTCGATCACATCCTGCAGCAACTGGTCGCCCCGTTTATCATCGGCAAGGACGCGCGCGACCTGGAACGACTTCTGCGCGAGCTTTACCGCTGGAACAGCAACTACAAGCTGTATGGTCTCGCCTTCTGGTGCCCGCAGGCGTGGGTAGAGTTCGCGATTCTCGATCTTTTGGGACGCATTGTGAACAAGCCGATGGGCGCGCTGCTGGGAGACATCGTACGAAAGGAAATTCCATTTTATGTGGCCAGCGGCAGGCGGGATACCACGCCGGAGCAGGAGATTGAATACCTGCAAAAGCTGCTGGCACAGTCGCGGGCCAAGGCCTTGAAGTTTCGCGTGGGCGGGCGCATGAGCGAGAACGAAGATGCCATGCCCGGGCGGACGGAAGCGTTGATTCCACTCGTGCGCAAGACCTTCGGAGACGCGATCGACATTCACGCCGACGCCAACAGTTCCTATGATCCGGTTGAGGCCATCAAGGTCGGGCGGATGCTGGAAGAGATCAAGGCCGTGCACTTCGAAGAACCCTGCGAATTCGATCACTTTGATGAAACCAAGGCGGTTGCAGACGCTCTCAGGATTCCCATTGCCTGCGGGGAGCAGGAATTCAGCCACTGGCGTTTTCGTTGGATGATCGGGAACCGGGGCGCAGACATTGTGCAGCCCGACCTGTATTACTACGGCGGCATGATCCGCTCCATGCGGGTAGCGCGGATGGCGCAGGCGGCAAAAATGCCTGTGGCCCTCCACATCTCGGGGGGCTTCGGTTTTGTCTACATGCTGCACTTCGCGTCCTGCGTGTTGAATCTCGGGCGGTATCAGGAATACAAGCTGGGGACGGAAGAATATGGACGCTGGTTTGATCCCGCTCTACAGGTGAAAGACGGCAAAATGAGTATCCCGACCGGACCGGGCGTCGGCATCGAGGACATCACACCAATCCTGAAAGGCGCAAAGGAGATCTAGCCAAGGGAGTTCCTGGAGTGGATCGCTTATTTCCGCCTGGAATCCGGAAGCGGATCTCCGTCGGTTCCCCACTGGCAGAAGATGATGCTGCGGTCGATGCGGCTCGTGACAGAGTTTCAGACGGCAAAGGCGTGAGACACTGTCCAAATCGAACACCCCTGCGCACCGACTGCGAGGACAGAAAACGTGGACACCGATCGTTCCCTAAATTTTTTATGAGTGTCCATATTTTTCCTAAAACTTGGGGATGTCCACGCCGTTTTCCTGATTTCTGAGCCCCGGAATTTGGTAAACGAGGTGGACGTCCCCAAGTTTCCCAAGTTTCCAGTTTGCGCGCCACTGCGATGCAGGGACATGGTATTATTTTGTGCATGATAAAGATTGTTGCTGCGAAAGTCCTCGACGGCTATCGTGTCTGGCTTCGTTTCGAAGACGGCGCCGAAGGCGAAGTGGATTTTTCCACTCAAGTAGGGAAAGGCGTTTTTGCGCCGTGGACTGACTACGAGTTCTTCCGCGATGCGGCCATCGGCGAGCAAGGCCGCGTCCTGACGTGGCCGGGCGAGCTGGATTTTTGCGCCGATGCCCTCTGGCTTCAGGTCACCGGCAAGCAGCCCGAAGATTTGTTCCCCAACCTGCGAAAAAAACACCCCTCCCATGCCCACGCTTAGCAGTTTTTTCGGCATCGTTGTCTCGATGTAATGGAACGATCACCAACCGCCTCACTTTCACGCACGCTATGCCGAAAATGAAGTTGTGATCCGTCTGGAAACGCTGGAGTTGGAGGCGGGCCATTTGCCCCGCCGCGCCATGGGTCTGCTGCTCGAATGGGCCGGCGAACACCGGGCGGAACTCTGGGAAAACTGGGAGCGGGTTCAGAACCAGCAGCCCACCCTCCCCATCGCTCCGCTGGAATAGCCGATCCGGAAGACATGCGATAAATAGGCGAGTAAACCTGCTCAAAACATTGAGTGATTTGTTGAGGACCGCTCGAAGCGCCTTGAAGTGCGACATTTATAATCTGTGTCGCTCCTTCGGACCTCAATACTCGCATCGAGCTCAATCCCGCACGGGCGAGGCCCTCCAACGATTGACAGGAAAACGTGGACACCCATTATTTCTGTACATTTCTGAGCCTCAGCGGCAGGAGCGGCGACTTGGGGTTGAGGAATGGAGTGGTGACAATTGGGCGAAATAAATCGGCTGGATCAGCCTGGTTTGGCTGTCGCCGGCGGGCTGGAGGACATGTCAGGAAACGATGCCAAAAGCGGTCGGGCGGGTAAAAGCAGATCTGCAGAAGATCGCACTGCTGGGTGCAAATGGCGTCAGGCCAATTGCGGCGGCGAGGATGCGAAGGCGGCTCGCGCCGTCGCCGCGCCTTGGAGCCAACGCCTGCCGAGCTGAGCTGCGAAATTGCGAAGATTGGTAACCAGCCCGGCGGCGAGACGGAATTTGGATCCGAAGCGGGAGACGGTTTCAAGCCACGCGTCGGGATTGGCATCGATCCGCAGCAGCATCGGCGCAAGATGCGCATCGATGGCTCCCCGTTTATCCGACCGCGTCATCCGCCCCGACCTGTCCACCAGATCGAAATATTCGGCTGCAGTCATGTGCAGAATGCCGCGGCGTCCGGATTCTGATTGAATGGGACACAGCCAGCCATCCAAGGGATGCGCCAAGACGGAAACGCGGTCGGGAATGGGATCCGAGATTTGGGACCTTCGTCTTAATGCACTGGTCAATGAGTTCAACTTATGAGAGATTGCAGGGCGGCGGCTAAAACGGGCAGATCGTTTTGAACGGTATCCCACAACAGGCGCTCGTCCACAGAAAAGTAGATATGCACCAGGCGGTTGCGCATCGCGCACATCAAAGACCACGGAATTTGCGGATACGCTTCCTCTACGCCGTCAGGAATCTGATTCGCGGCTTCGCCGATAACGATGAGATTCAACTCGACAGCCTTCAGGGTTTTGGCATCGGCGCTAAAGGAGTCAAAATTCATTCCGTGCGTGAAGGCCTGAATCTCGGCGATGGCATCCAGAATGTCCTGAACTCGTTCTCTCCAGTCTCTAGGCGACACGCACGCATTCTCCCAGAACCCGCGCGCGGATGCGCGGCTTGAGGCTGTGGGGAGTTCCCAGATCGACCTTGCAGCCAAGTTGCGATTCGAGGTAATCCTGCAAAGCGAACAAACCGAAATACCCGACGGGGCGGTCGAATTCTACCAGCAGATCCACATCGCTGGCGGGGCCGGCTTCATCGCGGGAAACCGATCCGAACAGGGCAAGCGACTT
>JBEKIX010000172.1:0-4176 GCA_050011535.1 Acidobacteriota bacterium
TTCAAGCCGCAAAGACAAAGAGTATCCCAATTCCCTCCTTGCCTGCAACAATACCGGCACTTCAATTTCGCCGCTGCATGGCCGGCTGAATAAAGTAAAATCACTCCCTTATGCTGCGTGCTTCGTTCGTATACCTCTTTGTAGCGCTGTATGTCCTGATCGCGGGTCCGATCGGCATAATCGGGTCCCTGCTGTCAGGCCGCACGGATCTTGTATATAGCCTCGCGCGGCTGTGCCTGCGCCTGGCCGGCTGGATGTCGGGAATCCGGCTGGTTATTCGCGGCCAAGAGCGAATTCTGCCGGACCACACTTACCTGTTCCTTTCCAACCACCAAAGCAACTTCGATGGTCCGATTCTGCTTCATACTACAGGACGGAACTTGCGCGCGATCGTCAAAACGGAGATGATGCGCATTCCCCTTCTTTCCATGGTGCTGCGGCGGGTGCAGTTTGTTCCCATCGACCGAAAGGACCCTGTGCAAGCGCGGGCCGGACTTGACCGGGCGGCACAACTCCTTCGAAACGGCTTTTCGTTTTTCGCATTTCCCGAAGGAACGAGAAGCCGCGACGGCTTCTTGGGCCAATTCAAGAAGGGCGTGTTTGTAATGGCGATCCAGGCGGGCATGCCCGTCGTGCCCGTATCCATCCGGAATAGCCGGGCCCTTCAGCTCCCGGGCCGGTACGGCATCCGGCCAGCCACGGTCGAGGTCGCATTTCACGATCCGATCGACACCAGCATCATGAAACTCGAGGACCGGGATTACCTCTTGAGGTTGACCCGCGAGGCGATTCTTCGCGGGCTCGACACTGCGGCCGCCGGCGGCAGGTAGCAGGAAGTGTGTCTCACTTTTTTATCCAGCGCAGCGTATTGGGACGGTCCGTCGTAATGCTGGTCAGCTTCTCCTGATAGGAGCGAACCAGGAAATTGACAATCAACGGGTTGTCCTCCGAATCCAAAAACCAGCGTTCCGTTCCGCGTTCATCCTTTGTTTTGATGACTGCAACGGAGCGGTCGGACCGGTTCACTTCGATGCTGGTCTGATCGCCGCCGAGGAGTGTCACGTTTGTGTCGATACCATCGATCGAGAACTTCGCCTTTTGCCGTTCCTTCAGCTCGCGAAAAATGCGCCTGCTGAGCCATATCGTCGTCGCGTCTTTCCCCTTGGTGTCGGAACCTGCTTGAAACAATTTCCAGGTCGTGAATTCCCGGGCGTCTGAAATCGCCTTTGCAGTCATCAGGATTGTCCCCTGCGTGACTGCGTCCTCCCATTCAACATAACGGTCCGGGGCAAACTGGGCGATGCGGACGACCACGGTGGAGTTGCTCTCCAACGAACTTTTGTAGACTAGAACCGTGTTGCGCCCGAACGCAGGCAAGGCTGTTTCCGACTGCACAGCCGGATGAAATGACACCATTGAAATCAATAGCGGAAACATGCGCCAGGCGAGGATCGAAGCGCCGATCATGTCAGTAACCCTGCTCCTTGAGTTCTTCGACCGTCAGTTTCCGATCGGGCTTCCGCTCCGGCATCAACCCGAGTTGGGCAAAACGCTCAAAGTACTTCGCCAGAACATCGCCCTCGAGATTTACGACATCGCCCGGATGCAACTGGTGGAGATTTGTGACCCGATATGTGTAAGGGATGACAGCCACGTTAAAGCCATTGGCACTAAGACAGGCGATAGTGAGACTGATTCCATCGATGGCGACGGATCCCTTGACGACCAGGTAGCGATCGAGTTCGGCAGGAACCGAGAATTCCATCTCCATCCCCTCGCCGATAGAAACCGCGGAAATCAATCGCCCAATGCCGTCGACATGCCCCAGAACGAAATGACCTCCGAGGCGGTCACCGATCGCGAGAGGGCGCTCGAGGTTGACAGAGATCCCCTCTCGGATTTTGCCCAGAGTGGTGCGCCGCAACGTTTCCATGGAAAGATCGCAAACGAAATCGCGAGTCTTAATCTCCACCACCGTAAGGCATACGCCGTTGACGGCTATGGAGTCCCCGGCTTTGAGCCCTGGTACCATCCCCTCTGCCTCGATCAGAAGAGTCGCGCCGCCGCCTGATGCGCTTCGGGCACGTATGATTCCGATCGCCTCGACTATTCCAGTAAACACTGGCCCTCCTTGCGGAAAACCCGTTCAGATCGTAGCACTTTGCGGCGCCGGGTCGACGGCAGCCTTGGCGCCTCTTCTCAGTTTTAGCACCCGCGCGACCTCGCGAGGAGTCAAGAAGCGGAAATGGCCAACCGGCAGGCCTGCGGCGGTCAAAAAACCGATGCGCGTGCGGCGCAGTTTGACGACGGGATGCTGGATCGCGTCAAACATCTTTCTTATTTCACGGTTCTTTCCCTGCGTCAGCGTCACTTCGAGCCAAGCGTGCTTTACTTCCTTCAGTGGACGAATCTTGCACGGCGCCAGCCTGGTGCCATCCGGCAGGCGGCTTCCTGAACAAAGACGCTCCAGAGCGGTTCCTTCAGGAATCCCGCGCACTTTTACCTGGTAGACCTTGGGCAACGCGTCGCCGGCATCCGTTACAATTTTGGCGAATTCACCATCGTTGCTGAGGAGGATCAGCCCCTCCGTGCTGCAGTCAAGACGTCCCACGGGAAAGAGCTTTTCTTTGACCCGGACTATATCCGTGACTTTGACCCGGCCCCCTGGATCCGAAACGGTGCAGATAACCCCTTTCGGCTTGTTTAAAAGCACATACAGCTTTCGCGAACGCATCCGGATGAGCTTGCCATCGAGTTTGATATGGTCGGCATCCGCATCGGCCTTGGCGCCGAGGGTATTGATGATGCGCCCGTTTACGGTGACACGTCCAGCCTGAATCAGCAGTTCCGCTTTCCTGCGCGAAGCGATCCCGGCTGCCGCGATGATCTTCTGGAGTCGCTCAGGCATCTTTTTATCCGGCTACGACAGCTCACTGGCCATCTGGGTAAATTCCTCGAGGGTGGGCAGTTCCGCCAGATCCTTGAGGCCGAAGTGTACGAGAAAATCCTTCGATGTCCCATACAGAATGGGGCGGCCGACTACTGCCTTTCTCCCGATGATGACAACCAGTTTTTTCTCGAGCAGCGTATGGAGTGCGGTAGTGGACTTTTTCCCCCTGATGGCCAGCACCTCGGCCAGCGTCACGGGCTGCTTGTAGGCGATGACAGCAAGAGTCTCAAGCGCCGCCATTGACAGCTTCGCACCAGGCTTGGTTTTCAGGTACGCGCGTACGTATTCGTGGTGCTCCGGCCGCGTGGTCATGCGAAAACCGCCGGCGATTTCACGGATCCACATACCGCCGGGGCGCGCATTGAACTGCTCGGCCAGCCGTTGCAGAGCCGTTTCGATCTTGTCGAAACTTTCGTCCGGCAAAACCTCTTTTAATTGCTCGGGCCGGACCGGATCATCGGCCGCATAAATGATCGCTTCCAGGATAGGTTGGAGCTCTTCGATTTCCATAGGACCTATGCAGTTTCTCCGCTGGTGTCGCTCTTGGTGATGTGAATCTCTTCAAAGGCATGCTTCTGGGAAAGCAGGATCTCGTGCAACCTGACCAGTTCCAGTAGTGCCAGAAACGTTACAATCAGATGTCTCTTCGAGGGCGACTTGTCGAAAAAGGAAGAAAAGATCATGGAGTCATGCACCATCAAGAGCCGGCGCAGCTCCGCCAGCTCTTGCTCAATTGTGACATCCTCCTGGTCGAGCTCCATGGCGCCTTGAGCTTCGAAGCGCTTTACCACCTCGGCAAATGCTTTCAGCAGATCGAACAGCGTGACGGCGACAACTCCCTTCTCATCTTCGCGCACATCTTGCGGGGGGCTGTTCCAGACCGCGTTTTCCACTTCCTCGCGTGTATAGAGCATCTGTGCGGCATTCCTAAACTTCTGGTGTTCCAGAAGCTGATACACGAGCTCCTTCCTGGGATCCTCCGAAAGCTCATCCGGAGGCGACTCCTGCACAGGATCGGGAGGAAGCAGCATGCGCGATTTGATGTAGATGAGAGTGGCCGCCATCACCAGCCAGTCTCCTGCCAAATTGATGTTCAAATCCTGCATGAGGTGGAGATAGCTCAGATATTGCTCCGTGACGTGAGCGATGGGGATGTTCCAGATATCGAGTTCCTCCCGCTTGATCAGATGCAAAAGCAGATCGAGAGGACCCTCGAATCCCTCAAG
>JBEKIX010000173.1:0-4145 GCA_050011535.1 Acidobacteriota bacterium
TAGATGGCACGGTCATCGTAAAAGTCAAAATTCCGCAACGGCGCGTGGAACCGGCGCTCCCGCAGTTCGGGCTGGAACGAGAGGATTTGGGTCGCAAAGAACGTCTGACCATCGCGCGATCGGTCTCCGGCGATCAGAATCGAGCCTAAGCCCCCATACGGAAATGGTGCTGGCACCGACGGATCCTTCAGCAGCGAGTCGTAACAAGCCCTCAAATCAGTTTGCGCCAGGATGTTGAAGGCGCGCTCCAGGGTAGCATTGTCACGGCTAGAAGTGCCGGCAGCGCGGATCTCCAATTGCCTGAGGCTGAAGGCTACACGCAGCTCAGCGAGCGAGGCGGTGGAAGTGATCCGCAGAACGTCATACAGGCTCGTCTGGCGTTCCCAGAGCTGGCGCCGTGTGCTGACGTAGAAGTAATCGCGTATCACCTGACATGGCTCTCCTCGCTTACCCCGACCGGCCCTTCGGCTTCGGGGATTTGATAGGGCGAGAGTTCAACCCCGAAACCAAACGTCGCGAACCATTCTTGATCGCAGCGACTCGAGACCTGGATCAGAACCTTGTCCACGCCAAGGAACGGCGGCTGGTTGAAGAAATCAAATCTTCGCTTGAGCGCGGAAGAAAGGTACAGGTCTTCGCGGTCTATACCCAGAAAAGGGACGTGACACGCCGGCTGGAGAGCATCCTGGCGAAGGAAGGAATCCACGTAGCGGTGCTGACGACCCAGGTGTCGCCGGAAGAGCGTGAAGCGTGGTATGAGCGTCAATTGCGAGCCGGAGTGCAGGTCGTCATTGGGCACCCGCGTTTGGTTCAGACTGGGCTAGACCTCTGGTTCTTCCCTGACATTTTCTTCTACGAGACCGGCTATTCCATTTACACTTTGCGGCAGGCCAGCCGGCGCTCATGGAGGATCGGACAGCACTCGAACGTCAATGTCAAATTCTTTTACTACGCCGGGACCATGCAGGAAGCGTGTTTGAGGCTAATGGGGAAAAAGCTCCTGGTTTCGCTGGCGATGGAAGGGAAGTTCGCAAGCGACGGTCTTCAAGCGATCGACGAAGGCGATGACATTTTGATGGCGATGGCACGTGAGTTGGTGACGGAGAAGGGCATCGGGGAGAGCGCGGATGCGGTGTGGAAAAGGCTGGTGGAGAAGCAGGCGGAAGTGTTCGGAGCGCGGCCGGTGGAGACCCGCGAGCCGGAAATCGAAGCTGAACCACGGGTCCGGGACCTGCCGGAAGTCATCATTCCACCAGTAGCACCGATCCCGGCAGTAGTGACGCAACTCCTGATGTTCGGTATGTCGCACGAGGCGGTACAGCGGCGCGAAGCTTCACATAGGCCGTCGAGTCCCGTGACAGCATCGGATCAGCTCGGGTTGTTCCGGACCTGAGAGTGAGGCAAGCTGTGGCCGGCGGGGGCCTCTTTATTAAGATGCTATCGTGCAGCTTCGCTAGCGGTTCTGACTGGCGCAAATGAGAGGGACGTCGCTCAGCCTTGTTCGCTACACCTCTGAGGGGAAGTAAGCGTCCAGCCTTGATACTTGGGCTGTTTCGCCTGCGGTAAGGCGGCCACGCGACAGACATGATCCTTTCCAGGAAGGCGACTTCCCAGGCCGAATCCCTGTAGCGCCGGAGGCTTGGGGATTCTCCGGAGACGTAAGACTGACCCCTTCCGTGGTTTGTGGAAGCAGCTGGCGCTGCAAGCCCGACTGGTCTTGAATTCAGAGGCGCTCGGGTGTATATTAGCAGTTGGGCAAAAACTGAAAACGGAAATTCCCATTTAGCAAAGAAATAAGGAGAGAATTGCCATGCCGAAATTCATGGTCACTCATACGTTGCCCCCCAAGGGCTTTTCGCGCGACCAGTTCTGTCAGGTCGCCGTCGCCACCCAACAGGATCCGAATATCAAATGCCACGAAAGCTTCGCGAACCTGACCGAAGGCAAAGTCTTCTGTTATTGGGAAGCACAGCGGCCGGAGCCGCTCATCGCGTGGTTTAAGAAGATGAATGTCCCCTACGACACTATTACCAAGCTGGAGCATATCGCCGAAGGAGCCATCGTAAAGGACGTTTGACCCTCCCGGTTTGTTGATTGCTGGCCCTGCATCGGCTTGCCGGCATACATGGTGTGCAGGCAGGGCGCATCGAATCCGCTCAGCCACAAACGGCCGGGTGCCTCACCCTCGCCGCACGATCACGATGCGGAAGATGTTCTTGCTGTCCGTGCCGTTCGAGGCGATGAGCAGGGTGTTGAACCAGAACAACGCCGGGATCTGCTGCTTGTAGTGCGTCAGGTTCTCGTCGAACGCCGCGCGCGCGGGCACGCCGGGCTTCTTCAACTCGATGACCACCAGCGGCAGGCCGTTGACGAACCCGACCAAATCCGGACTTACAACTCTGGGGACTGGCTCAGTTTCCTAGCAGGGTGCGGAAAAACCCTCACGCTGTCATCCTGAGGAGGCGAGTCCGACGAACGACCTCTGTATCTGCTTGAAATTTCAAATACAGGGGTCCTTCGCTGCGCTCAGGATGACAGCATTGGAGCGTTTTTCCGCAGCCTCCTAGAGGACGTCGTACCCCAAGTGAGTTGTTTCCGCTAGGTCTCGTTATTAAGAAGTCAATCCTAGTGTAACTGCACAACAGACAATCTGAAACTGAAGGAGGGAAGGGAATGAGCAACGTACAGGAAACTAAGCAGCAACCAGTGGTCAACGGGATGAATGTTGAATGATCAGTGCCTACTCACCAAAAACCAATTTTGAGAGGAGAGAATACCATGAGTGCGTCAACTTCAGGTGGTAAATCCATCAAGGTGGGAGTCATCGCGGAGCAGACAGGTCCACTCTCGTTTGCGGGTATCGCCAATGCCAACGTGGCCAGAATGGTAATTGATGACATCAATGCCAAAGGCGGCTTGCTGGGGCGGCAGATCGATCTGTGCCTTGAGGACGGGGCGACGACGGACAGCGTGGCGGAGGCCAAAGCGGCCAAACTGGTCCAGCAGGACCAAGTGGATGTGATCTTCGGCGGCATTTACAGCTCCACCCGCCAGGCGATCAAGGGCCCTGCCGTCGTGAAGGGCAAAAAGCTCTACATTTATCCGGAGCAATACGAGGGGCAGGAATGTGCCCCGCTCATCTTCTGCACCGGCCCGGTGCCGGCGCAGCAGGTTGAACCTCTCATTCCCTGGCTGATGCAAAAAACCGGGGCGAAGAAGTTCTATCTGCCGTCAGCCGACTACATTTGGCCTCAGGTCATGAACAAGAAGGTTCGCCAGGTGGTCACGGCGAACGGTGGCGCGATCGTCGGAGAGGAATACTATCCCCTCGACCACATGGACTATAGCAAGACGGTGGAAAAGATCACCTCCAGTGGCGCCGAGGTGGTATTTAACACAATCGTTCCTCCCGGCCTCACACCCTTCCTTGAGCAGCTTTACAACTCCGGCTTCACCAAGCGGGGCGGACAACTGATCTGCACGTACATGGATGAAAACTTCTTGAACCTGGTCCCGGCCGCACACGTGGAGGGTCTGTACAGTTGCCTCGACTATTATCAGAACGTCGGCGATTCATTCGGCAAGAACCTGATCAACCAGTACGACAAGCTCTTTCCCGGCAATGCCAAGTTCACGGCAGGCGGGGCCTGTACGGGCATGTACCGCGGTCTGAAGCTATGGGAGGCGGCGGTGAAAGAGGCCGGCTCGACCAACCAGGAAGATGTGATCAAGGCGCTGGACCACGCCAAGATCGCGGAGGGGCCGGGCGGTCCGGCGGAAATGGTGCCCGGTCAGCATCACGTTCGAATGAACATGTACATTGCCCAGGCAAACAACGGTAATTTTAAGATTGTCAAAAGCCTGGGGGTCATTGATCCAAAGGAGTGCATGCAAGGTATAAAGTAAGCAAACCCACTACTTAAGCCGGATTTGGAACGAAAAACGCCCATCCACACCTGAATCCAGCCCAAGAGGTGACCCAGTCGATGGGAAGGCGACTTCTCAGGCCGAATCCCCACCAGCGCCGGACCTTTCTGAGCGTCCGCAACCTGCAGTGAGACGAGCGAATAATTTCCTCCGCGAACAACCGGAGGGTAGTTTCCTTGGACCCGATGATAAGCGCCCAGGTTTCCCCACTCAACAAA
>JBEKIX010000174.1:0-4004 GCA_050011535.1 Acidobacteriota bacterium
CAGGAAGACCATCGAGGAAGCCGGCGGCTGGGAGCACGACACTCTTACCGAAGATCTTGATCTGAGCTACCGCGCACAGATGAAGGGCTGGAAATTCGTGTTCCTGCCGGATCTTCCTGTTCCTGCGGAACTCCCCGTCGAGATGAACTCCTTCAAAGCGCAGCAGTGCCGGTGGGCTAAGGGCGCCATGCAAACCGGCAAGAAAGTGCTTCCCGGGCTGCTGCGTTCCTCTCTCAGTCCTGCAGAAAAGATGGAATCCTGGTACCACCTTACCGGGAATGTGGCCTATCCCGTGATGATGTTGCTCGTGATACTCCTGTTTCCCGCCCTCATTGTCCGCTTCAATCAGGGCTGGTTCCAAATGGTGACCATCGATCTGCCGCTGTTTATACTTTCTTTCGCGAGTGTGAACTGCTTCTACATCTGTGCCCAGAGAACGCTGCATAAGGACTGGTACAAGAGGATCCTCTACCTGCCCTGCCTGATGGCGATCGGCATCGGCATGACCGTCGTGGTTGCGAAGGCCGTGATTGAGGGCGCTCTGGGAGTAAAGAGCCCCTTCGTGCGCACTCCCAAGTACTCGGTCGAAGGTAACAAGGGAGAGTGGAAAACAAAGAAGTATCGCGGACGAGCCGGCGTGCTGCCGTTTATCGAAATCGGTTTGGGACTCTACTTCACCTACGTCAACTACTATGCCTTCAGTCTGGGCATCTATGGCGTTATCCCTTTTCTGCTCCTTTTCCAATTCGGCTACCTGTACACGGGGTTGAGCTCCCTTATGCAGAACCTGAAGGGAATGGATCTGCGAATCTTCAAAGCGCCAGCGCACATCCGGCTGGTTCCCTCAAAGGAAGAACTGGATCCCGCTGCCTGAGCGGTTAAGCCGCTGCCGCGAGAGGGCCGATGCGAGGGGTTCTCCTATGAGCCGGAAGTAATCTTCGGGAGTGTCGATATCTTCGACGGTTCCGGATTCGCCGGTTTCAAGCCAGACTGTTTCATCCGCATGCCGGGCGACCATCAGTTTCGGATTCGCTTCGGGAGGCGCAGTCAGCAGTTCATGAATCATCGTTCGGCCGAAGATCGCCGGGTGGCCGGCTCTCCCTCGGCAGCGCGGCAGCGCGATCACGGCTGAGGATTCGGCGAACAGGCGCATCAGGCTCCTGACCAGATCCGGCGAAACCAGAGGCTGGTCTACCGGCCAGATCAAGCAGCCTGTGATATTCGGTTCGAAGCTGGCCAGTGCGAGCCTGATGGAGGAAGCCTGGCCGCGTGCCGGATCGGGATTGATCAGAATGCGCACTCTTTTGTCCTCCAGCAGCGGCCGGATCCGCGGTTCATGCAGGCCGAGAACCACGCGTGCCGCCGGGAGCGCGAGCGTGTCGAGCGTTCCGAGTATGCGCGCAAGGAAGGTCTCGTCTCCCAGCGGCAGAAGCGCCTTGGGGTAACCCATTCTCGAAGAATCTCCTGCTGCGAGAATCACTGGCGCAATGTCCGACATATCAGCATTTCCGTCCATTCTCTTTGCCTTCACACGACCCGGTGCCTGTGGTATCAAATAGGAGCGCTTGAATCTTATCACCTTCTGGCCGTTCTCGACGCTGGGCGTGAGCGGTGAATCCGGGCGGCGGCAAAAGAGGTGCCGATGCAGATCCACATCGTTGCGTGGCTGGCTCTTTTATTCCAGGCGGCGCAGCCGAGTCCGCCGACGCCAGGGCAGAGAGGGGCTGCGCCTCCTCTGGAAAAGAGCGCTTACTTTGCTTTTGTGGATCACGATTACATATTCACGGTAGAGGTGGTGAACCCCGGTATTCCGCTGGTCAATTTCGTCTCCATGACGGATGGAGTCGCGAACCTCGCCGCCAAACAGGTGCGCTTGAGACTCGATAACCGCACTGTCATCGGCACGACCTTTCTCGTCGATACCGGAGATCCCAAGCAGCCGATGATTACTCCGTCTCTGACGATGCACGCGAGGTCGTCTTTCGGCGTTAGGATTCAAGGGGATTTCGGCAACGCAAGGGAACTGCTGGCAGTGACGATTCGCGTTGGCGAGGAGGATTTCAAGCTGGCGCCACTGACGAGCCTCGCCTTCGAAAACCTCGCCCTCAAGGTGAACCGAATCAACCTGGGCTCACCGGATTTCCGCGATGACTGGCGCGTCTTGAACCTGGAAACGATGGGATCACGCACGCCGGCTTCCCGGTGAGATCGCTCCACGCCGCGATCATTCCGCCAGGACCGTGCAATTTCCGCCGAGCGATTTCGCGTTGTACATGGCCTGATCGGCCCTCTCGATGAGGTTTTCCGCTTTAAGGTTATCCACGGATGATGCGATGCCGATGCTGGCGGTAATCTCGTGCTGAAAGTGGCGGCTCAAGCGTTCGCGGATGCGCTCGGCGACCACGCGCGCATTAGCCGCGACTGTCTCGGGCATGATGACGGTGAATTCGTCGCCGCCGTATCGATAGCAGGTGTCCACTCCCGCCCGCACCAGGCTGAGAACCATCGTCGCCGTTTCCTTCAGGGCCTGATCGCCTTTAAGATGGCCGTGAGTGTCGTTGTACTGCTTGAACCGGTCGAGATCGAAGAAACAGAGGGAGATGCTCCGCTGGAATCGGTGGCAACGCTCGATCTCCCCCGTGATCGTGGAAAAAAATTGCCGGCGATTGTAGAGCCTGGTCAACTCATCTGTGATGGAGAGCGATTCGAGTCGTTTTTCGAGCCGCACGTTTTCGGTCACGTTCTGGGCGATGCAGAGGAACCCCAGCTCTCGCTGATCGGCGTCGTAAACACGCTGCAAGGAGACGTCGAGATAGGAAATTGTATCATTCCCCTCTTGGGAGAGCCTGCTGCTCTCCAGGGTCGAGATCTCCTGGGTGGAGATATAGGCGGCCAGTTCCTTGCGGAAGCGCGGATCCGTAAAAAGCGTCAGGATGTCCTTGCCGACGATCTGCTTCTGGGACAGCTGGAACACGTTTTCCGATCCGATACTGCTCGTGATCACATAACCGAGCGTGTCGGTGGAGAGGATCGCGACGTTCTTGGCCGATTCCAGAATGGCCTGCATGTACACGTTCGATTCACGGGCGTATGCGAAGGCGCGCAGGTCGTCACAAGCCGAGGCGATCAACGAAGCGATCCCCTCGATGGTGTCGAGATCTTCCAGAGGAAAGGCGTCCAGCCTGTCGCTCTGGAGAAAGAGAACTCCAAGCCGTTTGCCGCGGAGCCGGATCGGGACCGCAAGCCTGGAACCGAACCCTGCTTCCGAGAGGTCGGGCGGATTGTTGTCGCATAGAGTTTTATCCAGCCGCGCACACTGGCGCACCATTTCGGGCAAACTCTGTTCTTCAGGCGCGTTCGGTTTTCCGGCGCGCGCGGCGAGGATCAACCCCTCCGGTGCATGACCTGCCGTCCAGATTTGCACGTCCGAATATTCCAGACTGACCCGGATCAGTTCGGATGCCGCGTCCAGAAATATCCCGAGGTCCTCTACGAGCACAGCCTGCCTTGCGATTTCGCTCACCATCGAAAGGTGCCGTCCCCGGCGGCACTCGAGGTAGTGCTTGTCAGAATTCTCGATCGCCTGCACAAGGTGAGCGGTTGTGTGCGCGAGCAAGCTTGTGTGCATCGCCGTTAGTTTGCTGCCATCCTGCAGCGCCAGAATCAGCATACCCTTGAACTTCTGTCCGAGAACCAGGGGGGAGTAGATCGCGGCGCGGTTCTCGGGATGCAGGAGATGATGCTGCTCGATGGCATCCTGATCCGCTGTGTCACTGAGTAGGACGACACAAGGCGCGCGGTCCGCAATGCACGTCTTCAGGCGCGAGGCCTCGAGCAGGATCACGGTGGGCCCGATCATGAGGGCGTTGTCGCCCGCATCGAGAGAGTACAAAGTTGCCGTCGACTCGTTGGATCGGTGCTGAACCAGGCTAAGGCGCCCCAGAGGGAAATGCTGCTGCAGCACTCGCCGGCAAGCGCGCAGGATGTCGGCCAGCAGATCGAAG
>JBEKIX010000175.1:0-3949 GCA_050011535.1 Acidobacteriota bacterium
GCGGGGAAAATCGCAACCGGTCAAACTGGCTCTCGTGTCACTGCTCGCTGAAGGCCATCTCCTCATTGAGGATGTACCGGGCGTCGGCAAGACGACCCTCGCCCATGCACTTGCCCGCGGATTCGACTGCACTTTTCGAAGAATCCAGTTTACGAGCGATCTGCTCCCCTCCGATATCCTCGGGATCTCGGTGTTCCGGCAGGCTGAACAGGCGTTTGAGTTCCGCCGCGGCCCGATTTTCGCAAATGTCGTCCTGGCGGATGAGATCAATCGCACCACGCCTAAGACCCAGAGTGCCTTGTTGGAAGCAATGAGCGAGGGGAAAATCAGCGTCGACAACCACACCTACAAACTGCCGCGTCCGTTCATGGTGGTGGCAACCCAGAATCCCATCGAACATCACGGAACCTATCCCCTGCCCGAGTCCCAGCTGGATCGCTTCATGCTGCGCATTCGCATGGGATATCCGGAGGCGGAAGCGGAAAAGGAGATACTGAGGCAGCAGAAGCATGCACCGAATATCGGGCAGATTGCACCCGTGCTGGGCGCCGCGGACATCCTCGAGGCTCAGCAAGCCGTGACGGAAGTGCGCGTGGACGAAGCGTTGCTGGACTACATCCTGGCGATCGTGGAAGCCACCAGGCGTTCCGAGTTTTTGCTCACGGGCGCTAGTCCACGCGGCTCACTGGCGCTCCATCGCGCAGCTCAGGCTATCGCATATTTTGAGGGAAGAGATTATTGTATCCCCGACGACATCAAACGGCTGGTGATCCCTGTGCTCGCGCACCGCGTGGTTGTCAGCGCAAAATATTCATCCCCCTACAACCGAAGTGAAGAATCCGAGGAGATCCTTGCTGAAATCCTCCAGAGCGTCGAGGTCCCGCTCTGAGACGCATACCCACAGCCTGCCAAACAGGAATGCAAGAGGTTGGCGAAATCCATTCTCTTTCAGCATTACCGTCGGCGGAGCACTCTTTATTCTCTCGATATTCCTCATCGCGCTGGCCGCTGTCAACACGGGCAACAACCTTTTCTATCTGATCCTCTCACTCCAGCTGGCCGCGGCGATTACCTCCGGCGTGGTGGCCCGCCTCTCCCTGCGATCTCTATTCGTTTCGCTGCAGGTACCTCAAAACGTTTTTGAACGGGAGAACGTCTCGATCAAGATCACTCTGAAAAACGAGAAAAGGGTACTCTCGTCGTTCTCGGTTCTGGTGGAGGACTCCTCGCTGATCCGCGAGCGGCGTCGCCAATGGATTCCGCGGGTGTTCCGGTGGCGCAGAGCGGCGCGGCACGCCGGATTAAGAGAGGGCTCGCCGGTGCTGCTCCATGCAGTCTACTTCCCGGCGATTCCCGCAGGAAAATCGCGATCCGAGCTGATATCCCAGTCGTTCGCGCGCAGAGGCAAATACCGGCTCGATGGACTGCACCTCTCCACGCGGTTTCCCTTCGGACTCTTCCGACGCGGCGAACGTGTTTCCGTAACCGGCGAGGTGCTGGTCTATCCATCGATCCGGGAGATCTCGTCGGACTTGCATCTCCTGCCTTTCCGGTCCGGAAAACTGGAAGGCAAGCGCGCCGGCCACGGCGAGAGCCTTTATGCGATTCGAGAATACCAGGAAAGTGAGAACGCTCGCTTGATTCACTGGAAGGCTACCGCCAAGACGGGCAAGCTCATGGCCAGGGAGTACGCACGCGACGAAGAGAGTGAGTTCTGCCTGATTTTGGATACAATCCTGCACGCTGACGGCTCGGGTAATGCGGACGAGTTTGAAAGAGCTGTTTCTCTGGCCGCCAGTCTGGTCGCACACTTCGTCAGAGAAGGCGCTGAATTTGAATACCTGACACCCAATGAACACATTCCCCGGGGCACCGGCACCGATCACTTGTATGGCATCCTCCGATCGCTTGCGGTTGCCGATCGTGAAGCGGCTCGCCCGGAAGCCCGCGTGAACCTGAATCAGGAATTTGCGCGCGGCGCGGACAAAGATCAGTTGCAGCGAATATTGTCTGAGAAAGTGTTTAAGATCATCCTGACTTCCCGGCCCAGAGGAACTCTGCCGGCCGCGGTCTGGCACTCCTCCTATGTGATCTATTTCGACGAACTATGAGCATTTCGGCGCACTTCAGAATCTCATCCTACGTCTTGATCGCGTCCGGCTTTCTCGCCGCGGCTGCGGCGGGCTTCGACCTCGTTCTATTTGCCCTTTTCGGCTGCATCCTCATCGCCAGCTGGTTCATTCCTAGGTCGCGCTGCCGGCGCGCGATTCCGAAATGGACTCTTCCCTTGGCAGCGCTCGCCATCCTGTCTGCCGGTTATCTCGATTGGAAGTGCCTGTCGCATTCCCTGCCCCTGAGCGTGCTGCATGTCCTTCTCCTTTTTGCGGCAATAATGCTGCCTATTCAATCCTCCGACCGCGACTTTGGATGCCTTTATCTCCTCAGTTTTGCTGCGCTGCTGGACGGAGCAACGTTAACCGATAGCCCCATTTTCTTCGTTTGTTTGTGCCTGTTCCTGGCTTCCGGGATCAGTTCGCTTCTCCTGTTTGAGATGAGGCAAAGCAACCAAGTCGCCGTGGGAGGCACAACCCTGCGGCCGCTGGTCGTCGCCAAGAACCTCCGCGGCACCAGCTTCGAGTTGTTTTCGGGTTTCCCCTTGGGGGCGCTGTCGGCACAAGCGCTTGTGCTGTTCGTTATCGTGCTTCTTCTGGCCGTGCCTTTCTTCTTCTTCCTTCCTCGAGTGTCCCTAGGCATCCACCGTTTCCCGTCTGCCCGCCAGACTTTCATCAGCGGGTTTTCCGAAAGAGCGGAGCTCGGCGCGATCGGCACAATCAAGAAGTCAGCGGATCTGGTGATGAAGGTGAAGGTAGACGCTCCCCGGGAGAAATTGCCGACAGACTTGAAATGGCGCGGCATTGCCCTGGACTTCTTCGATGGCAAAGCCTGGAGCTGCACCCGACCTGAGCGTCTGCGCATCCCGACCCAGGGCGGATATTTTAAACTGGAGCAGTCTACGCAGGGCCCGGAACTGCTGATGCAGACGTTTTTCCTGGAGCCGATCGCCACCGACGTGGTGTTCGCAAGCCATAAGATTCTGGCGGTTTCTGCTGACCTTGGATGGGTCGAACGGGACAAATCAGGCAACGTGTTTTCCAAGACGCCCAGGAGCGGCGAGATCCGTTATAGCGCGATTTCCGATATTTCCAGAGTCGATCCGACGCTGTTTTCGCCATTTGCGCCTCCACTCCCCGAAGAAATCAAGACCTGCTGCCTCCAGGCGCCGATCGAAGACCCGCGTGTTGTGGAACTCGCGCGCCGTGTGACCAAGGATGGCGCTACTTCGTACGACAAGGCCAGGCTGTTGGAAAACTATCTGCGCTCAAATTACGAATACAGCCTCGATCTCCTGGGCACTCCAAATCATCCCGACCCACTGTCGATGTTTCTGTTTGACGTGCGCCGTGGCCACTGCGAGTACTTTGCGACGGCAATGGCTGTAATGCTCCGGCAGGTCGGCGTTCCGTCAAGATTGGTAAACGGCTTTCATGCGGGAGAATACAACGGGCTGTCCCGCCACTGGATTGTGCACCAGTACGACGCGCACAGCTGGGTCGATGCCTACCTCTCCCCCTACGGCTGGGTGGAGTTCGATCCGACACCCGCGGAACCCGCGCGAAAGCCGCCTTTCCTGAAGGCACTCGCCGGCGTACTCGACGCTCTGAGTTTCTGGTGGACCGACGTCGCGATCAATTACGACCTCCGTGGACAATCCAAACTGATCGCGGCAGGGCGGGCCGCGCTGCAAGAATTTCGCGCTTCGGCGGTCGAATATGGCCGCGAGGCGCATCTGAGCATAGCCGGTGCATTCACCCATCTGCGTCCGTCATTCCAGGCTTCGACACTTGTAGTGTGTTCCTTGCTCGCGGCCGCAGCTTTTCTCCTGGCAGCG
>JBEKIX010000176.1:0-3945 GCA_050011535.1 Acidobacteriota bacterium
GAAGGGAACACCTCGAAGATTGACTGGCCGACACGACAATGGCGATCGAGCTTCGTGGCTGTACTCGGGAGGACAAGTTCCGCGTCGATGTGGAACTTGGCGCTCAGCTCGCCCTGCCACTGTTCGGCGAGCTGCGGCGGGCAGAGGACGACCATGCGCCGCACTTCTCCGCGATCGATCATCTCGCGGGCAATGAGGCAAGCCTCGATGGTTTTCCCGATGCCGACGTCATCGGCGATGAGCAGGCGCACGGGATCGAGCTTAAGGGCCATCAGCAGCGGCACTACCTGGTAGGGGCGCGGTTCCACGCCGATCCGGGCAAAACAGCGGAACGGGCCCGCGCTGGACCGGAATCCCAGGCGCACGGCATCCCGCAGCAGTTTGCAGGAGCGATAATCGCCGGGCATCGAGGGTTCCGGAAGCCCAAAGGAGGCAGGTTCGACGGTTTCGAGCGGCAGATAAATCCCGGTGACCTCTTCATCCGCCCCACCGAGCGGTCGGAGGACTAAGAGGTTCTCCGCGGACTCGGGAAGGACCACCCACTCCCGGCCTCGCGCTCGAACCAGCGAACCAACCGCGTATGTCATGTGGCCACTATATATTATGATCGTTCATTTGTTGCATCTTTGAGTCTTCGCAACTTGGCGGTTAGCTTTTAAAAGCAACCGCCAAACGCGAAGAAATGATGGGGCTTCCCTTATTTCCTTTGTGTCTCACCGATAACCCACAAACTCTCGTGTGTCTCATTTCAAGAAAGTTATGTGCGCGCATATAGAGAATGTTACATTCGGCGTTTCCAAGTCCGCGTCACGCCAATCTCGTCTCCCTGAACTTCCCTGTAACTCATTCATTGTCATCCACATAAACCCGCAGCATAGGAGCGATCGTCGAATCAGCAGTCGAAAGTTCATGAAATGTGCGCGAACATTTAAAATGTATCGCGAACATTTTCAGAATTTCCCCCAGGTTTTCTCGCAAATATCTGGCGGAAGGCACACCATGCCTTGTTGTCTTATCTGCCCTCCACATCCAAGGACCATCTACTGGCACGCCCCCGCCGGTCGAGACGCACAAGACGCACCGATTGTAGTGCGCTCATCAGACGGGCTACTTGAAGGCGCCCCAGTTGTGTTATCTCTCGAATCTCAGCATTTGCCAGGGGACCATCAACAAGTGCCGCGAGCACACGGGCTTTTGCGCTTTCAATGGACAGGCGCCGATCTACGCGGTATTCAAGAGTGCGGATGAGCAGGTCGTAAGCGCCCCTCGACAGCCGATAATACCTCCCGCGGCCAGTTCCTCCGCACGCCTCAGCAAGCCTCCAATGGGCGACCAGGCGACCGAGGATTTCTCTCGCTTCCTCCATCGAGCGCTGGCAGATCTCAGCGACTGTGTGTGTCGGAACCTCCCGGTGCCGAGTGAGATAATGGATCACCATGAGATCATCGACATCAAGTTCAGAGAATCGATGCATGAGCTCCAGGAACTCGGCGCGTGCCTTTTGACCCTTGATTGAAACCCGGATTGCCTGATTGGAGCTCCAATAAGCCGGCGGTTCCTTGCCTTCGGTCAGCAGGTCCCGGAAGACCCGGGGCACACTCAGGTTCGAGGCGTTGGCCAGGCGCATGCGGGCGAGTGCCTGGAACATGGCCGGGTAGCGTGGCGAAGAAGGGTGATGGAGTATGTTTTGCGCGGTTACGCCACCGACGAAACCGCCGGGATTGCTCAGTTCCAACCGGTCCGGATACAGCTTTAGCGTCACGGCGCCGGGAACTTCGTAGTCGCGGTGGGCGAGGGCATTGACGATCAGTTCACGCAACGCCAGAGCCGGATAGCGGGGGAACTCCGGATGAACGAGCACACCGGGAATTGTCACGATGGGATTATTAGCGCCGACGAGTTCTCGCAATCGCTTAAGGGCAATGGGGAGGCAGTCCGTGCCGTCTTCGGCCTGATCATAGTCCGTATCGGATTTCATGCGACGGAATTGCCAGCGGGCGTGCGGCAGATGCTCCCGGATGGCCTCTGGCTTGCCGGCCAACAAGAGCCCGGCTAAGAGCAGGCTGCCGTCGGCGGCGAGCACGCCGAGGGAGCGCAGTAGATCCGTATCCGAAAGCCGGATGAGATCGGCTGCGGCGCCGGCCTCGGTCATTAAACGCCGCAACTCTTCCATTCCGGAGGCGCTCAGCATGCCTATCGGCGAGTCCAGTATTGGAGAGGCGGTCAGTTCGATTCCGGCTTCCCGCCTTATGGCGTCGATCTCTGAAAGTGTCATGCCCCGCAGACCCTCTCCCAGCCGGATTAGATACTTCCCGGTCTGAGTGTGAAAGGGAACACCGCGCGGGCGCGCGGGTATGTGGATGGCCAGCACCGCCCCATCCAAGGTGGTTACGGTTTCGAATTCGATGCGAATCTGGGTCGCGTCAGCTACGCTCTCCCGGATGCGTGCCCGATCCTCCTCCTGTGGGAGAGTGAGCGGGAGAATTTGCCGAGGCATCCGGTCGCTTACACCTAGGATAAGCCAGCCACCGCCCGCGTTTCCGATGCCGACGGCATATTCGGCGATGTCGTTGCGGCTTGGAATTCCAGGCTTGAACTCAACTGATTCGCTCTCGGAGGCGGCCATCCACTCGCGCAGCTCTTGCTCGTTCACTTCACTGGCTCCGCCGGAATGCGCAATGCTTCTTGCTCTTCGTGGTTCGCTTTCATAATTCCCTCTCGAGAATTACTTCCACGGCTAAACCCTTTCGCTGCCTTGCGGTGGCGACTCTTTTTGGAGCATCCTCAAGAAAACATGTGACGTATTTTCCCTTGGCCTACGATTCCGGAAAGAATGCGGTAATCATCCCGCTCACGGCGGAGCCGGCCGGCTACGATGGCAGGGTGAATTCTCAGCCTCCTGGCAACATCATGGACTTTGGGTGCTAATGCGCCGCGGTGCGCTTGCACGTCCCGCCATTCGGGCTCAGGAATCAGGGCTTCCCGAGCCAAATGGTCGGCAGCCGTTTCCACGGGATCACTGCTCTCGGATTCGAAATCATCCACACAGGCACACAGTTCTTCCTTCCTCAAATGGAGCGCAACATGGGCCAATTCGTGGCTGAGGGTGAACCAGAAACTGTCCAGCCGGTCATAACGGAGTGTCAGGCCGACAATCGGCGTTCCGTCGGAACGTAGCATAGCGGCGCCGTCCAGATGAGTTCTCGGAAGATGGCGCTCCACAACCAAAATGATTCCCATTTTTTCGAGGAATGCGCGGGCAACGAGCGGCGCGTCATCAAGAACACTGAGATGAGCCAGTTCCGAGATAAGTTCCGATGTAACGCTCCCCTGTTGATAGCGCGGGGTCTTCCGCTCCCTGGCCCGCTGGAGAACACGCGCCTTCCAGGACCAGAGAGCGTATTCATTCATTTCTGATCCGCTGCGCACATGCTGGCGGAGAAGCGCGGGCCGGAGGCAGGCCGAGTCATCCGATAGGAGCAACGGGGCAAGCCAATGTTCGGCGCCTGCGAGCAGGTCGCGGGCCGAGCCGGCAAAACCCGGAAACCAATGCCGTTTGAGCATCTCTGCCAGAGGGAAACGCCGCCAATCGATATCCTCGCAATCCCGCGCCGGAGCGGGGGCTGATTCCCGCACCAAAACTTCGAGCGGGATCCCCAGTCCAACATGCAATTTGCGGATCATCGCCATGCTCAACGGCCGCCTCCCGGATAGAACTTCCGAGACTTTGCTCCGGCTGCCCAAATAGGGAATCAGATCCGTCTGGTTCAGATCCTGTTGCTCCATCCGGAATCGAATCGCAGCGATCGGATCGGGCATTTCCATAGGATAATGCCGGTCTTCGTAGTCGCTGATTAGCAATGACCAAAGCTCCAGCTCGTCGCCGCGGGGGGTTCCAGGATCGGCGTCCATAAGACCCGCAATCCGCTTCAATGCGGCCTCATA
>JBEKIX010000177.1:0-7089 GCA_050011535.1 Acidobacteriota bacterium
GCAGAGGACCGCTTCCGGATCGCAGTGGAAGACAACGGGCCCGGGATCGTCAAGGCGCAGGTTCCCAAGATCTTCGGCAAATTGCTTTACGGCTCGAAATTCCACACCTTGAAGCAGGCGCGCGGCCAGCAGGGGATCGGGATTTCAGCCGCAGGCATGTACGGACTTCTGACCACCGGCAAATCTGTCGTCGTCCTTTCACAGACGGGATCAGGCAAGCCGGCGCACTACTACGAGATTCAGATCGACACGCGCAAAAACACGCCGCAGATCATCGCCGATTCCGTGCGAGACTGGGATCAGCCGCACGGCACGCGCGTGGAGATCGAGCTGGTGGGGATTTATAAGAAAGGGCGGCACTCGGTCGACGACTACATTCACCAGACGGCCATCGCCAATCCGCATTGCGAGATCTTTTACTCCTTCCCCGGCGGCGATGGAGTCCAGCATTTTCCGCGCGCTTCCCAGATGCTGCCGTCCGAGCCCCAAGCCATCAAGCCTCATCCATACGGGGTGGAGCTGGGCGCGCTCATAAGAATGCTGAAAGAGACCAAGGGTCGCAATCTGGCGGCTGCGCTGCAACGCGACTTCTCGCGCGTCAGTTCACGTGTCGCGCTCGAGATCTGCCAGGCCGCGCAGCTCCGGCCGGCGGCCAATCCACACTCCATCGCGGTTAACGAAGCGGAACGACTGTACAAGGCGATCAACAGCGTCAAGATCATGAGCCCGCCGACCAACTGCCTTTCTCCGATCGGCGAGGAGCAGATCCTGGCGGGCATGAAGAAGGAGATCCGCGCCGGGTTTCTCACCGCGATCACGCGCTCGCCGGCCGTTTATCGAGGCAACCCGTTTCAGGTCGAGGTCGGCATGGCCTACGGCGGGGACCTGCCGGCAGACGAACTGGTCGATCTGCTGCGCTTCGCCAATCGCGTGCCTTTGCAGTATCAACAGTCGGCTTGCGCGATCACCAAGGCGGTTCTGAGCATCGACTGGCGCAGCTATGGCCTGTCCATGGCAAAAGGCGCACTGCCCACGGGCGCGATGGCGCTTTTTGTCCATATCGCCTCCGCCTGGGTGCCGTTCACGTCCGAAAGTAAGGAAGCCATCGCAGCCTATCCCGAGATCATGCGGGAATTGCGCCTTGCCCTTCAGGACTGCGGACGAAGGCTCGCGGTCCACATCCGCGCACACAAGCGCGCAGTGGAAGAGGAAAAGAAGAAATCGTACATCGATCGCTATATCCCGCACATTGGCATCGCTCTGCGCGAGATCCTGGGCTTCTCGGAAAAAGTCGAGGCGGAGGTGGTCTTGAACCTGCGTGACATTTTGGAGCGCAGCCGCACCCTGAACTAGGAAACCAGTGGAGCCGTTGTATGCCAAAGAAAGGAACGCATAAACCTGAGGAGCCCGTCGGGGCCAACAAAGATGTGCTCGGTGCGATCAAGGATTCTGCGCTCGATATCGAGAGGAAGATCCTGGCGCGCAAGAAGCCAAGCATGAAGTTTCCGGTGCGCTCCTTGAGCAATGTCAAATACCACCCCGACAAGGGATTCTTCGAGATCGCGGGCCAGAAGAAGGAGCGCACCCTCACGGTCAACACCGTAAAGACTTTTGCGCAAACGCTGCGCATGATCGCGCTCTCGAAGGACTTGGTCGAAAACGATGACATCGCCACAAAGCGAGAGGCCTACTACGTCTCAAAAAACTGGGAGGATGCTCGCTTCAACGAGCAGCCGGAATCAGACACCGTCATGGACGACGTCGAGGCCTATTTTTCTGTCAATCGCGAGCAGCTCGGCTTTATCCCCGAGGAAAAGGGAGGAGACGTCGCGGGACGCCTGATCGTGCTCGATCGCGACCGCGATAGCGGCAAGGTCCTGCGGATCGACTGTACCCGCTTCGGCAGCGGCGCCTACAGCATTCCAATCACCGTCGAGCACTTGCAGTTCGAAACGAAAGCCGACTTCATCCTCGTCATTGAGACTGCCGGCATGTTCCAGCGCTTGGTCAAACACAATTACTGGAAAAAAGCCAATTGCATTCTGATCAGCATGGGAGGGGTCCCAACTCGCGCTTGCCGCCGCTTCATCCGCCGGCTCGCTGATGTTCAGAAAGTTCCTGTGTATGTTTTCGTCGACGGCGACCCTTACGGAATCACGAACATTTATCGCACGCTGAAAGTCGGTTCAGGAAATGCGGCCCACCTCAATGAGTTCTTTTGCGTGCCCCAAGCCTCATTTCTCGGCATCACACCGCAGGACATCATCGATTACAAGCTGCCGACGCACCCACTCAAGGACGTCGACATCAAGCGCGCCCGGGACGCGATCAAGAATGATCCGTTCATCCGCCACCATAAGCCGTGGGTTGCGGCCATGGAACAGTTACTCAAGATGGAAGTGCGCGCCGAACAGCAGGCTTTGGCCAAGCACGGCCTGAACTATGTGATCGATCACTATCTCCCGGAGAAGCTCCGCCATCCGGAACGATTCCTTCCTTGACACGGTGGCTCGCTCGCAGAACGCTCGTCCTCTTTTCCTGGGGACTTGCCGCCTCAACTCGGCGTCCCCAGGTTCTGAAGAGGAGATAGCAGGCAGTATGTGAAGCGGAAAGTTGTTGCAGAACTCGTTTGTGGTACTCACCAATCTATGCCGTCATCAAATACGATAAAACTAGGCAAAACCCTGGTTCAATTGGAAATAATCCCTACTTGGTGCGCTTTCCAGGAATGCCTGCGCCGAGGCGCGCGCTTGGGGATCATCTGTTCTTGCGCCAAGTCGCGTGTTCTGTTGAACGCGATTACCGGATCCACAATCTCCCCACAGAGGACGCACACGAAAGCTCTCAAACAGCCAAATCCATTGCTGTCCCTCAATTCCATCCGGTACATCAGACCGTTACAGCGCTGACATTTCATCTATTCCTCCCTATCGCCCGCTCCGCGGATCCTCCATGGCGGACAAACCCTCTCAATCAGGTTCGCCCCCATAGCAGGAGGACTGATGCAGCGGATCGTTTAGAGGTGGGACGCTTTGCAGGATTTCATAGCGAGGCGAGTGTAATCAGCTGCATTCCGTGAAAAAACTAGGCAAATCCCTTGTTTTGGGAGGAAATAACCCCTGGACCCTTTCCCAAAAAGCTTTTGGTCAAGAGAGCTACGGAATGCAGGTATAATGCATTCGCCATTTTGGGGTCCTGGGGGCTTGAGACGAGAGGATTGCACGATGGGTCGCCATTTTTGCTGCGCCGGGTTCCTGTTCCTGTTGCTGAGCCTGGCCTTTTCGGCCTGCGGACAATCTGCGCCCTACGTAAGATCCGATGGCAGCTCGTCAGGTTGGTGGCAATCGTATCGATGTAGTAGTGCTTGTGCCGGCCGGCGCCAGCCCCCATACTTACGAACCGACCCCGGCGCAGCTTCTGGCGGTGGCGCGTGCGCGCGTGCTTGTGCTCAATGGGGTCGGATTGGAATTCTGGGCGGAAAAGGTCATCTCATCAGCGGGCAATCCGGATTTAAAGGTGGTCACCGTCAGCGAGGGCGTGAAAATCATCGCAGGCGATCCGGATGAGCCGGGCGGCAATCCACACACCTGGCTCAGTCCCGTAAACGCCATGCGGGGAGTGGAGAAAATCCGCGACGGACTGGTGTTGGCAGATCCGGCCTGGGCAGCTGTTTACCGGGCAAATGCAGATGCTTACCTCCAGGAATTGCGTGTGCTTGATGCGGATATCCGGGCTGCGGTGGCCGGGTTTTCGTCACGGAAGTTCATTGCCTTTCATGCTGCCTGGCCCTATTTCGCGGCCGACTATGGTCTTGAAGAGGTAGACGTCATCGAGAGAAGGCCCGGACAGGAACCGTCCCCGGCAGAGGTCTCTGAAATTGTCGAAAAGGCGAGAGAGATCAAGGCCAGGGCGATTTTTGCTGAGCCGCAGTTTTCCATCAGAGCGGCAAATGCCATCGCCGAAGAATGCGGAGTCCGCGTCCTGCTCCTGAACCCGCTCGGTCAGCCGCCGGAGTATCACTATATCGATCTTATGCGCTACAACCTGGGTCAGATCACACTTGCGCTGCATTAGACCGACATGGAAGGAGGCATGCGAACGCGATGAGTCCGACCAAACCAATCATCGAGTTGGATCATGTAACCGTCACATATCAAGACCTCGTAGCGCTCGACGACGTGACATTGACGGTAGCTCCGGGCAGTTTCCTGGCCATTATTGGTCCTAATGGCGCGGGTAAGACCACTCTGCTGCAGGTCATTCTCGGTCTTGTCCGGCCGGTGGCAGGGCGGGTCAGTGTTTTTGGAAAGAGTCCGGCAGATCTGGACGGGGAGCGGCGCAGAATCGGGTACGTGCCGCAGATCATGTCTGTGGATCTGAACTTTCCGGTGAGCGTCGGTGAAATGGTGCTGATGGGGCGATACGGCCGCATGGGACTGTTCCACAGGCCGGCTGCGACAGACCGTGCCGCGGTGCTTGATGCGATGAAGCGCGTGGGGATTGCCGATCTTGCCGATCGGCCGATCCGCAGGCTCTCGGGGGGGCAGCGCCAGCGCGCATTCCTGGCGCGCGCCCTGGCAAACGAACCGGATCTTCTGCTGCTCGATGAACCAACCACGGGAGTGGATGCAACTACTACCGAAGGACTGTACGAGCTGCTTCGCTCCCTGCACGCCAGCGGCATCACTATGATGGTCGTTTCCCATGATGTCGGTGTCGTCGCATCCTATGTGGAAGGCGTGGTCTGCATCAATCGCCGGCTGGTGGCGCACGGGCGCCCGGCGGAGGTGCTGGGTTCCGAGGAGCTATCGAAAATGTACGGCTGCGACGCCGTATTCTTTCATCACGGTCGAGTACCGCATCTGGTGGTGGAAAGAGACCAATGACAGAACTTCTTAGCTACCATTTCATGCAGCGCGCGCTGATTGCCGGCACCCTCATCGGTGCGGTTTGCGCCATCATAGGCACCTATGTCGTGCTCAAGGGCCTCTCTTTCATCGGCGCGGGGATTGCTCATGCCAGCTTTGGCGGCGTGGCCCTCGGGTTTTTGCTCAAGTTGAATCCGATCCTGACTGCGGTGTTCTTCTGCCTGGGGACTGCCTGGGGGATAGGCTTGGTCTCCCGCAAAGGACATGTCAAAGAAGATACGGCTGTGGGCGTATTCTTCGCATCGACGATGGCTCTTGGCGTTCTCATCATCGGCTTTATCAAGGGCTACAACATGGACTTGTTCGGCTATCTCTTCGGCAGCATCCTGGCTGTCAGCGGGGATGACGTATGGATCACTGTAGGATTAAGCGCGGCTGTCCTGATCTTGGTCCTGCTTTTTTTCAAGGAGCTGCTATTCGTCGTTTTTGATGCAGAAATGGCCGCCGTCACCGGAGTGCCGGTGGCCAAAGTCTACTTCCTGCTGATGAGTCTGATGGCTCTGACGGTAGTGCTGTCGATCGAGGTGGTCGGGATCGTGCTGGTTTCCGCGCTGCTGGTGACACCCGCCGCGGCCGCGTACCAGCTCACAGAAAAGTTTCGCCGCATGATGCTGCTGTCGATTCTCATCGGCGTGGCGAGCGCAGTGGGAGGATTGCTGCTTTCCTACAAACTCAACACCGCCTCAGGCGCCACGATTGTGTTGCTTTCCACTCTGATATTTTTTGTCTCGGCGCTGCTGTCTCCGCGGAGGTGGCGGAGGCGCCCTTCGCTGCAGGAAAACGACGCTCCGCCCGAGGCATCATTTTAATCCTTTGTGAAGGAAGGAAATCAAATAGCGAAACTCACCATCATCGCCTTGCCTGCGGAGGATGGCTGCACGGCAGCAAGTTGACGAGAAGACTCGCCTTAGTTCATGACAGCAGGAGGTCCAAGCATCATGCGTCGAGAAATAGCAGTCGAGAAGCTGCGGAGAATCTGTGATCCCGAAAAGCTTGATTGCAACACCAGCGCAGATCTGAAGGCCGCCGGAGAGCTGGAGCGTCTGGACAAGCAGGTGGCGCTCTATGCTCTCAGCCATCTCCTTGACGACCTGAAAAGAAAATACCAGATCCGACCTGATCCAGGAAAGGCTCAAAGAAATGACGCGGCAAGGACGAGGAAGAAAAAGCAAAAGAAAAATGACACAGGGAGAGCACATTGGACCTCATTGAGCTATTGAATAAAAAGGGGAGCGAAATCGTCGACAAAGCAACTGATGCCATTGTTGGGTCACACCTGCGTCATTACGAGAACGCAAGTCCGGCGCAGACAAGGGAGCGGCTGAAGACACTCTTCGACCTTACTTTGGATTGCCTGGTGAGAAAAAGCCCGATGCCCATGATCAAGTATGCCGAGAAAATCGCCCAACAGCGCTTTTCATCAGGCTTCAGTCTCCGTGAAGTGCAGACCGCATTTAACCTGCTCGAAGAATCGATCTGGGATCAAATCCTGAATGAAATGAAGCCAGTTGAATATGCGAAGGCGGTTCTACTCGTTGACACCCCACTGAGAATCGGGAAAGAGTCCATTGCTCGGATGTACTTTTCGTTTGTCGACAAAGGAAAAGTACCGTCGTTGGAAATCCTGAACGATTTTATCCGAACTGAAATCGTATGATGTCAGGGCGCGACGGTCGAAGGCATGAGTACTCACGGAGGATGAAGAAGTGAGGCGTCGCATTCGAGAGGAACGGGCGTCCGGCAAGAAGATGCGGGGAATGACAACTTCGCCTTCCGGCAGGCTGTTTGTCATTCAATTGCATCGAGCGAGCCATCTTCACTACGATTTCAGGCTCGAGGCGGACGGGGTTTTGAAATCCTGGTCAATTCCCAAAGGCCCCTCCCTAAATCCATCCGTTAAGAGGCTTGCCATTCCTGTGGAAGATCACCCGCTCCCATATGCAGACTTCGAAGGTCTCATTCCCGAGGGCAATTATGGCGCGGGTATCGTTATGGTTTGGGACCGCGGAACCTACCTTCCCGTAGGGACAAATGATGTCGGTCTCGCTCTGCAGGAAGGAGAATTGAAGCTCACTCTGATCGGAATGAAATTGAAGGGTTCCTGGTCTCTTGTCAGAATCAACCGCCGGGCTTGGCTTTTGATCAAGCATAGGGATTCTCA
>JBEKIX010000178.1:0-3886 GCA_050011535.1 Acidobacteriota bacterium
GGCGGAAGCGACAACCCTCCGACGCCGCGCCAGTTGCTACACCATCGCCACCCGCTGTATCCTGTCATCTTGGGTTTACCCGACGATGAGATTCCGACCGAAGCGTCCGCGGGGCCAACGGTGTGCTCAGACCCGGGGGTCTCCTCAACGCCCGTGCTGCAGAAGCAAACCCCAGCCCCCGGCCCGACTCCGAGCCCGTCGCCCACTCCCGAGCCTATTCCAACATGGCCTTCTCCAAGATGGTACTATCCCCGTCAGCCGTTACCGCCCCCGCCGTCTTTGGTACCATGGAGGCCGGGGGGTTGTGACAATGGCAACTGCTGGAAGCCCGATTTGGGGCCGCAGTATCTGCCGGCGAGTTGCCAATAGGAGTCGGTAGATAGGTATGAGAATAAGCGAGATGCGATCCGCTTCTACGGCACCTCCGATGTTCGAACCCTCGCAAACATCGTCCGTGCCGACCATCGTCGTACTCGTTTTGTCGCTGGTATTGGCTTTCACGCCGAATTGGGAATGGCCGTACGAGATAGCGCAAGTCCAGCTCGGCCTGTCGTGGGCGTCTGCTGGGATGGTGCAGGCAACTCTTCGCGAGATCCTCATCGTGCTGGGAATACTTTCTACCGTGCTCTTCTGGGAGGGGAAGCCGCTAGCCTCGATAGGCGTGCAGAGCCTTCGCACCTCGGATCTGGGTTTGGCAGTTGCGGCCTACCTCTTGTTGGAACTGTCGCAAGATTTCATAGGCGCCCTTTTGAACTCTCAGGCGCTCAGGGCGACAGTGCCAGCGCCCAATCTCGCTCAGGACTTCCTTGAGCTTCCGTTATACCTTCTCCTCGTGGGGGCGACGGTCAATAGCGTGTACGAGGAGATGTGGCGCGCGTTCGCAATTGAGCGAGTCGAGAAGATTTCGGGGAGTGTCACCACGGCGTCGATATTTTCGCTAATAGCAAGCGTTTCGACTCATGTGCCGTATTGGGGTTTCCGCGGTGCGTTAGTGCTTGCGCCGGCGCAGCTAGTATTCGTCCTCTTGTACGTAGGCCGAAGGAGTCTACCGACTTGCGTGGTCACGCACCTCATTAGCGACGTCTATCCGACGGCCATCCGCCCGGCGTTGTCTACGCAAGGCGTCGCCGCGCTTTCAAGATTCGGACTGTGATTTCATCAACGCAGAGAGAGTGTTGCAGATGGATCTGACTAAATCCTGCACGGATAGGCTGCAGGATTTAGCACTTTTCGTCGTCGGAGACGCTCTCTGCCTCTGCACATATTCGCAAGTCGCACACCCGAGCGCTTTCGACCGATTTTTCGCTGGCGCAAGAACATCAAATGGCAACTAACAATAACGTTGAGATATAGAAGATTATTGCTGCCAGTCCGCGAATGAGATTAACTGAATCCCGAAGAGATAGCTTTTGTCTAATTCTAGTTCCCAACTTTGCAAGGCCGCCGCACTCGCTCTCGTGAGTTGGTATCTGATGGTGCCTCCACCGAATTCAAGCGGATCAAATTCATTCGAGGGGTACCCGCCTCTTTCGGAATGGTCTGTTTACAAAAAGTACGACTCAGCTGATGATTGTGAGCAGTTTCGCCTGAACATAGCTGCCGGACTGCTGCAAGACCCTCCTCCAGACTTTTTGCGGCGCTTCGGGGACTCCTTTATTGACGTCTTCGAGCAAGCGAGATGCATTGCGTCCGACGATCCGCGCCTCAGAAAAAAATAGGCCGTCCCGCTACCATCCTGAATGATCCCGCTTCATCAAACAGAGAGAGCTTTGGAGATTAGTCGAGTGAAACCGCTCGCCGGCGAACTTCCGACGCACCAGTTCGCATCGCTAGGCCGTAGGAGGCGGGAGGTTCGCCGAGTACCGAACGACCAGCGGACGCCGCACCCGCGCGTGCGTGCGTGAGCCAAGGCTCGGGTGGCGCAGGGACAAACCACGACCTCGGTGCCGCTGATCGATGGGGAGGGCTCAACGGTCGGACTGGTGAATGCGGCCAATGTGGACGCGGGGCCGGCGACGACGTACACCTATGATCCGGCGGGGAATCCGACGGTGAGCGGCACGGCGAACGATTGGCCGTTCCAGTATCAAGGCATGGAGAAGGAATTCACCGATCCGGGGCCGTACTACTACACTGGCGGAGGCCAGTTCTACAGTGCTCAGTTAGTGCGCTCGTTGTCGGAGGTAGGCCAGACCAGCAGCCAAGGCAGCGGTGGCAGCGGAGGTTTTTCGCCGTCGGGGATGGCGATCGCCCCTCCGTCGGTTTCGACTGGCGGGTTATCGGGGCAGAGCGTCCTGAATGACTCACAGCAGGCGCTTCAAGTGGGTACGGACATATATGTAGGCGCCAACGCGCTCGGGCTCGCCCTTTTCAGTCCGGAGTGGACGATTCCCCTCGCGGTGCCGCTGGCGATCATCGGTGGCGCAATCGATTTTCTGGTGAAATTTTTCGAGGATCTCTTTGGCGGCGGCAGCACGCCTGAAATTCCGCGCCAGCTGCGCCACAAACGCCACCCGCTGTATCCCGTGATACTGGGTTTCCCCGACGGGCTGATCCCGGACGAAGCGTCCAAGGGCAAGGCAGAATTCTGCGGAGACCCTCAGCCCCGCCCCAATGCGCGCCCGCTGGAGAGCCCTGAGTACATGGGATCCTCGGACCTTTCGGGCCTTTCTCCTTTCAACCCCAACCAAGGCCCGGTCTGCACAGAAGCACGGCCGCCGTGCAACCCTTATGTTCCTTACTTTGCCGGAAAGGTGGGCGCGGCAGGGGGACTGCTGCTCGGTATTAGCTTGCGCCTCACAGAGATGCCACAATTGGCAGCTCCAGCAGGAGCCGTAGGAGCCACGCTTGGGGTCCTCGGATATGTGGCGATGGCTGCCTGCCAGGGAGAATGAAAATACCCGGAGTGGGCGATGAAACGTTTGATCACGTCCTCGGTCGCCTATCTTGGCCGCGAAATCTCTCCCACGAGGCTCCGCAGGGCCTTAACGAGGTATTGCGCGCGTGGCTCCGATCGAGCTTAGCCGCAGAATAGGAAAAGGCTTGATGCTGCTGTGCCGCTGATCAACAAGAAGCCATGGCCCATCGGGCGCTTTCCAGAGCCTGAGATCCGGGACGTCAAGCTCCCGCGCTTGGTCGGGCTTGGCGTGGCTTCGCCCTATGAATACGAACTCCTGAATAACGCCACGTCCCTCGGCACCAGTCCTGACAACGACATTACCATCGCTGACAGCACAATAGCACCCCACCACGCGCGAATTATTCAGCTCGGCGTCGGGCGCTTCGTCATCGTGGATCTCGGTTCTGGCACAAACACTTTGATCAATGGAGCGCGGGTCAAGAAGTCCGCAAAGCTACGAAGCGGAGACGAGGTTCAGTTTGGCGACGTGCGGTTGGTGTTTCTTGATGCGAGGGGCACCGCGCGCCTGGACCGCATACGTGCCCTCGGCTTGGAGATTTCGATCTTCCTGCTTCTTATATTGCTGCTCGCGATTTCACAAATTAATTTACTCAGCTGGTTCGGGAGAGCTACCAAGTCCGGCGGCCAGTCGGCTCCAACGCCTGCAACGCGGACAACGCGATGACGGGATGAGCGGGACGGCGAACGATTGGCCGTTCCAGTATCAAGGCATGGAGAAGGAATTCACCGATCCGGGACCGTACTACTATACCGGCGGCGGCCAGTTCTACAGTGCTCAGATCATGCGCTCGCCGTCGGAGACCGGTGAAACCAGCAGCCAAGGCGCCGGGGGTGGCCCGGGAGGCAGTGGCGGGGGAGGCGGTAGTGGTGGCGGAGGAGGTTCGAATCCGTTCCTGCCTGCGTTCAACCCCATTCCCACCTCAGGTTCGCAAATTGCCGGTAATCTCCAAAACGGGGCTGAAGCCG
>JBEKIX010000179.1:0-3831 GCA_050011535.1 Acidobacteriota bacterium
AAGTGGAAATAAATAGGAGAAACGTGCGAAAAGACAGGGTGTGCCTGCTCAGGGTGCACGACAAAAAAGTGAGATCATTAGTTCATTGTTAGCCCGGCCCTTGCGGAATCTCTCCGCTGTATGCTATGAATTAGGTTAAGTTAGCTTATCCGGAAAGTCCTCGCTGTAGACTGGGGGTTGCGCGAGGGGGGGCTATGAGTCCGCGTGTGTCAGTGGTTATCCCTGTCCACAATGCTGCAAGCGACCTGCGGCATTGCTTGGCGAGCTTGAGTGCCTCGACGGTACGGCCTCTGGAATGCATCGTGGTAGACGACGGCTCGACGGATGATTCGGTCAAAATAGCGGCCGAACACGGGGCGAAGGTGCTCTCTACCAACGGCCGGTTTGGTCCCGCGCGGGCCCGAAACCTCGGGGCGAAAGCGGCTAGCGGCGAAATTCTGTTCTTCCTCGATGCGGACGTCTGCGCCTATCCCGATACGATATCGAAGATCATCGCCGAGTTCACCGGGGATCCAGAGCTTGATGCGGTCATGGGCTCTTATGACCGTTCCCCGTCCGCCCAAAACTTCATGTCCCAGTACCGCAATCTGATGCACGCTTTCGTGCACCAGCATTCGAACCGCGTGGCAACGACGTTTTGGAGCGGTTGCGGTGCCATTCGACGGCAGGTTTTCCTCGACGCCGGCGGCTTCGACGAGCGATACCTTGCCCCGGCCATCGAAGATGTCGAGTTGGGTTATCGGCTGTTTCAGGCGAACCGAAAGCTGGCTCTGAACGCTGATATCCAAGTGAAGCATCTGAAGCATTGGAATCTTCGCAGCATGATCGAGACGGACTTCTTCCAACGCGCCATTCCCTGGTCCGAGCTGACCCTTCGCTCGGGCCGGATGCCGAACGATCTGAATCTGCGCATAAGCCAGCGGATCAGTGTGGCGCTAGCTTTCATCCTGGTCGCTCTCGCTACGTACGGGACTGTACGTTGGCAGGTGTACTTCCTGACGCCGTTGTTCGCGGTGTTCTTCATGTTGCTTTCATCTTACTGGATCGAGGCCTCGCAGAATCGTTCACGTGTCATCATGAGCCTGATGCTCGCGGTCATGGCATTGATTGTCGTCCTCTCGTTTCATTTTCAGATGTACCCGCTCATCCCCCTGGTTCTTGTTGCCGCGCTCGCTGTGTTCACTCGCCATCGGTATGCCTACTCCCGCGAGAAGTGGCGCCGATGGACCGGGATGCTGGTCGGCGGCTATTGTCTTCTGGTCATCGCATGGATGGCCGTCTATCTTCCGAGGAATCCACTGAAGTTCGCGTTTTTTCTCATCCTGATGACCTTGGTGGTACTGAACAAGCAGTTCTATCTGTTCCTGGCCGGCGAGAGAGGCAGACTGTTTGCCCTGGCCGCGATTCCGTTTCATTTGCCGTACTTCGTATACAGCGGAGTGGCGTTCATGGTGGCGCTGATCCGCTACAGTCTTGGCAAGCTCCCGCGTCCCACAGCCGGGGTAAGGGAAGTCACGCCCCCAGCCAAGGAAGCAAAAGTGAAGGCCATCGCACCATGAGCGGCGGCCGCTCCGTCATCCTCACCTATCATTCCCTGGACGAATCGGAATCCGTGATTTCGATCCCGCCTTCCCTGTTCCGCCAGCAGATGGAGTTTCTTGCGGCGTCCGGCATGCCGGTCGTACCGCTGGATCAGGCCTTGCACCGTCCCGGCTCGGTCGCGATCACCTTCGATGACGGATTCTGCAATCTTCTCGATCACGCGGTTCCGGTCCTCGAACGCCTGCGGTTACCGGCGACGATCTTCGTCGTAAGCGAGTACTGCGGGCGCAACAACAATTGGCCCAGTCAGCTTCATGGGGTTCCCGATCTGCCACTGCTCAGTTGGGACAAACTGTCAGCTCTGCCTCCGCTGATCTCGCTGGGAGCCCATACGATGACCCATCCCGATCTCCGCCGGCTTTCGGCTGAGGAGTGCGAGCGAGAGTTGTATGAGTGCCAGGGTCAGATCGAGCAGCATCTGGGAAGGCCCGTCCGGTGCCTAGCTTATCCCTATGGAGCTTCCTCGCCACAGGTGCGCTCTCTCGCCGACCGGCACTTCGAGCTGGCTGTCGGCACGTCGCTTCGATTCCTCTCGACCCGATCGAGCCGTCTGGATCTGCCTCGGATCGATACCTACTATCTTCGCGGCTGGTTTTCCCTGGAGCGACTGTTCACTGAATCCGGCAGCTTGTACATCGGCTTCCGGAGTCTTCTTCGCAACGTTCGGCGATTCTCTCAGTGAGCATCACTCCGTTTGGTGTGGCACCCCGAGTTTACCTCGCCAGGTGGCGGCGTAAAGCCGCCTCTACATTCCTTGTCCTCGCCGCACGGCTGTTGCGCCTCATCTGATAGCCAAGTAGACTTGTACCTGCGGTCTGCCGGCTCGGGCGTCGCTGTTGGACTCACTTTGGTCGGCTTGTGAGGCGGGCGGAACGTGGTGGGCGGATCCCGAAAGGTTCTCTCCTACTGACATGCACGCAGGAATAGATGGCGGCTGTTGGAACAACCAGCGTGGTTATGGGCGTTTCCTCCGGGAACTGCTGAAAGCCCTCGGCGAGGCAGATTCCTCGAACCGCTACACGGTGTACCTGGACTCTTCGTCGTATCCGCGGTTTGACCTGAAAGGACCTTTCGACGCCCGGCGCGTTCCGACCAGCCAAGGCGTGGCGCAATCGGCGGCCTCAGACAGCCACCGCTCGCCGCTCGATCTGCTCCGAATGAGTCTGGCCGTCAAGGAACCGCTCGATCTGTTCTTTTTCCCGTCCGTCTACTCCTATTTCCCCTTGCTGCGGCGAATTCCGGTGATCGTCGGGATTCACGACACCATCGCCGACCGCAATCCCCAGTTCTCTTTTGCCTCGAAGAAACAGGAGTGGTTGTGGCGTGCCAAGGTGCGGCTGGCGATAGCTCAGGCGGATACCATCCTCACCGTCTCCCAGTACTCGAAGCGATCGATCGCAGAAAGGTTCCACGTCCGCCCGGGCCGGATCGCCGTGGTGCAAGAGGCGGCGTCGCCGCGGTTCCGCGTGAGGGATTTTGAGCTGCCGCCACGTCCCTTTGCACTGTACGCAGGAGGCATCAGTCCGAATAAGAATCTGGCGCTGCTGATTCGCGCCTTCTCGCGAACTGAAGCGCGGTCGGGGGGCGCCCAACTAGTGCTTGCCGGCGACTATACTTCGGATCGGTTTAAAGGAAACTACGCCGAGCTCAAAGCCCTGGTGGCCGAGCTGGATGTTGGGCGTCAGGTGGTGTTCACGGGCTTTGTTCCCGATGAGGAGCTCTGCCGGTTGTACAATACGTGCACGGCATTCGTGATGCCGTCCCTGGATGAAGGCTTCGGACTGCCGGCGATTGAAGCCATGGCCTGCGGCCGGCCCGTCATCGTGAGCTCCGGCAATGCCCTCGAAGAACTGGTTGGTGATGCCGGCCTCACGGTTAACCCGCATGAGGTCGAAGAACTCGCTGCCGCAATAGATCGGATCTTTTCCTGTGAAGACCTTCGTCGATCCCTCGGAGAACGCGCGATTCGGCGCGCGAGTGAGTTCTCCTGGGAGACGGCGGCGCGCCAGGTTCTCGAAGTGTTCGAGCAAACCCGGGCACGAGCTACTCGGTGAGTGGTGCCACCCGAGGGTCTGGTCGGCGCAGTTCGTGAGACCTCGGCGCTCCGTTTGCATTTGTGGTTGTTCTGTGCCAGAGCCGATCAGCATAAGGCTGGCAAAAACGAACGCGGCCCCGCCGAGCTGGGTGGACCCAGAGGAATGAATTGATACACGAGCGGTGCGGTGAAAT
>JBEKIX010000180.1:0-3800 GCA_050011535.1 Acidobacteriota bacterium
CGAAAGAGGCCAGATATCCAGGCTTTCGAAAACAGCCAGAGTGCCGGTGAGGGAACAGGCAAGCACCGCCAGCAGATAACAGGAACGGCGCGAGAGAAGAATCGCGCCGATGACAACGTGCAGGGCAAAAGCCAGAGTTACGGGACTCCGGATGCCGCCCGTGAAGTGGACGACGCAAACGAGAGCCAGCCAATCGATGCCGATCTGCAAGTAGACAAAGTTTCTGCCGAGAGGACGTTTCGCCCGCTCGGCTTGCCGGAAGAATCGATGGAAGAGGGTGTTGTACGCGAGTACGGCGAGGCCCAACAAGTAGACAGGGACGAGGCGAACATTGGCCCCGACCAACCAGCTGGCTGCAAGAGCTCCCAGAAATATTCCGCCCGCCGCCAGCCAGCGCAGACGGATGAACCAAGCGAGCCGCTCCTGCAGTTCCCGCTCAATAGGAATCTGCACCCGTTGCTTGGAAGACGGAGCCATGGCCTACCCTGGAATTTCTAAACATCTGAGCGGCTTTTCGGCGATCTTGCGTCCTATTTCAACTTCGATTTCAGCAGCTTGAGCAACAGCTCGCTCTTGATCGGTTTCTGCAGCACGCCGGTCAGGCCGAGCGCACTGAAATCCGTCATCATGCTCAGATTATCTCCGACAGAACTGAGCACGTAGATGGGCGCCGTATTGTTCAGGGCGCGCACTTCCTTTACGAAAGTCATCCCCGCGTCGATCTCTTCCATCATGAGGTCCACGAAAAGCAGATCCGGCTTTGCCGACTTGTAAACGCGAAGCCCTTCCTCGGCGCTGCTCGCGGAAGCGACCGCATAACCATTGGCTTCCAATATGACACGCAGCGACTCCAGAATATCCGGATCATCATCCAAAACCAAAATCACATATTTCCCGTCTTGCATCTCAGTCTCCGTTTCCCGCCGCCCTGTTTGCGCCTCCGGATTTCGCTTCCGCGGAGGCCGGGGCAAAATCGCCGCGCTCGATCGCCTCCGTCAGAAACTGCAGGGCCGAATCGAGATTAGCCTGCGCAGCGGGCGTAAGTTGCTCCCCAAAATCGTTGAATGCATAGCCGCGGATGCCCAGCGCATAGCCTTCCGGTTTCCGGCCGAAAAGTTGTTCCGCAAGCGCCAGCACCTGCTCGGGTTCAAGGCTGTGGCTCGAAAAGGACAGCGCCGCCTTGGGCCGGACTGGTTTGAAGAAAAACGGCTCGTCTCCCTTGACCGCGGCATCCACAAAAATCACCACTCTGTGCTCCGCTGCCGTCTTTACGTCCTCGAGCGCCAGTTGATAATCTGTCTCCACGCTGACGCCATGCGGCGCGATCTTCTCGATCGCCGCGCCGAAAGCCGGTCCGAGCCCGTCGTCGAGCCGGGCGGGGTTGCCATAACAAAGCAGCAGGATGCCGCCCTCAGGCCCGCAATTCATCGAATCTTCCTGTCGACCTGCCGTCCCTCATGATCCAGGATCACCACCTCCAGGGGCATCTGCCCCATCGCATGGGTTGCGCAGGACAGGCAGGGATCGTATGCCCGTATGGCCACCTCGATGCGATTGAGCAAGCCTTCGGTGATCTTGGGCGCTTGGGAGAGATACTTCTCCGCAACGCTCTGGACCGCACGATTCATGGGTTCGTTGTTGTTTGTGGTCGAGACGATCAGGTTGGCCATCGTCACCTGGTCGTTTCGGTTCACGCGGTAATGATGGAAAAGCGTGCCGCGCGGGGCTTCAATGATGCCTACCGCCTCGTCCCGCCGATCGCCTGTCGCCACGAGATCCGTTCCTTGCAGGTCCGGGTCATGAAGGAGGCGCTCGATCGTCTCTGCGGAATGAACCAGCTCGATCATGCGCGCCCAGTGATACGCCATGGTCAAATGGTTCGGTTTGCCTTGCGTCAGCTTCTTGAACTCAACCCGCGCCACCTCGGCTTGCGGCGTGTCGAAGAAGTCGCAGTTATTGACGCGCGACAGCGGGCCGACGCGGTACCAGCCGTTCTCCGGGCCGATCGGTCGAATGAAAGGAAACTTCATGTAGGACCACGGCTTCACTTCTTCCGCGATGTACTCGGCGTATTTCTGGTTGTCCGCATGATCAAAAATTATTGCTCCCTCTGCATCCTTGGCACGGAGGCCGCCGTCGTAAATGTCGTGGCCGCCGTCCGGACGCACGATCGAGAGGTTGTTGGACGGGAAATAGGCGAAGGATGAAAGTTCTGCCATGTGTTGAAGGGTATAGTCCTTCGCGATCTTCAAGGCACCGAGCGACCAGTTGAGAATCTGGCCGATATCCTTAAGAAACGCATCCCGTTCGGCGATCGTCAGGTTCTTGTTCACACCGCCGGGGATGGCGCCGGTCCCGTGGATCTTTTTGCCCGCGGTCGCCTTGATGATTTCCTGCCCATACTTGCGCAGCAAAACGCCCTGCTTGGCAAGCTCGGGATATTTTCCGGCCACGCCGATTACGTTGCGGATGGAAACATCGGCATCGAAGCCGAAGAGAAAGTCCGGCGAGCAGAGATGGAAGAAATGGAGGGCGTGCGACTGAAGGAATTGAGCATGATGCATCAGGCGACGGATCTTCTCCGCCGTGGGTGTCAGCTTCTCGCCGCCGACAATGCGATCGACGGCCTTCGCCGCCGCCAGATGATGGCTGACCGGACAAATGCCACAGAGTCTTTGCACCAGCACCGGGACTTCCCAGAAGGGACGGCCTTGGATGAAGCGCTCGAAACCACGGAATTCCACAATGTGAAGCCGTGCCTGCCAGACCCTGGATTGTTCGTCGAGCAGGATCGTGACCTTGCCATGCCCTTCGACCCGGGTGACGGGCTCGATGACGATTCGTTTCGTTTCAATTGCAGTATTCACAGCTTGTTTCTCCTTGGGTCAATCGTACTTGATCAACTGGTAAGGCAGCTCGATCGGCTTGTTGGTCAGCAGCGCCACCAGAGCCTCCCACAGCGTGTCGGCCGAGGGAGGGCAGCCCGGAAGGAAGTAGTCGATTTTTACCACCTCGTGGGCCGGATAGACTTTGTTGAGCAGCAGAGGAATCTCCTTGTCATTGGGAATCTGCTTCGCCGGATTAAAAACCGTCGGTCCGTTCAGATACGCCTCATCGAGGCATTCCTGCAGAGGCACGTCATTCCTCATCGCCGGAATACCGCCCATGGTGGCGCAATCTCCGACTGAGATCAGAATGTCGCAGTGCTTGCGAAACTTGCGCAGGACCTCGACGTTTTCCTCGTTGCAGCAGCCTCCCTCGATCAATCCGACCGTGCAGTGCTTCGAGAATTCCTTGATGTCGTCGATCGGCGACTTGTTGAATTCCACCAGCTCGATCAGATCGAGGATGCGCTCGTCAATATCCAGCAGCGACATGTGGCAGCCGAAGCAACCGGCCAGTGACGTAGTTGCGACTATGGGTTTTGCCATGACTTTCTCCTCTCCGCTCACTTGGCCGCGGCTGCTTTTTCGATTTCAGTTCCGATCGGCTCGATGTCATACAACCGCTTGCCGATCGGCACGGCATAGCCGACGCGCTTGCGCAGGATCGCGCCCACAGGGCAGACCGCGATCGCCCTGTCCGTGACGGCCGCATCCGTCTCGCCCAGACCGGCGCGCGCATCGACCGCAATGCGCTTGTTCCTGCCGCGCCCTACAAACTGGAAGACGTTCTTCCCGTCGATGGTTTTGGATGCGCGCACGCAGCGGGCGCAGAGCACGCAGCGGTTGCGGTCCAAAAAAATGTCGGGATGAGTCGCGTCCAAATCACGGTGAGGAAACTGGTACGGATACTTGGGC
>JBEKIX010000181.1:0-3885 GCA_050011535.1 Acidobacteriota bacterium
ACTGGAAGGATATAACAGCGAATTTGAATGACTGCCTGGCTTCACCGGGCGAGACCCTTCGACCGCACTCAGGGCAGGCTCCGAATTCGTCCGCTCCTATGTGTTTTGCCGGTCGCCGTGCGAGGGCGGTTGCGAGATGACCAGGAAATGAACCTCTTCACCTTTACTCGAATCGTTCCTCATCTGGTGCGATGTGTTTGGTGGGATCCAGATCCCTTCTCCAGCCCTCAGGACTACTGGACTTCCATCTATTTCCATGACGGCTTTGCCCGCGAGCACGTAGAAGAACTGTTGCGCGTGATGGTGAAAGTGACGAACCTCCGCTGTGCCTGCCGGCATGCGCTCCTGAATCACGCTGAGTTCAGGATTCTTGATCAGGTGCCAGCCATCACAGCCGTTGCCCCAGATGTAATGCTCAGCGGTTGATTTGCTGATCGCGCTGATGTCCTTTTGTGACACTTCTCCGCCGCCTGCTTTCGGATTGCTATTTGCTCGTGTAGAGATCCGGGAATTGCTGCTGCAGGTGAGCGACTTTTGGCGCGTCATTGTAGACGATGTAGGGATTGTCGGGATGATGGGCGGCGTAGTCCTGGTGGTAGGCCTCGGCGGGATAAAAGGCCTTCAATGGGACTACCTGGGTCACGATGGGACGCGGAAAAACTTTGGCTTTTTCGAGTTGCGCGATGTAGGCCTCGGCGATTCGCTTTTGCTCATCGTTGGCATAGAAAATGGAAGATCGATACTGGTTGCCGGTGTCGGGTCCCTGCCGGTTCAACTCCGTGGGATCGTGGGCGACGGAGAAGAACACCCGAAGAAGCTGCCCGTAGGTGATCTGCGAAGGATCGTAAGCGATCTTCACGGATTCCGCGTGGCCGGTGTTGCCGTTGCTTACCAGTTCGTATTCCGCCGTGTTGGCGGCGCCTCCCGAGTAGCCCGAGGTGGCCCTGATTACACCCTTTACATGCTGGAAAACAGCCTGAATGCCCCAGAAGCAGCCACCGGCGACCACGGCAGTTTGCTCAGACTTGGATGTTGCCAGTTCGGCATCTACGGCAGGATTCGGGACGATGACGCCCGCGCGGTCGCCGGCATTGCAGGCGACTGCGCCCACGAGGATGATCATCAAGATCACAGCGGATATGCGCGAGGGGGAACTGGACATTGTCAATCTCATTACGAACTCCTTCGAACGGCTCGGCACTTTATAGCGAGCGCTCATTGAATAGAGTCGACAGCGGCAGAAAAGTTACAGATTGATTGTGGAGCGGCGGGCGTCTCCGTCCGGCTGAGATAGGGCTGAGGGACTGGCTGGGACGGGCGAGGCGCCCGTCGCTCCATCCCTTCCTCACTACATCACTTCGTCGCATCACACATCACGCGGGAACTAGATACTTCCGCAGGCAGCGCACACAGGGAGCGTAGCCCTCGCGCGAGGCTTCGGCTGCGGTGATCGTCCGCAGGTGGGTTTTTTCGTGGATGAACGTGCATCCCGCGAGGTGAAACAATTTTCCATCTTCCGCAACGACCACCATCATGTCCGGAGGAACGCCAGTGCCGGGGTGCGCCTGTTCGGAGCGCAGTTGATGGCCGCGAAAGGTGGAGGAACGAACCACCTCGAAGCTGCCGACGACCAGGACTGCCGCGGCGGCGGCGACCATCCACCCCAAGAAGTTTCTTCTGCTGCCCGGCATATTCCGGTCCAGTTTCTGGTGCAGAAGTCTTTTCTGCAGGCGATGGCTGAATCCGAGGGGGACTTCGAGCATACGTTCGTCGCCATACAGTTGAATCACGTTACGCGTGCCGTCCAGCACGGCGGTACAGTGCCTGCACCCGCGTGCGTGCTCTTCGATGGCAACGCGCAAAGCGGGGTCGACTTCGCCGTCGAGATAGTTTGAAACCTCACGCCACACTTCTTCGCAGCTGACTACCATGGCTTCGTCCCCTTCTCAAAAGACAACTTGCCGGTCATGCTCCATGCGCCGCCGAGGCCGGGCGCGAGCAGATCGCGCAGCATCAGCCGGGCCCGCAACAACCGAGTCTTGACCGAGGCAGTGGAAATTCCCAGCGCTTTGGCGGTTTCCTCGATGCTGAGGTGCTGCATGTCGCGCAGGACAAAAACCTCCCGGTAGATCTGCCCCAACTCGGCCAGTGCCTCGGCAAGCTTTCGTCGAACCTCGTTACGTTCCAGCGTTTCCGACGGAATTTCCCGCCAGTCGGCGAAGTCGCGAGGCATATAGTTGCCTTCCTCGTCCTGGCGATCGGTGATCGGTTCCATAATATTGGCGTGTGCTTTCCTTCTTCGCATACGCGCCTCGTTCACGGTGATCTGGATCAGCCACGTGCTGAACCGCGCTTCGGCTCGAAACTGCCGGATGTGTTTGAAGGCTTTTAGAACGGCTTCCTGGGCCACGTCTTCGGCGTCGGCCTCATTCCGTAAAATCGCGAAGGCGGTGGTGTATACACGCCGTTCGTAGGGACGGATCAACTCATAAAAAAGCTCGTGCTCGCCGTCGCGGACTCGCCGGATCAGCGTCGCTTCGTTGAATTGTTCGGCTGGATGCTCCAGCGAAATCAGTCTTCCCGGCATCGCTTGTCACCGCAACAAGGAACTCGACATTGAAACGACAATATTATGCCCGACAAATCGCGCCGTTGAATCGGCAAGGTTGGACGCACACGGGCTGCTCGATGTGATTCCCCAGCGAGAAGTAAGTTTCGGACTTACTTATAAAGGGCAACGCTCGGACAGGCGAGTCCACCACCTTTGTGCCATTTCTGTCCGATTCTCCACAGCCTTCCACCTTGTTGCCACTTGCATTTCCGTGTACAAGTTCCGGATAATCAGAACGAGATTTGACAGCCGTGTATCGCTACAGCCGCGCCGACTTGCTGCGTATTCTGCGGCTCGTTCCTCGCCAGCTTCAGACCTGGGAGAAGGCGGGACTGGTGACGGCGGCCGAAGATTATTCCTTCTTCGATCTTGTGCAAATCAAGAAGGTGCGGGACCTGTGCGCCCAGCGCGTTCGTCCAGCGGTGATCCGGCAATCACTCGAAGCCATGCAGAAACAGGTGGCGGGCATGGAGAATCCACTGCTCGAGGCCGGCGCATATCGAAGTGGACGCCGCATCGCTTTTCGACATCAGGGACGGCTGCTTGAGCCCATTGCCGGACAGTTCATGTTCGATTTCTCGTCCGAAGAAAGTAAAGTCGTGACCGGCCCGCCTCGGAATGGACCGGAACTGGTGGTTACCGACGTTGCCGACCTGTTTGCACGCGGGATCACGCTGGAAGAAAATCCCTCCATGCAGAACGAGGCGATCGCAACTTATCTGAAGGTTCTCGAAATGGATCCCATTCACGCTGCCGCGCACATCAATCTGGGTACTCTCTATTACAACCGTCAGGAATACGCACTGGCCGAAAGGCACTACCGTTCGGCGATTCAGATCGATCCCCGCTACGCCCTTGCCTATTTCGACCTGGGCAACGTGCTGGATGAGACCGGACGCGTCGAGGAAGCGATCAACACTTATAGGACCGCGATTCAACTCGCGCCCACCTACGCCGACGCGCATTACAACATCGCGCTCGCCTATGAGAAGATGCGCGAACCGCGCAAGGCGCTGCAACACTGGCGCGCCTACGTGAAGCTCGATACCGCCGGTCCACTGGTGCACTCCCGCAAGGCGAACTGAAAAAATCTGCGCAGCGCGCGGTTTGGCCGCAGCTCGGGGGAGTTTTTTCCATCCATTGTTATACTCAAAATGTCACCTCTCAGGTGCAGGAGAACCCACGATGACCCGGTTGATTTTGACGCTTTGTCTCGCGATGGCGGTGGCAGTTATGAGCGGAGTCTGCTATAGCCAGACAGCTGCGAAGGCGAA
>JBEKIX010000182.1:0-3656 GCA_050011535.1 Acidobacteriota bacterium
GCATTGGATTGCTTACCAGGTAAGTCCTCCTGCTGAGCGCGCGGGCGCCCGCGGAGGCGGTGGACGGGGAGCTGCAACCCCGGGCGGCGGCGGTGGCCGTGGCGGCGGAGCGCAAACGCCGCAGACTCCAGGCACAACCGCAGCGGCCGCGCCTGCCGCGCCGGCTGCTCCCGCACGCCGCCTTGAGCTGCTCAATCTCGCAACCGGCGAAAAGACAACGTGGGACAACGTAGCCTCCTTCACCTTTGCCGAGGGTTCGCACGTTCTGATCATCAAACGGCCCAAGCTCGACCAGGCTGCGCACAATGGCACGGACCTGATCGTCCATCACCTCGACACTGGTTTCGATGACATGTTTGGCAACGTCGGCGAGTTTGCCCTCAATAAGGGCGCCTCGCTTCTGGCTTTCACAATCGATGCGGCAGACATGACAGGCAACAGCATCTCGATTCTTGACCTTGCGAAAAACTCCCGAAGGACCCTGGACAGCGGTAAAGCACTCTACGCCAGGCTGGTCTGGGACGACGAGGGCACGGCGCTCGCCGTGCTCAAGGGCGAGAAAAAGACCGGTTTTGTCGAACTTGAGAACAGCCTCTTGGCCTTCAAGGGAGTAGACAAAGAACCCCAACGCTTCGAATACAAGGCGGGAGCTGACTTTCCCAAGGATATGGTGATTAGCGAAAAGGGAGCTGTGTCCTGGAGCGAGGATCTGGGAAGAGTCATGTTCTCAATCAAAGATCAGGAAAAAGAGCCTGAGAGACGGGCCGCGGACGCGCCTCCGATTGCCAACGTCGACGTCTGGCACTGGAAAGACGACCGCATCCAGTCGGTGCAGATGATTCAGGCGACTCAGGATCAGAATTTTACTCACCGGGCGGAATTTGTCATCGACGCCAATAAGTTTATCCGGCTCACTGATGAGACGATGAAAACCATCCAACTTACGCACAATGCGGCGTGGGGTGTCGGTCGCGACCAACGCGCCTATGTCTCCGATTGGCAGGAGAACAAGGCTGATTATTACCGCGTGAACATGAAAACAGGTGAGCGGACGCTGATGTTCAAGGCGCAGGGAAGTACGCTCGGCTTTTCGCCCGACTCCAAGCACTTCCTGTATTGGAAAGACGGCCAAGTCTGGGACTACATCCTGGAGACCGGCGAAAACAAGAACTTGACGCAGCGCGCGGCCACCAGCTTCGTCGACAAAGACTACGACCATCCGGGGGCCAAGCCGTCCTATGGCATCGCGGGATACTCGAAGGATGGGCGCGGCGTGATCCTTAACCACACCTATGATCTTTACTTCCAACCCTTCGACGGTTCGCCGGCTGTAAACCTCACCGCCGGCGTCGGCACGAAGGAAGAGATCCGCTTCCGGTATCAGCCGCTTGCAGGCGAGGCGGAGATCGTTGCCACCACACGGGAAGACGACGACCAGTTCTTCGATGACGAGTCGGAACAGGTTGATGCGGCGCGGCAGGGGCCGGGTGGGCCGGGCGGACGCCAGCAGGAGCGGACGATTGACCTCTCCAAGCCCGTGCTTCTCACAGCCTACGGCGAGTGGACGAAGAAGGCGGGCTATTACGAGCTGAACGGCAAGGAGTTGAATAAGCTCGTGTACGATGACAAGGCATTCGGGCACATCGTCAAGGCGAAGAAGAGCGATCGTTTGCTGTTCACCATGGAGACGTACATAGATTTCCCGGATTACTATTTGACAGACACGAAGTTTACGAATCCGAAGCGAATCACGGACGCTAATCCTCAGCAGTCGGAATACAAGTGGGGACACCGCATGCTGTTCGAATTCAAAAACAAGGCCGGCATCCGGCTGCAGGGAACTCTGGCCATTCCCGACGATTATCAGCAGGGGCAGAAGCTGCCCATGCTGGTGAATTTCTATGAAAAGAATTCCCAGAATCTGCACGTGTATCAAAACCCGACGTACTCGTCGACCCCGAACTTTGCCGGGTATGTGAGCGAGGGCTATCTCGTCATGCAGCCCGATGTCCACTTCAATACCGGCAGGTCGCACTCCGACATGCTCGAGTGCGTCGAGGCAGGTGTGCAGAAGGTCATTGATATGGGTTACGTCGATCCGAAGCGGGTCGGGCTTTACGGACACAGCTACAGCGGCCAGGGCTCCGCGTACATCGCGACTCAGTCCAAGATGTTCGCGGCCATCATTCCGGCTGCGGCGGCGACAGACCTGGTCGCCGATTTCAACCAGCTCTGGAAGACGAGCGGCACGAACCAGCACCAGTACGATATTTACGGCCAGGGCCGGTTCGGCACGAACCCCTACGACAACCTACAGCTTTTCGAGGACCAGTCCGCCGTATTCCACGCTAAAACGATGCCCGACACGCCGATCCTGCTCATTCACGGTACCGACGACGGCTCGGTCGAGTGGTTGCAGGGGGTCGAGTTCTACAATGCCATGCGCTTCAATAAGAAGAACGTGATTTTGCTGTCCTATCCGGGCGAGGCTCACAGCCTGACCAAACTGGAAAACCAGAAGGACTGCCTGGTGCGCATGAAGCAGTTCTATGATCACTACCTCAAGGATGCGGCTGCGCCCGAATGGATGGCCAACGGCGTGCCGTACCTGAAGAAGGCGAAGTAGGAAAAAGAGGTCGAGGGTTGGGCCGGCCGAATTATCGCCGGCCCGTCATGCTCCCGGGAGTTTCGCCATTTTGCGTCCCGTAGGAACGCGGGGGAAATAGCCCGGCACTGAAGTGCCGGGATTATGCATCAGGTTAGGGACGAGTCCCATAGGGACGATTGATATGGAGAATGCTGATGGTAAATTCCTAGTCCAACCCGACGAGAGGTACGCCTGGGAATGACTCAGCCGTCCCTACGGGACTCCCGGCGGAGGTATCCCGCGTCCCGGCACTGAAGTGCCGGGCTACTCTCGTCGCGTCCCTGACGGGACGCAGTTCTGACGATTTGATGATGGGCCATCGAGCAAACACGGTGCGCCTGCGAATCCTACGCCAACCATTCTGTTTGGGTCTCAAAAGTACTCTTGACTACTTCGATAAACACCCCGCGCTAGACGTGAAGCGGCGGAAACTCCGCTTTTCAGCCGTCTGACCATTACCATGCCCCGATTTAACTGGGCCAGTGCATTTCACGAATGCGTTGCGGACGAACTATGGTGGCCAAACTCCAGGGGAATGCGGGACGTTCCCCGCGTTTCCCCACAAAAAAAGGGCGAGTGCGTTCGGCACTCGCCCCACACCACCAGTGGAACACTCAGAGAATTCCTAGCGTGCGCGCTTCCGTTGAATAGCCGCGGCTGCAGCGAGCAAACCCGTGCCCAGCAATATCAGGCTGGTAGGCTCCGGCACTGTCGGCGACGACGGCTGCGCCATCGCTCCGTATTGAGCAACGCTGCCAGTAACATCGGCACCATAGAGGAAGAAATCGACAGAGGATTGAGCGCCTCCTCCCAGTACCTGCCAAACGGATGTGTAATCGCCCAGGTTGCCGATGATGAACGATTCCGTGCTTCCACAAAGACTGCAGAGGTACCCGGATGGCTGAGAGCCGAAAGCATCACCCCATCCATACGGGTTGTCTGGTGTGGTTGGAGAGAAGCCCGACTCTGGCAAGTCATATGCAAGTGAGTTATAACCAAATCCAATCAC
>JBEKIX010000183.1:0-3625 GCA_050011535.1 Acidobacteriota bacterium
GAGCCCGTCCGCTTCTGGGCGCTCGCGGCTCGGATCGGCTCGCCACGTAGGGCGCCACAAGATCTTGAGAAGCACCATCTACGAAGGAGTTGCCAAAATGCGGTTGCGGCAGGCGTTGGAAAGCATACGGACGATCGTAATACCGGCCCATGCGACGCCGGTCGAGATTACCGTGGCAGAGGAATTCGAGCTGTTTTTGCAGCGGCGGGGCGCGGTGCAGCACATGACGGGAGACGATGCGGTTCCGGCGCAGGCTCGATTCCTGGTATCGGTTGCCACTGATGCCATCCGCAAGTATCTGGATTCCTGCGGCGTCTCCCTGCCGCAAGAAGGAGATTGGATTTACTTCGACCTCGACGAACGAGGCTGTGGCATTCTGACCGCCTCGACAACGCGTTTTCTTTACGCGCTGTGCACGCTCGTAATGGAAGATCTGATCGATCTGCCTGTGGCCCAGACTCGCCACTGGCTGCGGTCCATCAGCTTCAGCGCGCAACGATCCGGGTTCGACCTTTTCCTCAATCAATATTCACGCCTGATTAAACCGTTCGATCGCCAGCGTTACGTGCGGGAATATGCCCGCCTTGGTTTCACGCACATCGAGGTCAATGGCCTGGCCACGCCTTTTCCAATGGAAGAAGGCGTACCCGGTGAGTTCTATCGCGATTTCTATACGTATTGCCCGGGTCTCGACCAGTTCGTCGAAAGCCGGCTGAATCGCGGCACATATCCGGCGGAATATCTGCAAGCCAATCTCAACAATCTCAAAACCAACGCGCGCCTGGCAGTCCGCTACGGTTTGGAGCCGGGCCTGGTTTGCTTTGAGCCACGCTCCGTTCCCGAAACTCTGCTCCGCAAGTATCCACAGCTGCGCGGACCGCGGGTCGATCACCCGTTCCGCAGCTTCATGCCTCGATACGCTCTGTCGCTGGCTCATCCGCTGGTCCGGCGTCATTATGCAGAACTGATCTCCAACCTGCTGGCGGAAGTCCCGGAGCTTTCCTTCATGTCTGTGTGGAGCAACGATAGCGGCTCGGGCTTCGAGCATACTCAATCGTTGTACGTCGGCCGCAACGGTGGCGCCTACCTTATTCGCGAATGGAAGGACCAGGATGAGATCGCCCGTTCTGCCGCCGAGAATATCATGCGATTTTATCGCTTACTCGTGGAGGCTGCCGCGAAGGTCAACCCTGCTTTTCGCGTGATTACCCGCCTCGAATCCTTCTACGGCGAACACGATCATCTATGGCCTCAGCTTGGTGCGGGCGTGGATGCTGAGGTGAATTCCCTGCGCGCGCGCGGCTGGGAGAATAATTACAGGCATCCACACTATGAAGATGTGACGGTGCTGGGTTCAGCCTGGCACCACACGCTCGATGAACGCGAAAAGGAGCCGATGGCTGAATTGCGAAGCCGGGGTGGAGAGGGCTGGTACTTCCATTTTTTCAATTCTCACGGCAACCATGAGCCGATGCTCGGCGTCCCTTTTCCGCAGCTGACCTGGGAGAAACTGGCCGCCATGCGACGGGTCGGAGCGACCCACATCTGCCATTTGGGCGGCGTTAACCCGCCCGATGATGTACCGGTTTCCCTCAATCAGGAAGTATTCCGATATTTCCAATTCAATCTGGCGGCGGATGCAGATCAAGCCTTGCAGGACATCGCTGCTCACCACGTCGGCACCGAGTATGCCGACGACCTTGCTGAAGCATGGCGTCTCCTCGATCAGTCGGTACGCCATTTCATGCCCCTGCCGCTCTACACAGGTTTCGGCGCTGTGTGGCTGCGGCTTCTGGTCCGGCCCCTGGTGCCGGATATCGAAGCCATCCCTGCTCCTGAACGTGCCTACTACGAACGGTTCATGGTCGGCACCGGTCACAATCCAAATATCGTCGACCTGGCTCGGGACGTCCTCTTCGAGCTGGTATCCGCCGACTATGCCCGGCGAGCACTCGCGCGGATCGATGCTCATTCATCGCCACCGCTGATTCAGGCGATTGACTTGCTGCGGCAAAAGGCCGAAGAGACGCGGCGAAAGGGAAACAAACCGGCTTTCACGCTATTCCTCGACCAGTGGCACCGCGCCCGTGCCCTGCGATGCCTGTTCGAGACCCAGCGCAATACGGCAGCGTGGATATATGGCGTCCACACCTATTTGCAGTGCGAATCGGCTCAGATGAAAGAAGAGGTGCGGCATCTTCTGGCAGAAATGGTTCGGCGCGAAATCGCCAACACTCAAGCCCTGCTCGAGTTATGGCAGTCATCGCCAGTGACGTTCATGGCCGTGTCATCTATTGGCGAAACTCCCTTCATACACGGCCCTAATTTCCCAGATTTGTTGCGGCGCAAAATCGGTTTGATGGAACAATACGGCGACCGGGAACCGCGCATTGATGCCGGATTCATGTGGCGCGTCCCCGATGATCCTTATGCTAATTACCATGAATGAACTGCTGCACATCGATTGGAGAGTATGGGTCGGGTTCGTTGCCGGCGCGCTCTCGACTTGCGCGGGCATGCCGCAGCTGTATAAAGCATGGAGGACACGCTCGACGCGCGACCTGTCGCTGATCACTCTGCTGATGAGCAACCTGGGCGCGGCGCTGTGGCTGATTTATGGGATCACCATACTCTCTTTGCCGCTCATCTTGGCCAACGGCGTCGGCCTGACCGTCCTGGTCATGACGCTGAGCCTGAAGGTCAAATACAAATAGCGGAGGGGTGAATGACCATGAAAAGGACTCAATCAACGTGGCGGGCAGTGCTTATCATCGGACTCCTTATCACCGGGGGAATGATGATCATGGCCGTTGCGCCGTCACCAGAAACGCATCAGCAGGCAGGCGCAACCGGCTTACGCGATCGATACCTTCAGTACGCCCACTCCGCCGCCGATTATGCATGGGATCATCACGATGAGATTGTGGCGCGCTGGCGCGCCGGCTTTGATCCGGAGAGTCCCTTTGGATATCGCGCTCCCGGCGATTTGATCGAGATGGCTCTCATCTACTCGTACCTGTACGAACGAGACCACACACAGATCTATGCAGACCGTGCCCGGAAAGTCCTGTTGGAATATGGCGACTTCAGATCCCAGTATCCCGACTGGGCCGCGAAAAAACGTTCCGACTATACGAACGGAGTTCCTCCCCTCCCGGATTTCTTTGTCATCATGCGTTACATTCGTGCCTTCGACACCATGCATCGCCTGGGCAAGTTCTCGCCCGCGGAGACGGCTCAATGCGAGCAATGGATCGCTCAGAGCATGGATTACCTGTTGCAGACCGCCGAGTGGGGCGCCATGAATCGTGCCATGCTGCGGGCGGAATCTCTAGCGTGGGCTGTGCGGGCTCTCCCGGCGCACCCCCAAACGGCGCGCTGGGAAACAGAGCGCGAAGCGCTCGGCGACGACAACTGGGGCCACTGGGAAATCGAAGACGCCACAATCTATAACGGCATCTGGCTGTATTCACTGCTTGGATACGCCGATTCACGCGGCCAGATGGAAGATCTGTTTCACACCCCGGAGGTTTATTACTACGCTCAATACTTCCTCAACCTTATGTGTCCCGCGGGAGTCATTCCTGATTTTGGCGACGCTAGCTGGACGCAGAACTGGCAACAC
>JBEKIX010000184.1:0-5574 GCA_050011535.1 Acidobacteriota bacterium
ACGTAGCTCAGTTGGTAGAGCAGCCGATTCGTAAAACACTCTTCTTAACTGGTCTCCGATAATATTCAATGAGATAGCAAGTCTGGCAAGGCCTCGAAAGACCACAAATGGCCACACTTGTCAGAGTTTTGTGACCCAATTTGTGACACAGGCAGACGGAGCGCAATTTGGCACTACCCGGCGTGCACGGTTCACTTTCCGGCGTGAGCGCCCGTCGCGTTTAGGTTCGCTGCTGCCCATTCGGCACGTCCCTCAGCATCGCACTTGAGAGCGGTTTGCTGACCCTTCGTCACGTAACGGAAGACGAGCGCAAAGCGCGGCCCGCACGGTTCGTAATGCGCTGGCATTTCGTGAGTTACCGCCCATTGCTTGAACGGCAGCATTGAAACTAGCGCACCGTGCCTGAGGACTTCATCGAAAACCACAGCACCTGAATTACGGTCTTTCAAGATGAAACGGCGCTCTGCACCGACCCGTGACCTGTGCGATGTGGCCCGGCGATGCGTCAGTGTGCGGATGTACTTTACTGCGCCCGTCGTAGTGCTTGTTGATTTGTAAGGCCGTGAACGGAGTTTGTAGGTGCGCCTCTAGCCGAGCTTTCAAATCACGCAGATATTGTGGCGCTGGGATCGGGCGCGGTCGTATGTGTCCTTTTGCCGCAGCCAACGGTCGACCGAACACTGCAATGTCGTGACCGGAACCATCATCATTGTGTCCAGTGTGCTCTGGTATGAAGAACGTTGCACTGGCGAGCCGATTGAAAAGATCGTCCGCCTCCACTCGGGACAGGAAATCGGGGACGTAGAGATAGCGGTCAGGCAGTTGTGAAAGCTGCGTCTCGAACAACGGTACTTCCATACTGTCGAGACGGGGATGCTCGGGCTTCTTTGCCATCGTGAAACCCTCCGCTTTCCTTTTTACGTGAGCGCACGTATGTCGGAAAGTTACTGTGGTTTGGGGCGATCAGCGTCACCTGTCGCAGGTATCGATGCTCAGATCTTTACAGGTGATTTTTCCGGTCTGGGTCAGAAACTCGAGCACGATGTCGCCAAGACGTCGGCCGTTAACTTTTCCCGATCGGCAATCACGCCCATGTCTGATAATAGCCTTGGCATTGGCGAGAGCTTGTGACGCACCATGTTGTCTCAAATTGGAAGTGTGTTTGATTGACGGCCGATTAGTCGGACGCTCTCTCGTCCGCGCGGGAACACTGACTATTCGAGTTAGCTGTGCGCTACTTGTGTGCCGGATTTCAGACTCAGGCATTCGCAAGGCGGCACTCAGGTCCGTCTGGATCGTGAACGATAAAATACCTTATCGCGTTAGAAACAACCGGCGAGGGGATGTGGTTTCACCCGAGCTTGAAATTGATGTAAGAGCTCTTTCCTATCTGGTGACAGTCGTCATCCGCGCCGCTTGCACGACATCGATCCGGTATGGTGCCAGGATCTTCTGGCGGAAGTCAAAAAGATAGAACAAGCGCATCCATTGGTTCCGATAAACTCTTCGCCAGAGCGATCGGCATTGTGGAACGGGCCATCGCTGATGAAGCACCTGCCGAAACCCCTCCAAAATCTGCGGTAGCCAAAGATGGCAAGTGAGCTGGTTCCTTTTTCTTCCCTGACTCCGGCTCAATACAGTGACCTGGCCGATGTGCCCCCTGAGCTCGAATGGCTTGCCAACATCACCAATCTCAAGACCCGCCGTGCTTACAAGAGGGATGTCGAGGAGTTTTCTGCCTTCACCGGATTGCGCGCGCCCTCCGCCCTGCGCACCGTCACGCGTGCCCATGTGATTGCTGGCGCAAGCATCGTCCGAAAATACGGACGGGAAACGGGTATTAATGCGGAGGTCGTCGGGCTGTGCGTGCATTCACTGCGCGCGACGGCTTTATCGAACGAGGCAAATATTGCCAAAGTTCAGGATTGGCTGGGTCACGCCAACGTCTCCACTACCCGCCTCTACGACCGGCGTGACAGCAAACCTGAGGATAGCCCAACTTTTCACGTAAAGTATTGACGGGTTCTTTCTTGTTTTCCTTATGATGAGGCGGAGGGAGAGATTTAGATGGATAGAAAACTCACCGCGCTGGTGATCGGCAACGGAAATTACCCGGCTGGTGCGAAACTCAAGAATCCGAAAAACGACGCCGATGACCTGTCGGAGCGCCTTGAGCGTTGCGGATTCTCCGTCATCAAGAAAATTGATTGTACAAACAAAGAGCTGGACCTTGGGCTGAAGGCATTCAAGAAGAACCTCAAGGGAAATGATGTCGGTCTCTTTTTCTTTGCCGGCCACGGGATGCAGATCGATGGCGACAACTACCTGAATGCCATTGACACGGATTTTTCGGACGAAACGGATGCGAAATATTCCTCGCTCGCACTCAACAAAGTCATCGAGCTGATGGAGAAGTCGGGGGCGTCCACGAACATCATCATTCTCGACGCCTGCCGTAACAATCCTTTTGAAAGAGCTTGGAATCGCTCTTCTGCGCTCCGCGGACTACGCTCCAAAAGGAACGCTGATCGCTTTTGCTACATCTCCAGGGGAAGTGGCAAGTGATGGCCGGGGAAAGAATGGAGCGTACACTGAAGCTCTCCTGCGGCACATCGATACGCCCGACTCATCCATCGAGGAAATGTTCAAGCGGGTGCGCAATACGCTAAGCACCATAACCAAGCAGAAGCAAACCTCATGGGAACATACGTCATTATCTGGCGAGTTTTATTTCAATCTCAGCCTCGGTGCGCGCATTGACTCCTACTCGCGCGCAGCCCTCGCTGATGGCCTCTTCGTGCTTGATACAACAAAAAGCTCGCATAGCCTTATAGCCAGCCTCAAAACGCTCACCTGGCCCAGGCAGAATCCCGCGATTGATTCCTTCGATGTGGCGCAGGCGGGCAAGTATTCAGCTGATTCGCTGTTTGTCATCGGGCGGAACATTTATCAGTCGGCGTGTGGATGCGCCAACAGCGCGAATGCTTACATCAAGAACTTCCTCGCCAAAACGAATGGCCTCGCGGAGGACAAAAGGAAGGCACTGCTCGACGGGATGTTGTTCGAGGTCTTCTTCGATTCCAAGGGAGAGCTGCGCAGGATGTTCAAGACCGAGCGATTCGCAGAGGTCTTCCGCCTGCAACAGTTCGATGAGCTGTCTGGCAGCTTTGACTTTATTTCGGAATGCTTGCTCCTGAACGCAAATCGTTTTTACTCGATACCTGGGAAGAAGCATCACGTCGCGGTGGATGTGGTGAGTTCCTCCAAGAAGACCGACACCCCGACAATAAAGGCTCAGAACTCCTGATCTACGAAGAAATTAACATGAGCCGATTTTGTAAATCAGGCGTAGATCCGTACCTGGAAAAATCGTCTCGGTGGCGTTGAGTTCGTCGCAGAGATGGCGGAGCGCCCAGCTTCGGTGTTGTAGATTTGGCGGAGCAGGGCGCGCGTATCGTCGCTGCGCGTCATGACTTCGCGCAACACCGATGCCATGCTGGTCTCGGCACGATAGCTGATCAGTTTGATGGTGTCCAAGAACTGCTTCCGTTCCGGGAGGAGACGCTGGAAGCGTTCGCCTTCCGGCAACTCCGCCACGCTGAGATGATGTGGAGTTTGCTTGCGCTGCTGCTTGAGTTGCTCGATTTGTTGCCCCAGGTGTTCAATGTGCTCCTGGAGTTGGGCCTGCTTCTGCTGGTAGTTGGTCACGGCTGTTTCCGATAGTTCCCCTTGCAAACTCTGGGCCCCAAAGATCGCCAAGCTGCGCTGGCGTTGGCCGCTCAAGCTGCGGATCTGACTATCGAGCTGGCGCCAAACGGGATTGACCACGCGTACGGTGTCAGGAATCGATTCGGTTCCATACTCCACCAGCCGGTCTAAACCGTAGTGTTGCCGCATGTAGCGAAAGAAGTTTTCCTGCGACCAGCGCGCAAACATCGACGCCGCCAGCCGGGTGTAGTCGGCCACGTAATTGGTGCTCAGAATGGCCGCCTGCTTCCCGCCCGCCGACCGCTTGCGCACTTCGCGGACCCACAACCCATTGCTTAAACGCGTACCCCGCTCCGCCAGTTGCATCGACACCGTTTCCTCCCCCACCAACTCCACTCCGCGCTCGAGAAACTCCTCGACCGGCCAGTCTTCTCCCGGATACTTGTGATAGGTCAGCACCGCAATCCCTTTCGCTTGCATCTCGGCGAACAGCTCCGGACTGTAACCCTCTCGGTCGAAGACCAGCGTGAACCGGTGCTGCCGCGGGTTGGCGTCCAGCCTCGCTTGCAGTTCCGGCGAGATCGCCACCTGCTCCTGCAGAAACGGCACCAGGTTCTGACGCAGAGTGGCAATCAGCCCCGGATCGACTTCCTGGTTGATGTAGAAGAAGGGCTGGCCGTCCATGGCATTGATCCAGTAGTCGGTCGTGGCCCGCAGACATAGCCGCTCGCGGGCCACGTAATGCCGCGGCAACGGAGTCAAATCCCCGTGATAGACGCGCACGTGCCCGTCGGCATAGAACACCAGGTCGCCGCCCGACAGCCCCGCGATCCACTCCCGGGCTAAGGCCGCCTGCCAGCCGGCCGCCCGTCCCGCTTCCCGGCATAGGATTTCCAGCTTATTCCGTAGCGTCCGCACTTCCGGGATGCGGTCCAAGCCCAGCAAATTGCCCCACTCGCCTGGGGCCACATAGCGTAATTGTTCCAGAGAGGCAATGCGCGCCAAGGCCATCAGCGCCAGCAACAGAAAGATGCTGTCGATGCCGTAAAAGCCTTTCGGTAAAGCATAGAACTGTTCCGTAAAGCGCAACAACCCGGTGGCCAACAGCGCCGGCAAGGCCAACAACACTCCGCCCTGCGGCACATCCCGCGCGGCCTGGAACTGCGCCGGCGCCGCCCCCAAATCCCCCATCGCGGCCGCCACCCGCTCCAGCCGGCGCGTAGCCCCATTGCCCATCTCCGCTTCGCTGTCGATCTGCGTCCGCTCGCTTTTGCTGCTGACCGGAGTAGTTAGAACCGAGTCTTTTTTTTACCGGCTGGATGCAGATAGCCCGCCCCAATCGCCTTCCGTAACGTGTCCGGCAGAATGCTTAACGCCTTCCCTACCTCCGGCACGCTCCTGCCCTCCCCCAACAGAGTCTGGGCCTGGGCCTTCACTTCCGGCGTCAGCACCACCGCCGATCGTCGCCGGCGCGGGGCAAAGAATCCTTGCGCCCCTTTTTCCCGATACAACTTCACATACCGCTTCACTGTCGCCAGCGGCACCCCAAACGTGCGCGCGATTTCGCTGTGCCGCACGCTCCCATTCGCAATCATTTGACTGGTAAACAGCCGGAAGCTCGCCAGATCCTCGCGCTCGTGCTGAAACACCGGCAATAGCCCGTGTACGTAAACCACCTTCCCGGATTCACAGCTCACCGCAATTTGCTGGTTGATTGCAGTTACATCGGCGGGAAAAATTGGAAGCTGTAGTTGTGGCATCTCGCACTCAGTGTCTCTCCCTACTGCCCTATGCCACAACCCCTTTTTCGGCTCGTGTTATTTTCTTCCCCTGCCCTCAATATCGCCCCGAGATCAGGAGTTCTGA
>JBEKIX010000185.1:0-3389 GCA_050011535.1 Acidobacteriota bacterium
GTAGGCTTGGCCGAGGACCAGGCGAGCCGGTGCGAAATTCGGGTCCATTTCAGCAGCGTTCCGGCCCTCCTCGATCGCTTTATCCAACTGCCGGGCGAAGAAATACCGCGAACTGACCCAAGCGTTTATGATGCTGGACAGGGGATCGAGCTCACGCGCAGGCTGCGATTCGGCGATGGCCTCCTTATGCCGGCCGACCAGGGACAAAAACTCGCCGTACCAGTGGTGGCCATTCGCGTAATTTGGATTGAGATCAATGGCACGGCGGAATTCACGCTCGGCGCCCGCCCAGTCGCGATCATAATAAAGGTTCACGAATGCAAGAGACGTGTGCGCTTCGGCGAGTGAGTCGTCTAGCCTCGATTTCCACGCGTAATAATTTAGTAACGGGAATGGGGTGTTGGACGATGACATCACGACTCAGGCAAATTGAATGATCAGCTTCTTGTCGCCGAACCAAGGCATCGGTGTGGGCAGATCGGCCAAGCCGGAGGCGACCAGATAAGGGTTGTGCGCACGCTTATCCAGCGTGACCACAACCGAGGCTGCCGTAACCTCCACTTTGCCCGACAGATCCAATAAATTACGAAAGACGGTTTTGGCCTGGGAGTGGCTGTACTCTCTACCGATGCGCTGGGCCATCATGCGGTACAGCGAACTGGCGGCGAGTGTCAGTTGCATGTCAAAATCCACCTTCATCCCGACCATAGAGGAGAGCGCGTCGATATGGAAGAACTGGACGGCCTCGGAGATTCCGTTTTCGATGAGCATGCGTTGCGCGTAGCGCGTCACCAATTCGACTGGGCCGAGTTTGCGATGGTTGGTCAACAGGACGGTCGGTTCCTCGTGTCCCAGTTCCATCACGGTCAACTGGCGGAGTTCGCCCTCGTAGCCGGAGAGGGTCACGCGATTCTCCAGCACTTTGGGATTGCGATAAATGCGGGTCAGCGCTGGCAAGCTGATCCGCTGCCAGGCAGAATCCGGTTGGCTGTAGATCTCGCGCAACATCTTGTCCGAACGCCGGCGCAGGGTGATGAAGCGGATGCCTTCCCGATTCAGCTCCGAAAGCTTCTGGTAAGTGGTGAGTTGTGAGTCGAAAACCAGTTCGGCCGGAGGTTTGCCGTGGTGCTTCTTCCAGAACCGGACGAACTGGAGAATCTCGTCGGCCTGCTCGACTTTGGTCACCCCGGCGTTGGCATAGCGCATGACCCGCTGTTCGGCATCGCGCGCCAGGAAGACCAGGATCCCCTTCTGCGAGCGGCTGCGGCTGGAAACATAGTGCTTTTCTAAGGGTTCCTGGGCGGAATTGGCGGGCACGCTATGAAAGTCCAGGTCGAAAGAGGCGCCCTGGGGCAGGCCGGCCTGCTCGACCTGTTCCAACCAAGCCTCCATGAAGCGCAAGCAAACCTTGTGATCGATGCGGGAGGAATAGGCCGCCAGGTAGGAGCGTTTGGGAACCACGTTGATTCCCGCAAACAGCGCGATGGCCCGATCCGTCACCAAGTCCATGACGTGACTTTTGCGCTCGGCGCCGATCAGCTTCAGGGCCAGGAGACTGCGCACGGCCTGGGCGGCGGGGATCATCTGCGAACTGGGCAAGCGCGCCGCGGTGACGACCGCCGGCAGATCGATGCGATCCAGCAAGGGGAGAAACAGGAACAGACCGGCTAAAGGGGTACGGAAGGAGCAGGGGGACAAATCCAAGCGGCGCACATCGGCGACGTCGGCGACTTCCGGCTTCACCGTAACCGGGCGTTCATCGTCGGCGCGGCGGGGAAGACGGGAGAAGCCCTCCTCCCGGAGCAAGACGGTGAGGGAGTTGATGCTGATGGTGTGGCCAGCGGCGGCGAGTTCGCGCTGCATGTCATAGACCGAGAGATTGCGTTTGCGCATGGCCACCGCTAAATCCCGGACGCGGTCGCGGGCGGGCGAAGATTGCGGGCCACGTTGTGGCAGGCGGAAGAAGGAAGCGCGTTTCTGCGGGTCGTGGCGGAACTGATAGCAGAGGACGCGGAAGAAGCCGGGCGAGTAACCGAAGCGGCGGGCGACGTCGGCGGAGGGTTCCTCATCGACGAGGTAGGCGCGGAGGGCTTCGTACTGGCGCTGCAGCGGGAATTGGGGGGAAAGGAAGAAGGTCTGGTTGCCGAGAGTGGTTATCTGATTAGTAGTGCTGGACTCCATATCTCGATAGTGCTACCAAAACATGGCGTAGTCAATATGTTTAGAGAGAAAAGAGGCGGCTAAGCGCAACACGCCGGCAGGCATGGCGCGAAGTGCGTACAGTCTCGACAGGGAGCCGAATGGGCATCCCACGGGTCTGCCTGGATCGCACTCACATAATCTATTTATCAGTACTGTATATACCTAACGCACAAAGTCAAAATACAGCCATTCAGAAGACTTTTTGACAAAATCAGGCGCTCGGCGGGGTAGCGTGGAAATCGAGGCTAGTCCACCAAGAAACGCCCGCCGCGAAGGATGCGTCTTCATAGTGTCCTCATCTAGATCTAGACTGCGGGTTTGCGGCGGCTCGTCACGGCAGTTCCAGAGCCAGCTTCATGGCTTCTCAAATCCTGTCCAGGGATGCCTGGTTTAGGGTGCCCCGGGGAGGGTATATTGCCCTCGCCTGCCCGGAGACACAGCCGGAGGCGAAAGGTCTTGTGCTCGACCGTGGAGATCGGCACAATGCAGACGTCCAGTGCGTGGCGATTCAGCGCGTCGGAGGAAATGACCAGAGCAGGCCGCTTCTTGTCGAGCATAAACAGGCAAATATCGCCTCGCTCCGGAAACCACCCCGGCGGGACGCTGGTTCATTGCAAGGGCATCAGTGGCGCGCCAAAGACTCAATGGTGGCGGATTCGAATGCGCGCCGCTCGGTCCGGTCCGCTGGCGAGGACGCATAGAAATTTGCGGACTCCCGCTCGAGCGCCGCGCGCCTCTCCAAATCCAGTGCCAGGCGCAGGAGGCGGTTCACCCGTTCACTTTGAAATAGTGCGCCCCGCGTGCGCTTGATTTCGGCCAGAATCTCGCGGTCCAGGGAAAAACTGTGAGTGGCTCTTGCCGCTGTTCGCATTTCTAATGCTATTTCGAGCTATGCATCAACTGCTCGATGTTGACTAACTCAGTCGGATAGTTGCCGGTGTAACACGCGTAACAATACTCGTGCTTCTCGCTATCTCCCACCGCCGCCCGCAGCGAAGCCAGCGACAGGTACCCCAGCGTATCCGCCTCCACAAACCGCCGGATGCCTTCCACATTATTATTAGCGGCGATGAGCTCCCGCTTCGTCGGCGTGTCCACCCCATAGAAGCAGGGCGAAACCGTAGGCGGACACGAGATCCGTAAATGCACCTCGCGCGCGCCGGCCTGCCGCATCATGCGCACGATCT
>JBEKIX010000186.1:0-3389 GCA_050011535.1 Acidobacteriota bacterium
CGAGGCGGGTTCGGCGGCCGGTAGAAGTGTGTTCCATAAATGAATTGGCCGGCCCGCCGCGATCCTTCAGGCGAATTCGCGCCCCCTGCCACGCTCCCGGCTTCCGCCAGAATTCGCAGCCCTCCCCAGGCCGCACCCACTCCCGCTGTGGTGCCTTTCAGAAAAGTCCTTCGTGAACTCAGCATGTGCCCCCCTCTCTTGTTGACGCCTTGCCACTTCGTGAATGCGCCGGGCATCATTAATCACCGCCGTCGGCACGACGTTCCCCGGATCGGACCACACCGTCGCAGAGCACAGATGTGGGGTAGTAACAATGGCTCAGTCGATGGCGCAGGGACAGCCCACTAGAAGAGCGCCGGTTTTTTAACGCATAGGAATCCAGCGAAATTGAACCACTGGAAGAACGTTTCTACAATCTCAAACCCGTTGCGTCGAAACAGCTCGAGGTTTTCCTCCAGGCGGTACGGGATCAGCACGTTCTCCAAGGCTTCCCTTTTTCGCATGATTTCAGTATCCGAATATCCTCGCCGCCGTTTGTACTCGTAGTAGTAATCGACAAAGAAGCGGTTCATGTGCCCGCTGTTCATCAGGATCTTTTCTGCGACAATCAGCACGCCGCCATCGGCGAGCCCGTCATAGATCCAGCGAACCACGTTATCCCTACGTAACGGTTGGATGAACTGCAGGGTCCAGCACATGGTAACCACACTCGCGTTTTCAACCGGAACTTGCGAGAGCTGCCCGTTGAGTTCGCCATACCGGACTTCGATACGATCATTCAGATGACTGGCGGCGATCTTCTGCCTTGCGCGCTCCAGCATCGGCAGCGAATTGTCGTAGCCGATGAAACGCGCCGATTCCGGCAGCTCGCGGCACAACACGAGAAGCGTCGTTGCCGTCGAGCAACCCAGATCGTACACGTTTGTGCCTGGAATCCAAAAGCTCTTGCCAATGCACTTCAGCATGCCCTGCTGCTCCAGATAGAAGGGAACGCTGCGCAACAGCATGTCGTCAAATACCTCGGCGACCTCCGCGTTGAATTCAAAATCGCCGGTCCGTTTTTCTGGAGCGAGAAAGACCTCATCCTTCTTCATGTTTTGCCGCCTCCCTCAATCCGAGAAAGTCCGAATCCCCGCCAAGGACTCCAGCCGCCGATGAATCCCTGCTGGCAGAACCCAGCCCGCAAGACACGCAGTGGTCAGTTTCCAGTTGCGAACATCCATCAGGAAGCCCAGCGGGTCCATGCGGAATCCGTCGCCCAGCAATCTGCAGCCGGAGTCGAACTCGCGGCGCTCATACGCCAGGAATGCACAGTAACGCGTCATGTTCACGTCGGCCTTCAGCCTCAGATGCGCGGTGTCCTTGGGGGACATAGAACAGAACTTCCCCAGCAGCGCCTTCCAGTCCATGCGAAGAGCGCGCCAATCCTGGGACATTTGAAGGGAATGACGACGGTAGAAGGTCAGCACTTCAGGAATGGCCAGCGCGTTGGCCGGTCGCAAGCGCAGAATGCGCAGAAACAGGTCGAGATCATAGATGAGCAGTAGGCGCGGATCGAAACCGCCTGCCTTTTCAATCGCCGCCCGCCGAATAACGGCCGAAGAAGTGGCTCCGATGACATTGTCCACCAGCAATTCGTCGAAAGTGATTTGTCCGCTCCACCGGCGCACCGGCAACCCCAAGTCCTGATCCACTTCCCCAATGTACGCAGTCCAGGTAAAAGTGAGATCAACCTCGGGATGGCGATGAAAGGTTTCGAGGTGTCGGGCCAGTTTTTCAGCCGACCACAAATCGTCCTGATCGAGGAGCGCAACATAAGCACCGCGCGAGGCGTTCAGCCCGGAGTTGCATGCCGAGGGCGCGCCTTGGTTCGCTTGCTTGAGAACCCGAATCCGAGGATCGCGCAGACGCAGGACGCCATCGATCGCATCGTCCGTAGAGCCATCGTCGACGAGGATTAACTCGAAGTCAGAATAGGTTTGCCTCAAGGCGGATTCGACCGTACGAACCAGGTAAACTCCTGCGTTGAAGACTGGCGTGATGATGCTGAATGCTGGCGCGTCAGTCAAGGCTCTTCTCCCCGGATGATCGTCTTCGAAACAGGAAACCGCGGCACGCTCCCTTTTCGGGGGCTCCCCTCACGCGCCATTCCTCCGCAAAAATAAACTCTCTCACCAGCTTAAGCCCTGACTCCTCGACACAGGTCACGAACTCCTGACGATTCAGAAACCAACTGAGAAATTCGGTGTGATAGCCGCTGTGATATGGCCGCTGCACGACCACGAAGGATTGCACGCGGCTGACCGTCTGCAACCTCGCCACGTAAAGAAATTCACCTGCCGTGGCAGCGAGCTTGCGGGTCATCTCCCGCCAATCCTCGAAGTAGTGCAATGAACTGCTGCTCACCACAAGGTCATACTGCCGGTTGAGTAGAGCGGCTGGGTCCTCGTGGAATTGAACTTCCGGCAACAGCTTTCTGCCAAGCCCGCACAGGAGCGGAACGTCGTGACAGTGGTATTCGATTCTAACCTCCGGCAGCAGAGCCTTGCTGTAGAGGTAATAGTGCCCGGCGCTGCTGCCCCAGTCCAGGATGGACAGGTTGTTTTTCTTTCTCGCGACTCGCGCCAGTACATAACCGTAGGACATCATGGCGTTGTGTGACGCCGCGTCCTCACGCGTCAGGATCCAAGGGAAGTGCGAAACTCCAAGCGGACCCGTCCCTTCGAGGTTACCTACCAGAACCGGCCAATGCTTTTCTTGGGCGTCTGCAACGCTTTGATCGTTCCACCCCATGCTGCGGGGATTCCTTGGGGACCAGCCTTCAGGCAGATATTCCCATTCGGCGAGAAGGTACCGAATGATGTCGATCGCAAATGGCGGTAGATATCGCGTGGCTCGCTGGAAGGCCTTTGGTGCCTGCCGCGCAACGAAACTCGAACGCCAAATTGAATTGAGCCTCATTCGCTCGGATTCCGTTCCGGTATGTCGTTCGGATGCCCTGCCCGACTTTCTTTGCGGTCACACCCGCGCCCTTCGCTCCCTGAAGCAGATTCTCTATAGATTGGGTGACACCCTTCGCCAACGCCTTGATGGATTCTGACTCCTTGCGCAAGGCTTCTTCGGCTTATCTTGCCACGGACATTTGCAACATTCAAGACCCCGCATCGCGCAGTAGTGTCCTAATATGGGAGGTATGGTCGGCGCTTGCCCCGGCCTCATGGCGGGAGAGGCGGCCCTACATTCGAATTGGGACATCACCCCTGAGCGGCAAGGTTGCGGTTTTCGCCTGTTTGGGTTAGAGTGGAGAATAAACAAGGGCAAGCTGCGCAGGCTACCAACGCAGGGGTATCGATCGATGCGGCTGCAAGAAAAGATACTGAACCCTTCTA
>JBEKIX010000187.1:0-3364 GCA_050011535.1 Acidobacteriota bacterium
CCTTGATCAACTGGTGGATTGCCCGGCAGATAATCGGGTCCAAACCGGTAGTCGGTTCGTCAAAAAGGATTATCTTGGGATTTAGGAGAAGTGCCCGGGCAAGCCCCACACGCTTTTTCATCCCTCCTGACAGCATATCGGGGTACTTTTTGTCGATACCCTTAAGTCCCACATGGGCGAGGGCCTCATGCACCCGATCCCGGATCTGGGCCGGAGAAAGACGGGTTTTTTCCTCAAGGGGAAAGGCGACATTCTGGAACACCGTCATGGAGTCGAACAGGGCGGCATTCTGGAAAAGCATGCCGAACCCCTCTGCGGGTGAGTCGGGCAGCAGAGACACTATTTCCTGCCCACAAAAGTTGCAGCGATGACCGACGCTAAACTGCTTCATGGCTGGCTCCTAACAGTCTCAATCTCTGACGCTTGATACTTTGACGCGACTCCCTGTCATTGCGTCGAGCAACCCCCGACCTCCCGCGAACGCGGCGCCGATCAGTGAGCTCTCAATGCGGCGACCCCCGGATGTGGAGAGTCATTGACGCGCGGGGGCAGCGTGCCCGTGTATATCGGTATCTGCACACGAGGCGTCTGCACCGCGGCAGGCACGCTCTTGGCAACGGCGGCCCGCTTGAGTTCCTCGAAGACGTCCTCCACCAGCGACTTCATCCGGTCGGGATCGGGCATCAAATTGGTCGCAGCCATCATCGTGAAATAGAGAGCCTGGTTATAGCTGACGATCGTCACGCCGAATCCGAGATTGCCGCCGAGCGGAAGCATGCCGACGTAGTCGACCATCCGATGGCCGGCGAGATAGAGCGGCACCTGTGAGCCGGGAACATTGGTGGCGACGAAGTTTATTCCCAGCGGCTGCGCCACGCGTCTGGCCCAGGATGGGAAGATTCGCTGCAGCGACACTGCGGTGTCCATGGCCGCGGTCGCAATTCCGGCGAGCACCGCGACAAGTGCCGGCGAGATGCTCCCGCCATTACTCATCAATCTTTCGAGCGCCTGCGGTTCCCCGGCTTCCTTGATCCTTTGGGTCTCCGCAGCGACGAGTTTCAGCCTGGCCACCGGATCCATCGGTTCTGCGGGCAGTTCGGGGAGCATCATCGAAACTCGATTCCCCAGCGACCCGCTTTCGTCCTCACGTCTCACATTGACCGGGCATCCGATTCGGAACGGAGCGCCGGGCTGCCCGCCATGATAGCGGAGGTAGCGGGCGGCTCCCTCGCTGAGCATCGTCAGCACGACATCGTTGATGGTACCGCCGAAGGCGGCGCGAATCGCCCGGACATCTGCAAACGACGTACGCAGCCAGGCCAGCGTCCGCTCCTGGCTTACCAGGCCGGCGTTCCATGGCGTAGCCGCGATCGGGCGCATCATCTGCCGGGCCAACCTGGCGAGCGTGCCGGCATCCGATCCGAGGTCCTTGACTAACGACCGAAAGTTCGAAGCCACTCGACTCAGGCCGCGTATCGAATCGACCTGTTCCTGCCCGCGGTCGAGCGCGGCGCCGATCACCTGTCGCAGCAGCCCCGGAAGAGGTTTTGGAGACCATGGCTCCGATTCTGTCGCCGGTGGGTCCGGCCGGAAATCCATGACCACGTTCAACAGCTCCATTCCTGACACGCCATCGACCAGGCAATGGTGGACCGGCCACATGATGACGGAGCGATTGCCCTTGAAGCCGTTGAACAGGTGCGCCTCCCACAGTGGCCGGTGGCGATCCAGCGGTTTGCGGAAGATCGCCAGGGCTGCCTCGATTAGCTGCGCTTCGGAAGTATCCGGCGGCAATTGATGAAACTTGATGTGATTCTCGATCGTGAAATCGGGGGCGTCCTCGAACGTCGCGTGATTAAGATTGAAAGGTACCGGGACCAGGCGCTGACGGTAACGCGGAAGCAGATGCAGCTTGCTCGCGAAATGCCGAATCAACTCCGGATACGTGATCTCGTCCTCGAAGAACGAGAACGAGCCGATATGCAGTGGCCCGTTGCGTGACTCGCCGTAAATGAATGAGGCGTCCTGAACAGTGAGCCGATGGCGCAGCTTTTTAATTGGAATAGACTTTTCAGACATTGCCCTCATGCCTCCAAAGCGCTCGCGGAGTTATTTGGCCAATCGTCGGGAGGACACTCCAGCGGCCAGGGGGATGGATGGGCACGGGGTCCTGATCGCAGGAAAAGAGGTGGTCTGGGGAGTCGTCATGGAATGAGCCCCGTCACTAGAGACGCGTCGCTGCTGATGCGGCGCCTTCGCTCACTCGTAAGTTCTTCTAATAGTTGAGACGCAAAAATCACGCCAAAAACCTATACAACGAATTCCGGATCCCACGCGAAATTAGCGAGCGGCTGCCGAAGATAAATCGCAGTCCTCGCAGCAGTGATTTAACGATGTGTCCGGTCGCGCCAATCGGCCTGGTGACAATTGACGCCGTCGGAATCAGACAGTTCTACACGGCACCATTCTACCGTTGCTCCCACGCACTATCGAGATCACACGCACTATCGAGATCAAAGGACGAGAGCCTGTTCGCACGCAAAAATCAGATCGACTCGCGGTTTCGCATTTCGTGTGCCTTATTTGGACCCAGCCCGGAGTGAAGCGCGGCAGTGTAGATGCGAGAACGACTCGCGCAGAGGAGGACGAAATGATAGTTGCCGAGCTGATGACCCCAAAGCCTCAGCCCGCTCAGAAACGTCGTAAGCGGAGACATGGGAACCTCCTGACCAATTAGCTGAAATTCCCGCTATTAACGTGTCTAAACCGCGATTTTGATTTTTGAAGCCGAAAAACTGCGACGAGAGAATGAAACTGATCACAACTCAGAAAACCAACCGAACCTCGCAAATACTAACTTACGAAAGGGATTACCAATATGTAAGGCCGCATTCGGCTCTCTAATCATGATTCTGCGGTCTTGATCGCGCGCCCCAGCTTAACGGCGTAGGCGCTCAACCCGATCATGATGAAGCCGAGGACGATCAGCGCGATGGGCCAGCCCATGACATCGGCGAGATACTGGTCAGTGTACCATCCCAGCCAGCCCATAAGACCAAGAACGCTGACCAGCAGGACGATGCGGCTCGCCAGCAGTATGCTGAGGTAAATCACGTAGGCGTTCAGGCCCAGGTAGCTCAGTTCCAGCGACGAGCCTTTCACAAGATCGAAAAAACCGCCCAGCGAGCCAGCGGTGCCGATGAAATACCACAATGGTGCAATCGCGCGGTGCGGCGTACGGTCGGCGGCGCGGCTCAGGCACAAAAGCGAGACGCCCGAGGCGATCGCGGCTATATCGCCGTCTATCCTCATTTTGGCCATCGCTGTGCCGATGAAAACGGTCCAGAACAGGATACTGAAAAAG
>JBEKIX010000188.1:0-7583 GCA_050011535.1 Acidobacteriota bacterium
GGGATAGAGGTCGTTCCCGACATACAGGCCCATGCGGTAAAACAACGGAGCGCCTTCCAACCGGTACTGGCGCAATGTCTCGAGCGACTGGCGGAGCGCCTCCAGTTTCCGCAGGCTATCGACCGGCGCCAGGTTGGCGCCGGCCACGGCTGGGGCCGCGCTGCCCTGAGCCGCCGTGCGCAGGCGCGTTTCCAGGCCGCGGTTTTTGAAGAACGAAACCGTAAACAGGATGGAGAGCGCCAGGCACAGCACGGCAGCCACGAGGAACAGCACGCGCCGCGCAAAACTGGTCTTGGTGCTCGATCCGCTGGCGCCCATGGCAGCGCGGTCGGAGAGCAGAACATCCGTGAACAGATGGCTGAGGAAGAGCCACTGCGGCACTTTGCGCGTGGCGCCCACTTGCGGCGGCGGGGCTTGCGCGGCCGGCGCCTGCGGGCCCGCCTTGAAGATGCCCGTTGCGCCGGCGGCCGTCCCGTAACCGGCTTGAGACTGCGGCGCGGCGGCGGCCACCGGAGCGGCTTCGTTGATGATGATGGGCCGCACGCCGGTGAAGTAGAATCCGCGCAAAATCGGCCCCACGCTCAACTGGCTGGGCCGGCACAAATCCACCAGAAACTGCACCACGGCGGGACGAATCTTGCGGAACTCGCGCGGAAATTCGTAGGTGGCGGGCAGCTTGGTAGAGTCGGTCTCGCGCGTCAGAAACTCGGGGCGGGCGTCGGCAAGCGACCGGAAGAGCCGCTCGAAGGTGCCGGTCAGACGCGCGGTCTCTTCTTCGGCGTACACGCCTTCGCTGCGGCCAGTAAGCATCGGAAGAGTCGCGCCGACCACCTGCGTGGCCTGCTCTCGTTGCAGAGCCATCCCTGGCTCTGGTGGCTCGATGCCGCGGTCGCTGCAGCACTGGAGGCCAACGCTCTCTCTCGGGAAACGGGGGATTTTCGCGAAGGGATCACCGCGTTCCTTGAAAAGCGGAAGCCCGTTTGGGGGAAGGGAAGCACGAACTAGGCAGCTGCGTCCTTGAAGCGTACGAACGCCTCGGTTCGCTGTTCAACCTCTTTACGAGTAGCACCGGCGGCAAGCTCGACGACTTCAAAACCTGAAGGCGTGACATCGAGCACGCAAAGATCGGTAATGACGCGATGGACAACGCCAGTTCCAGTCAAAGGCAATGTGCAGTTGCGCAGCAGCTTGGCACTACCATCCGGAGTGTTATGTTCCATGAGAACAATCACACGTCGCACGCCGGAGACAAGGTCCATTGCGCCGCCCATACCTTTCACGCGCTTGCCTGGAATCATCCAATTTGCCAGGTCGCCGCGCTCTGACACTTGCATTGCGCCCAGAATTGCAAGGTCAATGTGTCCGCCGCGAATCATGGCAAACGAGTCGGCGCTTGAGAACGTGGCCGCACCTGGAACATAGGTCACGGTCTCCTTTCCCGCGTTGATCAGATCGGCGTCAACCTCCGATGCGCGGGGAAACGGTCCCATGCCCAGCAGGCCGTTTTCTGACTGCAGGGTTACGGTTATTCCCGAGGGAATGTAGTTCGCAACCAGAGTGGGAATTCCGATCCCGAGGTTTACATAAAAACCGTCCTTGAGTTCCCCCGCGGCGCGCACGGCCATCTGTTGACGAGTCCATGCCACTGGCTTATCCCTCGCGAGTCGTCATCTTCTCAATGCGCTTTTCCGGATTGGGATTATGCACGAGACGGTGAACATAAATTCCGGGCGTATGGATTTCGTCCGGGTCGAGTTCGCCCGGCTCGACAATGATTTCAGCTTCGGCGACAGTAATCTTGCCGCACGTGGCCGCATGGGGATTGAAGTTTCGGGCCGTGCGGCGATAGATGAGGTTGCCGTGCAAGTCAGCTTTCCAAGCCTTTACCAAGGCCACATCGGCCGTGATCCCTCTTTCAAGAAGGTAAGTAATTCCGTCGAACTCCTTATGCTCTTTTCCTTCGGCAACCAGTGTGCCGGCGCCTGTCCGCGTGTAGAAGCCAGGAATACCTGCGCCTCCTGCTCTCATACGTTCGGCGAGCGTGCCCTGTGGGCAGAACTCGACCTCCAGCTCTCCCGCCAGGAATTGGCGTTCGAACTCGATGTTTTCGCCTACATAACTGGAGATCATCTTTTTCACTTGATGGCTTTCGAGCAGTAGCCCCAGCCCCCAGCCATCAACACCTGCGTTGTTGCTTGCGATCGTTAGATTGCGTGCACCTGTGTTACGTAAGGCAAGAATCAGAGCTTCGGGGATGCCGCACAGTCCGAACCCGCCAATCGCTAGCAGCATCCCGTCCTGTACGATTCCGTCCAATGCAACTTGTGCATCTGGCAGTAATTTGTTCATAGTAACGGGCAGCAGGAAATGCCGCACCTAAATTGTAACGACGGCGCCCATTTTCCGCGGAGGCCATCTCCAGAAACGCCTTCGCAGAAGCGTCGTGTTTCAGGTAGGCATCCAGAAAGTTCAGAGTGTAGAGCGCAACTCAGGCAAAACTCGTATTGGCGTCCTCCCGGTCGTAGTCGGCTACCTGGTTCTCCGCAAAGCGTTGCGCACTCTCCCTGCGTTGAAACATGGAACTGAACTCCGGGTGTGCCATACCAAGCATGTTCACGGTGAGGAGATCACCCTGCATCCAGGCGTTAAGGACGTTTGGACCAACTTTGTCTGCTGGGGGAGCGCCGTCGTTTTCGAGATCTTCAAGACTCACATTTCGAGTAAAGCAAAGAAGCGGTAGATCAGTCCCCAGAAACGCCCTAGGATCTCTCATTTTCTAGTCTCTACTTCGCCACGAGATCGCAGGACGGTGGCCGATTTTGTCGGTATTAATCTTTCCAAACGAGGCTGGCCAGTCCCGAGTTGTTACCCAACTGGTAACTTCCGGATTGCCCGTTGTCGTTAGCACATAATATGTCCGGTGTTTTTAGCAAGTGAAGTGTCCGCATAACGGGCGGCGAGGATGGAGCCATGCGCGAGAGCATGGAGATCTATCCGAGGACCGCGGCGGAGCGGGCGATGAAGTTACACGAAGTGCTGTTGCGAGCCACAACAGGGAAGATCAAGTGGTGGCAGGCAGCGGAGTTGATGGGCATCAGCGAGCGGCAGATGCGTCGCTGGCGGAAGCGGCTTGAGGAGAAAGGCCCTCAGGGATTACTGGACCGCCGGCGAGGGTTACCCAGCCGGCGGCGAGTACCGAAGGCGAAGGCTGAAGAGGTTCTGAGCCTGTACCGGGACAAGTACTTCGATCTGAACGTGCGGCACTTTCACGAGAAGCTCGGCGAGGACCATCAGATCGGGCTGAGCTACACGTGGGTCAAGCAGGCTCTCCAGGCAGCCGGTCTGGTGAAGCGCAAGGCCAAGCGCGGGGTGCATCGCAAGCGGCGCGAGCGGCGTCCACTGCCGGGGATGATGCTGCACATCGACGGCAGCGATCATCAGTGGTTTCAGGATGAGCGTCGGCACGATCTGATCGTGATCCTGGACGACGCCACCAGCGAGATCTACTATGCGCAGCTGGCCGAGGAAGAGACGACCGCCACAGTGATGGCCGGGCTGCAGGCGGTGATCGAACAGAAGGGGCTGTTCTGCTCGCTCTATTCGGACCGCGGAGCCCATTTCTGGTATACGCCGAAGAGCGGTGGCAAGGTCGATTATGCGCGTCCCACGCAGGTCGGCCGCGCCATGAAGGAACTGGGAGTGCAGATGATTCCGTCCTACTCTCCGCAGGCGAGGGGCCGCTCGGAACGCAACTTCTCCACTTGGCAGGGACGGCTGCCGCAGGAGTTGCGGTTGCGCGGGATCCGAACCCTGGACGGGGCCAACAAGTTTCTGAATGAGCACTACATCGCCGAGTTCAACCACCGCTTTACGGTTCCGGCAGCGCAGCGAGGCACGGCATTCATCTCTTGCCGGCACAGGAACCTGGAGCTGATCTTCACGCAGCGGTTTGAGCGCACCGTTGATCGGGATAACACGGTGAGCTTTTACAACGTGATCATGCAGCTCGAGCGTGCCGAGTGGCGTCCCACCCTGGCTGGATGCAAGGTGATCGTTCATCAGCACCTGGACACTACCCTGACCCTCATGATCGCAGGACATCGCGTCGGTCATTACAGCGCAGAAGGAAAGCTGTTGACGCCGCTGACCAAAAAACAAATCAAGGCCGTGGAAAAGACGTTAAGAGGAAAAGTCACAGAACAGACTTTTCCTCTTAACTTGCAAATCCCGCATACTACGCGGGATTCGCACTTTACCACCGCCTCGACGGCTACTGGCTGAAATTATGAAACCGGACACTTCATTTGCTACCAAAAGCGGACATTTCTACTTGCTAACGACACCGGATAGCTGGTCATCCGACGGGAACTGAGGAAGGGCTTCATTCTACGGGATCATTATCAGTATTTTCGGGCGACGCGAAGTTCAAATGCTCTTCCTTTGCCATTCAGACATTGAGGGCTATCCCGACACCATCATGACCTGTCGGATCATAGTCTCTCTTCTGATCTTTCTCGGCTCATTTCAGCCTAGTATTGCGGAAGCCTCAGACGTTTCATCGTTCGGCCCGACGCTGAATCAATCGCATGGAAGTTGTAGACTCCAGGCGCAACTGGGCCATCTCCACCGAGCCGCATTCGGTTCACAATTGAGATGCGAGATCTCAGCAAATGTGCGGCAGTCGGGGACGTCTTCGATTCCTCCACTCGAAAGGAAGCAACCTAATGAATCTGCGCAAAGTGTTTGCGCTTCTGCTTACGGTTCTTCCGGCCGTTTGCTGGGCTCAAACCCAGAAAATCCAGGGTGGTTCCACCGTCTACATCGATCCCATGGGGGGATACGAGAACTATTTGGAAGCCGCCTTCACGAAAGAGCATGTGCCTCTGATCGTGGTCGACGACAAAGCGAAAGCCCGGTACATCATCACCAGCACTGTTGCGCATCAGGAATTCAGCTCGGACGAGCCCACTGCCATGGATAACAACAGAAATGCAGTGGTCGTCAACGAAAATGTGGCCGCGAGCATCGCACTTTTCGATCCCCGCGTTTCCAGGATCCTCTTTGCCTATGCAGCGAGTGACGTGGGCACAAGCCAGCTCGAGAAGAATGCCGAGGACTGCGCAAAGCACCTGGAGAAGGTCATTCAAAAGTCTCCAAAATGAGCGCCTTCCCTGAAAGTCGTATCGGCGTGCAGCAAGCTGGTGATTTAGAAACCCGTCGATCAATGTGAAACTGGATAAATATTGGCGAAGTCTGAAACCCGTTGACGCCCTAGCCCAAATGGGACCGCATCAGCAGGTTTCGTTTCTATCGGCCAGGAATTCGAGACCGCGACGCAATCCCTTCCAGCACAGAGCGCCTACTTGGCGTTAATTATCTCCAGATGGATCAACTCAAATTTGTGCTCTCTGGCTTTCGAGTCGAACACCGTGAACTCGTCCCCGTCGCGGTAGAAGAAAACAATTCCGTGAACGGGAAGGATAACGAAGTCTCTTCCGTTCCCAATCTCCAACCATATTAGGCGCTTGCGCATTCTCCACCCGTGCTTGGTCAGCCAGCCGAAGCTAGAATAACCTTGGCCTCGTAATAGGAGGTGAGCCAGCGGAGAATCTGATGCTCGATAGTATTGCGCTCTTCGATTGAAATCTTCGGCGAGCATTGCTCCCACCAACTACTTACGCATCTGACGCAAACAAGTTGGCCTGCGTTGAGCAAATTCTTCCCGTCCGGACACATGAAGTATTTACGGCAGCAACTGCACTGCTTCAGACCCAGCATCTTCAGCCCATCTCTTATGTTGTCCAACTCCCTGGAGACGCACGCGAGTTCCTGCCCGTTTTCGACCGGATTCCTGGTTTTCGTATTCATCTGAATCGCTCCAGAGGACTTTTAGGATATTCCCGATCGGACGAGAAAGGTCCGGGCGGCGCAGCGGTCCGTATGGGATCTCCTGCTGGAATTGCGAGTTCCGGGCGAGTTGTTGGCAAGTGTTGTGTATGGCCCGTCGCCTGAGTTCCCGACGAGCGACTTGACATCATCATTGGGACCGTTTTTATGTTTTGGGATTGGCTGGCTGTTGCATCGTGGTGCCGCGCCAGCGGCGCATTCGCTTCTTTCCGTCCCCTTACAAAGTCCTTACAAGTTGGCTGCTCCATCCTTACGTGCGGTGGTCTCCGATGGTGAAGGAGAATCTTCCGTTTCGAAGCGCGCCCGGCAGCCTCTTGCCGCGCCTTTTGGATGTGGCACCGGAGGGCATCCTCATGGTCGACTTCGATCTCAGTCTGCTTCTCATTCCAGTGAGCCTGGCGTTGGCATTCATGCTTTGGGTGATTTGGGCGCTGGAGATGCAAATCAGGCGGGATAAGCACCCCCGTGGCGCTAAACCTCGCGCGAACGGTGGGTCCGATCGTCCGGCTCCCAGTAGCACAGCCCCGGACGGGCGCAGGGCAGGCCCCGGCGGCTTCTGAAGCGTCGCGACTTCCTCCTGATAAAAACGCTGAACCTTCACCCGGATATGACCATCGAAGATCACCTTGGCCTTAATGACTTAGCTGCATCACGCCAAAAGAAGTAGATTCTCGATCAATTGGGCAACATTAAGCCAATTCTCGCACTCATCACAATTCCATCGGGCAACACTGAGCCGATTCAAGCACTAGTTGACGGTTCAGACCTTAGCACTCATGAGAAGAGTTGCAGTCGGTCGCCACTCTTCCCTTTGACGGATTTTCGCCAGTGAGCCTTTAAGGCCAGGATTATCGCCCAACCGGAAACTACCCCGACTTTGGATGAGTACACTGAAGCAGGCTTTGCGGGAAGCGATTCTTCAGCGTGATGGTTGAGAAGCTGGGTGGTCAGCCGACCGGGATTCGAAGCAGGGAATTGAGCGTGAAGACCGGTCCGGGGTCATGGGCCTGCGGCGCGCGGCTTGATATACTGCCGGGCACGCGTCGTTTGTGGTGCAATCCTGCCCTAACGCCGAACTTCCCCGAGCCTCCTTGCCGGGAAAACCCATCACAGGAACATACCCAATGCATCGATTCCACCGCTCCGTCGCTGCTGCATTCGCTGTTGTCGCTGCATCTGCGCTGCTTGCCCAGGCACCGGCACAGACACCGCCGTTGACGCCAGACATTCCAGCAAAGTTCGTACCCTCACAGAATGGCTACGACTACGTGAAGCGCGAGGTGATGATTCCGATGCGGGACGGTGTGAAGCTGTATACAGTGATCGCGATCCCCAAAGGCGCGACGCACGCTCCGATCGTGCTGACGCGCACGCCGTATGACGCCGCCTCGCGCATGAAGCAGGTGGAGGCGCCGTATCTGGGCACGGAACTGACGGTGGGCGACGATGTGTGGGTTGAGGCAGGATTCATCCGCGTGTTTCAGGATGTGCGCGGCAAATACGGTTCGGAGGGCGAGTACGTAATGACGCCGCCGCCGACCGGCCCGCTGAATCCCACCGGGCCAAACGACACCAAGGACGCGTGGGACACGATCGACTGGCTGGTGAAAAACGTTCCCGAGTCGAATGGCAAGGTGGGCATGATCGGCTCGTCTTATGAGGGTTTCACAGTGGTG
>JBEKIX010000189.1:0-3317 GCA_050011535.1 Acidobacteriota bacterium
CCGATCTACCTTCTGCTCGGAATCTTTGCTGGCTGGCTGAACCGGCACCAGCAGGCGATCATCGAGTATTTGCGAACAGAGAACGAGATCCTGAAGCGCCAACTCCATGGGCGGCGGCCCAGACTAACCGATGAAGAGCGGCGATTGTTGGCGGTGAAAGGGAAGGCGCTCGGACGAAAAGTGCTGGAGGCCGTCGCCGGCATCGTCACACCCGAGACGATCTTGGCGTGGCATCGCCGCCTGATCGCCGTGAAATGGACCTTCCCGCGCCGGACGCAGGGACGGCCGGCGACCTCGAATGAGGTCGGGGCGTTGATTGTGGAGATGGCGCGGACCGAGCCGCGGTGGGGTTACACGAGTATTCGGGATCGGCTGCGCAACCTGGGGCACCGTGTCAGCCGGGCGACGGTGGCGAAGATTCTCAAGGCGCATGGTTTGGAGCCGGCGCCCAAGCGAAGTCGCGGGAACTCTTGGTCCGCGTTCCTGAAAGCGCATTGGGCTGGCATCGCTGCGATGGACTTTACGACGGTCGAGGTTTGGACGACCGGCGGCCTGGTGACGCACTATGTGGCGTTCGTGATGGAGTTGGCGACTCGGAAGGTGATTTGCGCCGGCATCACGCCGCATCCCGATGCAGCGTGGATGCAGCAGATTGGGCGCAACCTGACTGACGCGGTCTCAGGCTTTCTTGTCGGAAAGCGCTTTCTGATCATGGACCGAGATGCGGTGTTTCATGAGGGCTTTCGGGGTTTGTTGGCTGAAGCCGGAGTTCGACCGGTCCGGACGCCGCCGAGCGCGCCGAACTGCAACGCGCATCTGGAGCGGTTCAATGGTTCGTTCAAGCGCGAGGCGGTTGACCGGCTGGTGCTCCTTGGAGAGAACCACCTTCGGCATGTCGTGGACGAGTATCTCGTCCACTATCACAAAGAGCGGAACCATCAGGGGCGCGGCGGGCAGATCATCGAACCCGGAAACGAGGTCGGCTTGGCCGAAGGCAGGATCTGCCGAAGGGAACGTCTCGGCGGCATGTTTAACTACTATTATCGGGACGCTGCTTGAGCATCCGTTTGAGTTTTTAGACACCACGGGGATCGGGCGAGATGAAAGTCATCTCGATCTTCTGCCCTCCGCAGGCGGGCGGCAACGACCGCATCATGCTCGACGACTAAGCACGACCTTTGCACGCGCGCTACCCGCAAGCGCGGCGATCTGTTCAACCGAGGAACGGGACAGAGCGATCGGTGACTCCATGAAATGGATCCGCAGGGATTGCTTGGGCGGAAACGATGCCGTTGGAGATGTCGATGACAGGAAGCCGACAGGCGGCGCGGAACGTGCCAATCTGTTGGCGCTCGCGGCTACGGTGTGTCCAGCTACTTGAGCCGTTGGAAGTGGGTCAGTTCGAGCCGAGACGAAGGCGGTAAATTCACGCGACCGATGCCCGGCCTGGCCCCGCTGCAGGCTCAGCCGCCGGCATAGGCCAGAACGAAAACGCCTGCGGCAGCAACCAAGCAATAATAACCGAAAAACGTCCAGCGCCCTGTCTCCAGCAGGCGAGACAAAAACTTTAGCGCCAGAAGCCCCGCCCCAAAACTGCACGCCATGCCGGCCACCCCCGGCCCAAGCAAGGGCAAGAGATGCAGCGGGTGGACCGCATCGGCATGAGCCTTCAACAGCCGCAGCAGTTCCCGGCCGATCACCGGCGGCGTTAGCACAACCGCCAGCGCAAAACTGAACTCCTCCATTCGCGCCTTGTTGATCCCGCGCAACAGCCCGGTCGAGATCGTCGCGCCCGACCGGGAAAAGCCACGAAACGGCAGACAAAGCCCCTGCACCGCCCCGATCCAGCACGCCGACCGCCAGCCGAGCTCCTGATCGAGATGATCGCGCCTCGAAGGCTTGCCGGTGCAAATAATCAACAAACCACCCGCCGCAAGCGCCGTTCCAATGAGGGGCAGGTTTGAAAATAGTTCCTCAATGTCGCCCTTCCCCAGAAATGCCTTCTCGATCAGATGCTTGATCGCAAGGCCTATCATACCCGTGAGACCAGTGGCGGTCACGACCAGAAAAACGACGCGCTGGAAGGCCGCTGCGCTGGAGAAATACCGCTCGCGCCACGCATGCCAAAAATAGGCGATCACCGCGAACATTGTCCCCGTGTGCAGCATTACCAGCATGAAGGTCATTTCGGGCTTCGACGGATCGAGCCCCAGCAGTTTTTCGGCAACGATGACATGCGCCGAACTGGAAACCGGCAAGAGTTCGGCGGTCCCTTGGACGATTCCAAGCAGGAGGATTTGGAAGAAGTTCACAAAGCTGGCTGATTTCAGGTAGTCTCCGGCAACGCTACCTCAACGCGCACCAGCATCAAGCCGCGGCCGGGAGCCCCACCCTGCTTTTCCAAGACTCTCCTGCGCGCGGGGTCATAGCAGGGCGCACAAAAAGGGCGCCGGTGGTCATTCTTTGCAGCCACTAGCGCCCTTTTAATCCCAAAAGAAACCATGCAACGAAACCACGTTTGCCATCGACTTCGATAAGCCGAGAAAAATCCGCCCTACGCCGCGAGATTTCAATTTATTTTACGCGTGGACCGTGGTGTCGGAGTTGTTGAAAATCGCCACGTGCCCGAGTTCGTCGGCCAGAGGCCCTTGGGCGCTGTGAATTCACACTCCCCTCGACAACGCCCTCGACCGCCATTACAAGCAGGCCGTCGGATTTCCCTCGCCCGGCCAGCAGTTGCGCGTCGGGGTGCGTGCTTCGTTTTGAATCCACGCGAAGCGCCGCAGAATCTTTGTCGATCCCCGTCCGTTGCGGCCGTCGCGCCAAATCACCGTCGGGATGCGCGCGCAGAAACGTGGCCAAATCACCGTCCAATGACTGCCAAGTCACACGGCCGCCAATCGCGCGGAAAATGGCATGTACGAGCGGATTCTCATGGCGAAAGGCATTAAAGAGAGGCGCGATCCGATCAGGTCGCCGGCGTGGCGCTCCCCTTGACCAGCTGGCGGAGGTGGTCGCGCAAATCATCGAGGGTCGCGATGCGGGCGAGTTCGCTATCATCGATTTTGATGTCGAACAGGCTTTCCACCATGAAAACCGTATCCATCATCGTCAGGGAGTCGCAGCCCAAGTCCTCAATCAGCCGAGTTGAGCCTGGCAGCGCATCAAGCGATTCTTTGGGCTTTTTGGCCAAATAAAACTGGAGCACCCCAAGCACCACGACATCGAGGCTCGCCAGCTCACCGCTTTCGGAAAAGGCGGCGTACGCGGCTGTGATCCGCGGTGGAAATCCGGCAAGTGTCTCTTGGGCGCGTTTC
>JBEKIX010000190.1:0-3367 GCA_050011535.1 Acidobacteriota bacterium
GCACCGGGATGGCTATGCCGTTCAGGAGCGTCGTGGAATAACGCCACTGCTTCACGGCATCAATCGCTGCCGTTTCAAGGAGCGGATGGCTCTGGAGCACCTGGACGTTTGCCACCGTGCCGTCTTCATCGATGAGGATCTGAAGAATGACATTCCCCTCCACATGGGCACGCTTGGCCAATTCGGGGTACACAGGAAGCACTTTCCTTATGAGCTTGGATGCCTGAACTCCGCTGCCTACGCGGACCGGTTCGCGCGTCTGCGCTTTGGGAGGCATCGTCGCCGCGGCTGGAGCGGCTGGCGCAGCGATAGCCGGCGCCTCAGGCAGGGGTCTCCCGGCGAGCGGAAACATTCCCATTGCGAAAGAGGCTGAATATCAATCTGGATCTGGTCATTTTGGACTCCTTCAGCATAAGTGCCACCCTCTGAACCAGGTGACGTTCCTTTAACAGCAACGGCGCCGGCACGGCCGCGGGCCGGCCCCGCAGGGATGCAATATATAACAAGGACTCGAGGTAAGGGCCGCGCTGGCCTGTCACTCTCAAGACTTCACGATCGACGACCTGCTCGCGGCTGAGATGGATTCGTCCCAGAGCCCACCACACGGCAGGATGGAACCAGAACAGCGAGCGCAGGATTTCCTCCAGCACAATATAGAGCCAGTCCCGGCGCCGCACATGCAGCAGTTCGTGACAGGCAATCGGCCGCTGCAGATTCTCGCCCATTTCAGTGAATGACGCGGGAAAGAGCACCGCCGGCTTGCGCCAGCCGAAAGTGACCGGCGTGTCGATCTCCGTCGACAGGAAAATCTCCGCCGAAACGCCCACGCGCCAGGGAACGTCGCGAATCGCATCCGGAAAAACAGCAAGCCTGCGAGAGTGGTCACGGTAGCGGCGCAGGCGGATCGTGCCCAGCGCGAGCCAGAGGAGTCGCAACCCGACGCCAACAACAAGGATCAATGCGACGGTTTCATATTTCGGAAAGGGAATCGACATTAACTGATCGGGAGCAGGACCCGGTGAGACGACCTCTGATTCCGTGACGAGCGAGAGAAGAGGAGTGCTTGGCAGGCTTGAGGATCGTGCATCGGATATCCTCTGCCGCGCGTGACGCCAGGGTTGAATCGCAGGAAGCAACAAGCACACGGCCAGCAATGCCTGCCAGAAAACCAGGAGGATCTTCGGGGCTTTCAGCCGAAAGAGGTAAACAAGCGCCGTGCCGGCAAGAATCAATGCCGCGACCTGCAAGCTGTAGGCGGCCAGGTTTTCCAACCACATCTGTACGCTCATAGATTCAGAGTGTGGGCTGCAAGCGCCGCAACAGCCAGGGCGCGTGGCGCCTGCCGTGTCCGGTGACCCTATTGATTTTCCCGGACCATTTTGGTGATCTGCTTCAACTCTTTGTCCGACAGACGGCGCTCCTCGACGAGATGAGCGACCAGGGGTTCGGCGGAACCGTTGAACACGCGGTTGATGAATTCGCTTACCATCTCGCGAATCATCTGCTTCTTGGGCCGCGTGCCCTCGTACACGTAGGCGCGCCCCTCGAGCTGCCGCTTGAGATACTTCTTGTCCTCCATGATTTTCATCATGGTCATGACGGTCGTATAGGCGATCTTGCGGCGCGTCAGCAGCGTCTCGTAGACATCGCGCACGGTGGCCGTGCCGAATTCCCATACCACCTTCATGATTTCGAGTTCCTGTTCGGTGAGAATCGGACTTTTTCTTCGCATGCGAACTAATTAGTACTATTTTGTTATCGTGTCAAGCAAAAAAATAAAAAAATCTGTTCTGACTCCTGATTCCCATTTTCTTCATCCGGAACTTCGCGTTGTCATGAGTGTCTAATTATTCAGGAGCGAACAAGTCCGGCCGGACATCAACAACGAATCCATAACTGGGACCTGCGCGGCCTGCGCCTGATTCTTCGAGCCGCGGTCTCTGAGAGGAGGAGCCATGTTCGAATCTCTGCACGACAAGGATTGCCGGAGCACCGGACAACGCTTCCTGGCACTGCTGTGCTCAATCCTTATTCATGGGCTGATGATTTTTTGTCTGATCGTTGTGCCTCTAGTCTATTTCAACTTGTTGCCGGAGGTGCGGCTCCTGACTCTTCTCGTCGCCGCGCCTCCACCGCCGATTCCAGAGCTGGCCCCTACACCGCCTGGCACTCAGACGGCTGGGGTGCCCAAGGACTTGTTGATCGAAAGGTCCTGGGCCGTGCCTGTGATCATTCCAAAAGGCATTCCCGCGCCTGATGATGAACCGCCGGTGGTAGGCGTGATACCGGGATTCACCGCGGTGACCCCAGGTGTGGCCAATGTCGGCAGTCAGATTCTCCTCGGAATTCCCGGAAACCTTGTCGGCTTTATGGCGCCCCCGCCGCCGGCGTCAAAACGCAAGCCCGAGCTGATTGTGAGCCGCGTCCAGGAATCCAAGCTGATTCGAAAGATCATCCCCGAGTATCCGTCGCTCGCTCTGCGGGCGCATGTCGAAGGAACGGTCATTCTCGAGATCAACGTCGACGAGGAGGGAAACGTAGGCGACGTGAGGGTACTGCAGGGAAACCCGCTGCTGGTGGACGAAGCAGTGCGCGCGGTCAAACAGTGGAAATACTCTCCCACGCTGCTCAACGGCGAGCCAATCCCGGTCCTCTCATCCGTTACCGTCGATTTTCGCCTGAAAAAACAAGGTTCGCCGAGAGTAACTGTTTAGCATTCTTCTGAGATTCTGATTGCATGATCGAAAGGCAAGACGAACCTCGAAGACTCAAAGACTCGAAGAACCTTGAAGAGGCTCAGGCTTCTGCGGCCCTGTGCGGTTAATTCCGACGTTGATCCGAAAGCACTGCATCCTTGTTGCAACTAAACAATTGCCGCCGCAGACAAAGCCAAATCAGTGGCGAGTGGAGGGTGCCGAGTGCTGGGTGACCGCCTGCGTTGATTCAGCACTCGCACCCCGTCCTCGGTTCTGAATTTTGTGCTGTCCCTCCGTCCAACGGATCTGCTATAAGTACGCCCGAATTTTGGTTGGGAGTTACGCCTGCTCACGTGCGGAAGGATCATGGATAGCCAGTTAATCCTCGTCATTGCTGTCATCGTCATTGCTCTAGGATTCGACTTTCTAAACGGATTTCACGACGCTGCCAATTCCATTGCTACGGTGGTCTCCACGCACGTTTTGTCACCCCGCGCTGCCGTGCTGCTCGCAGCCGCGTGTAACTTTTCGGCTGCTTTCTTTTTGGAGACCAAAGTTGCCGCCACCATCGGGCGTGATATTGTCCATCCGCAGTTTCTCGATCCTTATCTGGTGGCATTCGGCCTGTTGGGGGCAATCATCTGGAACATCATCACCTGGTACTATGGCCT
>JBEKIX010000191.1:0-3034 GCA_050011535.1 Acidobacteriota bacterium
GCGGTGGGCCGCAACGCCTCTGGCTGGACTGACCGTTCTGGGTTCAAATGGCGAGGCACATTTTCTCTCGGACCAGGAAAGGCTCCTTCTGGTGCGGGAGGCCCGTCTCAGCGTTGACTCAAGTAGGACCATGGTGGTAGGTGCAGGCAAGGAGTCGACTCGCCTGACCGTGGATTTCACGCGCAAGGTTGCCGACCTCGGCGCCGATTATGCACTCGTAGGCATTCCTTGCTATTACCGGGCGCGCATGACCGACGACGCCCTCTTTGCTCACTTCTGGAGCGTTGCCGACGAGTCTCCTATCCCGATTCTGATTTATAATGCGCCCCAGTTTACCGGCATGAGCGCGAGCGCCGCTCTTATCGAACGGCTCAGCGCGCACGAAAACATCGCCGGCATGAAGGAAAGCGCCGGCAGCCTTCCGCTGCAAGCGGAAGTTCGGCGTCGAACCGCCGATCGATTCCAGATCCTTGTTGGATCTGCCCCGACCTTGTTCCCGAGCCTGGTTCAGGGCGCATGTGGAGGTATTGTGGCAATTGCATGCGCTTTGCCCGCGCAGATGACCGAGCTTTATGAAACCTTCCGCTCGGGCAACTGGAAAGGCGCAGCCGAATTGCAGAAGCGATTATCGCCGCCGGCCGAGGCGGTTACCGCTCTTTATGGCATTCCTGGTCTGAAATACGCTATGAGCCTCATGGGCTTTTTCGGAGGCGAGGCGCGCCTGCCTCTCTTGCCTCTGAAGGAAGATCAAAAAACGAAGCTGACATCAATCCTTAGGGAAGCCGGCCTACTCGATGCCGCGGAACTAATATCACATTGAGATTCCGGGAACTACCAGGATTTCCAGAGCTCTTCATGGACTACGTCGACGGCGTGCAGCCTGCCCGGGCGTTCTTTTCCTGCCGGCCTGACGCCGCTGGTCTGAGATCACGCGCGGGATCGTCCCAGGCACAACTTTTGCCTCGGCAACACTTGTGCAATCTACTGATCGAGCAAGCTAATCAGTTCTGGCAAGGTGAGCCTGCGCTTCACAGCATCGCAAAGCTGCGCGACCCGCAAACTGTGGCGGTCGTTGCGGCACTGCGTCCAGGACTCTTTGGCGGCCCATTGTGCAGCTGGCTGAAAGCCCTTACCGCCGCACGTCTGGCCGATTGGCTGACGGAGATTGGAATGCCGGCGGTTTCGATTGGTTGGGTCGATTCCAAGATCGAGCATGCTGAGCTGAGCGTAGGGCTTCTCTCGCCCGAAGGCCCGCAACATCTCGCTCTTGACGGCCTCTCGGTTTCAGAACCCAGGATTTCGACCGCGGTCTCGGATTTGCTCAAGCAAGCAGCACGGGCTCTCGAAGCCAGTGTGGCAGAGTCCGACGTCCTAAGGCTGCTGGAGTCCGCATATGCTCCCGGGACGGAATTGGCGTTAGCTTGGGGACGATCGATCTCAAAGATGCTCGAGCCGTGCGGGATGATCCTGGTCGATCCATTGCAGCCTGATTTTCTGCCTCAGACCTTGCGCCTGCCGACATTCATCGACAGACGCAAGATCTATACGGTTTTGGCTGAGCAAGAGAGCCGTTTGGGCGCAGCCGGTTATGGACCAACGGCAGGGAGATCTGGCAGAATTGGGCGAGGCGCAGCGACTGAAAATCAGGGTGGGCAGCCGTTTCCATCCATCATTATGCAGAATCTGATTCTGCCGGCCGCCGCGACGGTGATGGAGGAAGCCGAGGCATTTGGCTTCGCCCGTGACCAGGTGATCTTTACCGAGCTGGGACTGCAGCCGCAGCTATTCTGGCCGCGAGTCAGTGCCACGCTTCTGGATGCAAGGAGCCGCAAGGTTCTTTCGCGTTCCGGTCTCCGGCTCGAAGAGCTTTACGTCGGAAGGGATGTGGTGACCGAAAGGCTGATGGAAAGATGGCCCGTACGCGGCGTTGAGGCACACATCGACGGTCTCAAAACCAAAATTGACAGGAGCCTCACGGAACTCTCCGGTCTGGTTCCCCCTGGAGACAAACTATCTACGGGGATCGAAAACTCCCGCCGACGGATGGTCTTTCAGGTTGAAAAACTAAGTATGGGGTTCTCCGGCGCGCGGCGACGAAGTCAGGAGGCGAACGCTCGCCAGGTCTCGCGCCTGTGCAACAGCCTCGCACCCTGGGGCAGGTTACAGGAGAGGGAATTCGCCGGCTTTCAGTTCATTCAGCGGCACTCGTCCGCGCTATCGCGGATTCTATATGAAACAATTGATCCCTGGAAATTCGAACATCAGCTCATTGTTCTGTGATTGCGTTATGACCATCCACCGCGGAGAAGCCGCTTGGCATTCCTCGCGGACTCTAGAGACTCATCCGGAAAGTCCCTCCGAGGTTCTTGACATTTTCGAATATCTATGCTATTACATAGATATGAAAAACCTTGAAGATCATTACCTGACCCGCTTGCAAGGGATCCGCCGCCAAGGCGGCACCGTGCAGGTCTATGCAAACATCCCTTTGCCTTTGGCTTCTGCGCTGGACCTGGAACCCGGCGAGACAGTGACCTGGAAGGTGGCGGACCGCACCCATCTGCTGTTGGTGCGTTTGCCGGAACGGAAGCAACTGAAAGGCGTGGCCCTGCCGTCTGGGAAGAAGCAGGCACGGCGGAGCCGGGAGACACGGTCGTGATGGGGACGCGCTCACCGCAAGACAAGCTGTTTGCCGCCGACCACATCTATCTCGATTTTGTTGGGCGGGAAACGCTGTACGGCTATTTGGCGCAGAACCGGCGACACCTGTTCCGGGATGAAGACTTCGCCGCCCTGTACTGTGCGAATAATGGGCGGACTTCCGTGCCTCCCAGTCTGGCGATCAGCATCCTGTTCCTGCGGGCCTACGAAGGGGTCAGTTTTGTCGAGGCCATCGACCGCAGCAAGTACGATCCGCGCTGGAAGGTAGCTCTGGGGTTGGAGATGGAAGAAGTGCCCCTGCAGAAGAGCGCGCTGCAGGAGTTTGAGGCCAAGCTGGTGATTCATGAACTGGGCGAAGCGCTGCTGAAGAAGT
>JBEKIX010000192.1:0-3005 GCA_050011535.1 Acidobacteriota bacterium
CTTCAGGACGCCGTAGCAGCGCTCTCGCTCCGCCTGACACCGGAAGAGGTTGCTTCTCTCGAGGAGCCGTATGCGCCGCATCCTGTCCTGGGCTTCAGTTGAATTCAGGTCCGAATTCGCCGGTGGAAGCAGAGGCAGGGGTAACAGCAGATATCCATAGCTTATCGACGTGCTGGTCAGGCTCCCACCCGCTGGCTTTGAACGATTGTCGCAGCGTTTTTCGCGAGGCTAGCTTTATCCAAGTCGTTGTCACGGGTAGAAGCGACGATGGCGGCATCGACGGGTATCCCTTTGCTCAAGGGACAACCAGAGGAGACATTCATAATGCGAAACGCAAAAAGAAAGATTCTCGTCACCGGATCATCCGGTCAAATCGGCTCGGAACTGGTGGTTGCGCTGCGGGCGCGTCATGGAAAACAGAATGTCGTTGCATGTGACGTCAAGCCTTTGGAAGCGGGTCCGGGACTCTTCGAACTCGCCGATGTTACCGATCGCGAAACCCTGCAGGGTATTATCCGGAAGCACCGTATTGGGTCCATCTACCACCTCGTATCCATTCTCTCCGCCGCTGGGGAGAAAAATCCTGAGCTCGCCTGGCGTGTCAATATCGAGAGCCTCAGGAGCGTGCTGGATCTTGCCCTACAATACAAGATGGACAAGGTCTTCTGGCCGAGTTCGATCGCGGCATTCGGGCCGCATACGCCTCGAATTCACACGCACCAGCTCACCGTCATGGACCCCAATACCATGTACGGCATCACCAAGGTGACGGGAGAGCTTCTCTGTAACTACTATTTCGTGAAATATGGACTTGACGTGCGGTGTCTCAGGTATCCGGGCCTCATCAGCTGGAAAACGCCTCCCGGCGGCGGCACAACCGATTATGCCGTGGCCATTTTCCACGGCGCACTTCATCAGGGCCGTTACGAATGCTTTGTCTCCAAGAACACTGTTATTCCCATGATGTACATGCCCGATGCCATCCGCGCGGCCATTGAATTCATGGAAGCGCCGCGCTCTCGGCTGCGCACACATTTGGGATATAACCTAGCGGCAATGAGCTTCTCCGCCGGGGAGTTGGCAGTCGAAGTGAAGCGGCACGTGCCGGGTTTCGTATGTACGTACAAGCCGGACGAGCGTCAAAAAATCGCCGACTCCTGGCCGAAGAGTGTCGATGATACGTGTTCCCGGAAAGACTGGGGCTGGAAGCCTGAATTCAATTTGCGCAAAACCGTCGACGATATGCTGACAAATCTCCGCTTGTTCCCTATCCTTCAAATAAAAACACTGAGACGGCATCGCCCGGCGAAAAAAGCCGCAAAGTTATAGTATGAGTCTGGCAGTCCGCATCCAGTGGAGGGATCCGATGAGCGAGATGATTCAGTTCAAGCGACCGGACGGAAAGATGTGCCCTGGGTATCTGGCACCTCCCAAAGCAGGATCAAACGGGCCCGGCTTTGTCGTCATCCAGGAATGGTGGGGGCTCAACGATCAGATTAAGAAGACCGCTGATCGGCTCGCCGAAGCTGGCTATCGGGCGCTCGTGCCGGACCTCTTCCGAGGCAAGGTCACCAAGGCCGCCGACGAAGCAAACCACCTGATGACGAACCTCAACTTCCCCGATGCCGCCAGTCAAGACATCCGCGGCGCCGTGCAGTACCTCAAACAATCCTCGAAGAAGGTAGCCGTGGGCGGGTTCTGCATGGGTGGGGCGCTGACCATCTTGGCAGCGGTGTGGGTGCCGGAGATGGACGCTGGCGCCTGCTTCTATGGCATCCCGCCTCTCGACGTCGCCGATTTGAAGAAAATTAAAATCCCCCTGATTTGTCACTTCGCGAACAAGGACGACTGGTGCACACCCGCCAAGGTGAATGACCTCGAGGCCGCGCTGAAGTATTCGAAATCAGAGTTCGAGCTCTATCGCTACGACGCGCACCACGCGTTCATGAACGAAGCCCGCCCCGAGGTGTACGACCCAGCATGCGCTAAGACAGCGTGGCAGCGAACGCTCAAGTTTCTGAAGAAGGCGCTCACGTAGCGGGTTGCCCGCCTCGCGTGCCCAAACTAGAACATGCGAGGGTTTCACCTAGAGAGTGGACATCCCGTGGCAATGGTGCCTTCCGCATCCCCTCCACCCGCTTCGAGATCATCGCAAATCGCTCCCGGCCGCTCTTGCTCTTGTTGATTTCGGCAACTACGCACTTGCTGGCTTGGCAAGGGGATGAGCTTTGTTGCTGACCTTCTTGAGCCAAGGTTGGTGCAGTCTCATTCGACCGGCGTTATCCCACTTTACAAGCGCATCGTCTTCGTTCGTTTGCTCAACTGTTCCGAATTCTCCGGTCGGTTTTCCAAAATCAGCCAAGCCCTCGACACGATCACCGGGATTCAGTTCCGAGTCGGTAACAGGGGGTTGGACAAGCGGTGGCCTTCTGGCTCGGTCTGCCTCAGCAGATGCTCCGACGTGTGACAAAGGCGGTTGCGGAGCTTTGCGCAGTTTGGGTGTCAGTTTATTGATACGGCTCATATTGCATTACCCCAGAGGCTTGCCTTCGCCTGTTCATCTGCTCGTTAAGGTTCATCTGCTTGTTAAGTATGAGGATAGGCTTGAACGCATGGCTCCGCTGATCCAAACTGCTCAGTCCTGAGACGAATTTGGCAGCAGGCAGCGGTCTAAGATAAGCGCAGACTCGTGAGCGAGGCGCGAGCCGCTCCTCGACTGATGTCGGGCACAATGACCAATTCAAGAACGGTGACAGCCGAGAGTGCAACTTGAAATTCCTCGACCTCGCGGGTTGCGTTAGGAGGACTGAAATTCCATTGCTGCCGCACAATTTCTCGAAACGAGCGTCCACCATCCCCAGACCATCGCAAGACGAACTCTTGGGTACGCTCGGTCTCGGTTTCTTCGAAGACGAGCGAGATGCGTGCGAGTCTTTGCGGCTCGTCGAAGATTAGCCGGATGGTTTGACTGCCAGAATCGGCGGCACGCCAACCCCGCATTTCTC
>JBEKIX010000193.1:0-2983 GCA_050011535.1 Acidobacteriota bacterium
GGAAGTCATCGACCAGTGGCTGAAGGTCTTCTTCGACCTCTTCCTGAAATACCAACAAATCTTTCGCCTCACGAAGTTTTCTCAGGAACTGGTGACGGTATCCAAGAATCTCAAGCGGTTGAAACAATTGTTGAGCAATCCGGCCACGACCGCGCTTTATGCCGTCAGCATTCCCACCGATATGGCCTTTGAGGAAACGCGGGATTTGGTGGCCGCCTGCGAGCGCCTGCGTATCAGTGTGACCGGACTGTTTCTCAACCTCGTCACGCCCCCCGGTGATTGCGGCCTGTGTTCCGCCCTGTATCGCAGAGAGTCTTTGGTGCGCAATAAGTTTCAGCAGAGTCTTCCGGGTAAGGACTTAACCGTGGTTTATCGCGGTGGGGAGATACGAGGCCTTCGCCGGCTGGGAGAACTGGGTAAGGCCCTTTACCAGGGCGCCGGCGTGGAATCGAGCGTCTTATGCCAATTGAAGGCAACACGAGAAACCCGCAGGCCCCAGCTTCAGAACTAGCCCTGGCCGACAGCGAACGAGTCTCGCTGTGCGAGGTCCTTGATCGGGTACTGAACAAGGGGGCCGTGCTGTCTGGGGACGCGACGATCTCGGTCGCGGATATTGACCTCATCTACCTCGGATTGCGAATCATGCTCTCGTCCATCGAGACGGCGCGCCGAGGCTCTTCTCGATCGCCGGTGGAATTGGGCGCCGGCCCGGGGATCGACATGGAGATGGCCCATGGATTCCGCTGAGCTGGCGCGGGTCGAGTCGGAAGCCCTCAGTGACTTCGCCCGGGCGATGGAAGCAGACCCCTTACCTCGGCCACGACCAGCCAGGGATCTGGATGGGCAGAGGGCCCGGTTGAATCTCGATGCGAACAACGCCAAGAACGGGCTCGGACAACTCGTGCTGACTCTGGTCAAGCTCCTGCACGAGTTATTGGAGCGCCAAGCCATTCGCCGCATCGAGGCCGACTCCCTGAGCGCCCAGCAGATTGAAAGGCTCGGCTTGACGCTGATGAGACAAGGCCAGGAAATTGAGCGGCTTCGAGAAGAATTCGGCCTCGAAGCAGAAGATCTTAACCTGGATCTGGGCCCGCTGGGAAAGCTTCTGTAAAAGGAGAGCGTATGGTGCAGCAACGCAGCATGTCACACGCGGTGGAAAGTTCAACTTTGGCCGACGTGTTGGAGCGGGTTTTGGACAAAGGGATCGTCATCGCTGGCGATATTCGAGTGAAGCTGGTCGATATCGAACTCCTGTCTATTCAGATCCGCCTGGTTATCTGCTCGGTCGACAAAGCCAAGGAGATGGGGATGGATTGGTGGGTGAACAACCCGATATTTCGTCAGGAGAAAGAGGACGCGACGTTGGCAAGTTCTCTCGCGCGCATCGAGGAAAGGATGGCAGGGATCGAGGCCTCTTTCACGAAGGAGGAAACGCGGGCTGGCCAATTCGTCTCTCCTGCGCAAAACGTCCATGCGCCCTAGGGCTACGGCCTGAATCGCTGCCACGGTCAATGCATTTGGAATTGCAGCTCCGATATCGCTGCCGCATTGTCAAGGCGCGTACAGAAACCGCCGATCAGGGGACTGTCTGTGCCAGACCCATGCGCGGATGCATCCATGTCGCAGCGTTGGGGTCCCTTCCGACGGAATGGCTATCACCGGGGAGCTACCGGCGACATTCAGAAGCCGGTGGATTTCGACCATTTCCGCAATGTAGTAAAGCAACTGGGGCTCTACTGGCTGGTGGTGAACGAGCCCCCGCCGGTGAGCGCTTTTCGGCCAAGATAGGGCGAGGGAACTACGAAAAAACCCAAGCCGACAAACCGCTTCCCTCCGCGCGGTCGCTGCGGGCGCTGATTCTCGAGGACAACCGTCAGGACGTGGAACTGATGGTGGCGCTCCTGAAGCGGGTGGGTTATGCCCTGAGTTTTGAGGTTTTGGACTCGCTCGCGCCCCTCCAACAGCAGTTGGCGCAGGCCGACTACGACATTATCCTTGCCGCCCACAATCTGCGTGCCTGGACTGCAATGGATGCCCTGGAGATCCTGAAGAAGTCCAAGAAAGATGTTCCGTTCGTGGTGGTCGCCAAGACATTGGGCGGTTTGGCGGCCGTCGAATACATCAAGCGGGGCGCTGCTGACTACGTCCTCAAACATCAACCATCCTGCTGGTGGAGGACGAGGAGGGAGTCTGGGACCTGGCAAGAAGGATTCTGGAATTGAAGGGGTACAAGGTGATCACGGCCTCGAATCCCACGGAAGCCGCGCAAATCTGCGAGCGGCACGACGGACCGATCCAGCTCTTGCTGACCGACGTGGTCATGCCGACGATGAGCGGGCGGCAGTTGGCCGAACGTGTGGCGTTTTTGCCTCCGGGGTTGAAGGATCTTTATATGTCCGGCTACACGGACAACGCGATCATGCCTCATGGCATTTTGAAGGAAGGCACCCAATTTCTTCAGAAGCCCTTTACGCGGGATTCGCTGACCCGTAAAGTTCGTGAGGCGCTGGATGTACCACAACAAGTAGCGTAGTGGGTGCCCCGTCGGCGATTCTGAAAGGGTCGTAGCAACGTGGAGGCCGGGCAATGCCGCAGAAGGAGATGAGTCATGCGCGTTTTCGACCGAATTGATCCGACGACGCTGGACCGCCGCGAACTGCACCTGTGGTTGCTGGCTATCACGGTCATTGTGATATTGGCCGCGGGTATGGCATTGCTGATGTACCCGACAGCCTTTTCCGACCCCATTATCGTGAGTGGCCCGACCTTGCGTAAAACGTTCTTCGGCTTCTGCGCGTTGTCCCTCCTTTCAGCCGGCTACTTCATGGACCGACAACTGACGATCCACAAGCTCCGGAGGCAGCTTGTCGAGGAGCAGAACCGTATGATGCAGATTCGCCACGGGGCTAGCGCTGCGTTGTTGGAATCGTTGCCCGGGATCAGCCATTTTCAGGATCGGTTGAGCATGGAGTTTCGCCGTGCG
>JBEKIX010000194.1:0-3502 GCA_050011535.1 Acidobacteriota bacterium
GCGATTCCTCGCGCCTCTACGAAGGAGGCCGCGGCGCGGGAGTACGTCCGGACGCTGGCCATAAAGCTGGGGTTGGAATCCGTGCAGGATGATGTCGGCAATCTCGTGATCCGGAAACCTGCGCGGCCGGGACGCGAGAGAGCGGCCATGGCCCTCTTACAGGGTCACCTCGACATGGTATGTGAGAAGAACGAGGGACCAGTTCATGACTTCGATGTCGATCCGATCAAAGTGGTAAGAGACGGCGACTGGCTGATGGCAGATGGCACGACCCTGGGTTCCGATAACGGAGTCGGCGTGGCCGCCGCACTGGCCGTGATGGAGAGCAATGACATTGCGCATGGTCCGCTGGAGTTCGTTTTCACCATTGACGAGGAGACCGGACTCACCGGCGCTGCGGAATTCCCGGGTGGCTTGCTGAAATCCAAATATTTTCTCAACCTTGACAATGAAGAGAAAGGCACCCTCTGCATCGGTTGTTCAGGCGGCGTCAAGACGACTGCTCGACGTAAAGTCCGGCTTCATCCCGCTGGCGCAGGATCAGCCTGGCGCATCAAAGTGTCTGGCCTGAAAGGCGGCCATTCCGGTGTCGATATCCATCAAGGCCGCGGCAATGCCCTGCGAATCATGGGTGGGACTCTTCAGAGTTTGGTTGATCACCTTCCGATCGAAATCGCCGAGGTTAATGGTGGAAGCGCGCAGCGCGAAGCTGCAGCCCTGGTGCTAGCCGATCCCTCTCGCGAGAGCGAACTGAAATCGCTTGTCGCTACAGCCGAGGCTGGATACAAGGCTGATTTGGGAGGATTCGATTCCGGACTGCAGATCACCGTCGAGAAAGCCGAACGCCCGGGAAAGGTGCTGGATGCAACAGACGCGAAACAGACCGTGGCGCTGCTCGCGAGCTTGCATCATGGCGTTCTGGCCATGAGCCCCGACGTTCCTGGCTTGGTCCAGACGTCCACGAATCTGGCGACAGTCAATACCAAAGAAGATGTGCTCGAGATTGTTACCAGTCAGCGGAGTGCGATCGAGACGAGCATGCTGGCTGCCGCCCGCATGGTTGCGACGGTATGCGGGCTGGCGGGGTTCGAAGTGGAGCACCGAGGAAAATACCCCGGCTGGAAACCGGAGCCCAACAGCGACATCGTGCGCAAACTTCAGGAAGTGCACAAGAAACTCTTCGGCGAACCGGCAAAGCTGATCGCCATGCACGCAGGCCTGGAGTGTGGCGTCATTGGCGAGAAATATCCGGGCATGCAGATGGTCTCTTTCGGTCCGACGATCGTTGATCCGCACAGTCCCAACGAACGAGTGCAGATATCGTCCGTGGAGAGTTTCTGGAGCTACCTTAAGCTGGTGCTCGAAACCTTCTAACTCGGATTCAGAGATCGGTTCTAACCGGGAAACCGTCGTGTTCTTTTCACGGCTCGGTTCTAGAAATCATTTGAATGAAACTATCCCAAAAATTGCCGATTGTTATTCTTCTCGCCTGCCTGGCGTACTCACGATCGCACGCGCAGGCGGCATCGCAAAACGAACCGGTAGAGCTGCAACTGCAGGTGAGCACGCCCTTCCACTTCGCCGCCTATGGAGATGCGCGCTTCCATGATCCCAGGGACACCGAAGCGGCGAATCCACGGGTGCGCCAGGCGCTGGTTCAGGCGATTGCCCAGACTCATCCTGCGTTCATTTCCTTCGGAGGCGACCTCGTCTACAAAGGTTCCGACAAGGACGACTGGAAGGTGTGGGATAACGAAACCGCGGTGTGGCGCGCGAACAAGACTCCGGTTTACCCCGCGCTCGGGAACCACGAATTCTACGGCGACGAAAAAGTTGCGCTCGCCAATTATTTCGAGCGCTTCCCTGACCTGAAGAACAGCCGCTATTATTCCGTCCGCGCCGCCAACACGCTGATGCTGACGCTGGACAGCTCCCAGGATCAAACCTCCGGCCCTCAAGGACAATGGCTCGCCCGGAACTTGGACCATCTTCCCGGCGATGTGGACTTCGTTTTTATTGTTCTTCACCACCCTCCCTACACCAGTTCGTCGGACAAGCTGTTCGGCGGAGGCCACTCGGCCCGCCCGCGGGAGCAGGCACTGGCCAAAATGCTCGAGGCGCGTCAGCCGAGCCTCGGGGCCCGGATTGTCGTTTTCTCCGGACACGTGCACAACTACGAACGCCACGAGCACGGCGGCGTCATCTATTTCGTGACCGGCGGCGCCGGAGCGCACCCTTATGTGTTTGATCGCGCTAAGGACGATCCTTTCCAGGGTAAGGAAAAAGTGAACTACCACTACCTCATGATGGATGTCGATCGCGGCAGTCTCAAGATCACTATGCACCGTCTAGACTTGACGAGTGGTACAGCCGTCTGGACGGAACCCGACTCGGTCGCGATTTCGCTACCATCGGCGAAGGCCGCAGCCCAAGGTCGATAATAAGCCGGCGGCGCTTCAGTTCCCGCGACACTCCCAGCAGTCGTGGCAGCTATTGTTGTTCAGTCCATATCTGCTACTCTGCTGGAGAACTTTTCCCAAGGGAGACCGAATACGTGCGATTCCACAACCTCTTCAGAGTTGGATTGGCTTTGTTTCTTTGTTCTGTCCTGCCCCTATCCATCTCTGCCGCCGACAGGAATAAAGACAAAAACAAAGACAAAGCAGCGGTTGCCGACGCTGACAAACCATCGTACGAACTGCCGCAGCCGGCGAAAGAGAATCTCGACTACACCATGTACCAGCGCATTCGCGACGAAGGCTTGGCCCATTCGCATGTGATGGACTTCGCATCCGCTTTGGCGGATGGCATTGGCCCGCGCCTTACCGGTTCACCCAACTTGCATCGGGCCAACGAGTGGACACGCGATCAGTTGGCTGCGATGGGTTGCAGCAAGGCCCATCTCGAAGACTGGGGAGAGTTCGGCATGGGCTGGCAGCAACTCAACACCTGGGTGCGTATGACGTCGCCGGATACCGCTGTGTTCATCGCCCAAGCCGCGCCCTGGTCGCCTTCTACGAACGGCGCGGTCAACGGCCCAGCCATTTGGATTGAGATCAAGGACGAGAAAGATTTCGACAAATATAAAGGTAAGTTAGCAGGGAAAATCGTTCTGCTGGGAGATATGCGTGAGGTGAATCCGGTAGATAAGCCGCTGTTCACACGCATGGACGACAAGGATCTCGCCAAAATTGCCGATTTCCCTCTGGAAAAGCCACAGCCTCCGGAGAGGCTTCGGGACATCACAAAGCGCCGGGCCCTGCTCGAGAAATTCGGCAAGTTTCTCGTCGCGGAGCATGCTGTGGCGGTGATTCTTCCCAGCCGCGATGGCCGCGACAACGGCGGCTCCGGCGGCACCATCTTCGACGACAATGGCGCGTACATGAACAGGAACGCTTATCTGCGTGATCACGCCGATCCTCTTCCCGTGGTAGTAGCGGCAATCGAAAACTATGGACGTGTCTACCGTCTGCTCAAAGCGAATGTGCCGGTCACCATTGAA
>JBEKIX010000195.1:0-3949 GCA_050011535.1 Acidobacteriota bacterium
GCTCTTGATGCGCAAAGCGGGAAGCTCACCCTGCTGAATCAACTTCCCGCGCTCGGCGAAGATCCTTGCTACATAACCTTCGACAAAACCGGCAAGTACGTCCTTATCGCCAACTACACGTCGGGCAACGTCGCTGTATTCCCCATCCTCGCGGACGGAAGACTCGGCGAGCATACCGCGCTCCTGACGGACGCAGGTGCCGTGGGCCCCAACAAGAAGCGCCAGGAAGGCCCGCACGCTCACTGGATCGGGGTCTCGGCAAGCAATCGTTTCGCGTACGTCTCGGACCTGGGTCTCGACCGTGTCTTCATCTACAATTTCGACTCCTCCAAGGGCACGCTCGTCCGAGGTGACGCGCCTTCCTTGGATACAAAGGCCGGCTCTGCAAAGTCGAATGACGCCTTCTCGGCGACCCTCAGCCCAGGCACAGGTCCACGCCATGTGGCGTTCTCTCCCGACGGGAATTTCATGTATGTTCTCGGTGAATTGCAGTCTACCGTGACGGTCTTTGCCAACGATGCGCGGGGAACGAATCGCCAGCTTCAGCGGATTTCCGCGTTGCCGGAGGGATTTTCCGGCCGGAACGACGCGGCAGAAATTGCCCTTCACCCCAGTGGAAGATGGCTCTTTACGTCCAACCGGGGCCACGACACCATCGCTGTCTTTGCGGTGGATCCACAAAAGGGAACCCTGCGTAAGACGGGCGATTTCCCCACCGGCGGCAAGGAACCACGCCACTTCGCCATCGACCCCACGGGCCACTTCCTGCTCGCCGAAAATCAGCATTCCAATTCCATCGTGGTGTTTGGCATCGACTCCGCGACCGGCGCCCTCACGCAAGTGTCCAAGACCGAAGGCGTACCATCTCCCATCTGCCTCGTCTTCCTCCCAACGCACTAATCTTTGGGGCAGAGCGATTCCTCGAGCCATGCGCTACACTTGCCCTTTTCAATTCCAGAGGAGGACAGGTGTTTTTGTTCCGATGGCTTTCCTTGTAGACTAGAAAGGTTGGGCTGTTCACAGGCCCAAAGCGTCCCGGTTGGCAGTTTTCTTGAGAGAGCAAGGAGATCACCGCCATGGCAGTCGATGTGGTCATGCCCCAGATGGGCGAGAGCATCTTTGAAGGGACCATCACCAAGTGGCTGAAGAAACCTGGCGACAAGGTCGAGCGGGACGAGCCGCTGTTTGAAATATCCACCGACAAGGTGGATGCCGAAATCCCCTCCCCCTCGGCGGGAGTGCTGAAAGAGATCAAAGTTCCCGAAGGGCAGACCGTGCCGATCCAGACGATTGTGGCGGTGATCGATGGAGCGGGGTCGGCCGCGGCATCGGCTCCGGCACCCGTGCCAGCTCCTGCAGCGGCGGCACCAGCGGCGAAGCCCGTGCCGACAGCACTGGCACCTGTGCCTGCGACAGCAAAGCCCGCAGCACCTGCACCAGCTCCGGCGGCTGCACCGTCGGTTCCTGCTTCGCAAGCAACGCCAGCGGCTTCGGCGGAACGCATTCATTCCTCGCCGTTGGTTCGCCGCATGGCGAAGGAACATGGCGTGGATCTTTCCACCCTCGAAGGCAGCGGGGCGGGCGGCCGCATCACCAAGCAGGATATCGAAGTGGCGATCGCGGCATCGTCCGGCGCGGCGCCGGCGAGCGCTCCGGCAGCGGCTCCAGCGGCTGCGGCACGGCCCATACCTCCGCCGTCTCCGGCAGCCGTGGCGCACCCTGGGGCAGCGGCGGCACATGGCAACCAGTTCATTCCGGCGCTGCAAGTAGGAGTGCCGCGGGAACGCATTTATTTTGGGAATTACGAAGTGCACCCGCTGAGCGTAATGCGGCAGAAGATCGCCGAACACATGGTGGCGTCGAAGCACGTTTCCGCGCACGTATATTCCGTCGACGAGATTGACATGAGCAAGATTGCGGCGATCCGCGCAAAGTCCAAGGAAGAGTTTGAGAAGCGCTACGAAACGAAGCTGACGTTCATGCCGTTTTTTGTGAAGGCGGCGGTGGCGGGGCTGCGCGCCTATCCCATCGTGAACGCTTCGCTGGACGGCACCAACGTGGTGCTGCACAAGGAGATCAACATCGGCATCGCCGTGGCGCTGGACTGGGGCCTGATCGTGCCGGTGGTGAAGAACGCGGACGAGAAGAACCTGCTGGGAATTCAACGCAACCTGAATGATCTGGCCGAGCGCGCGCGCTCGAAGAAGCTGAAGCCCGAAGAGGTGCAGGAGGGAACTTTCTCCATCACGAATCCAGGCGTGTTCGGGGGGCTCTTCGGCCTGCCGGTGATCAGCCAGCCCAACGTGGGCATCCTGGGGCTGGGGGCGATCGAAAAGCGGCCGGTGGTGATCAATGATTCGATCGCCATACGCTCGATGTGCTACGTGACGCTGAGCTACGACCACCGCGTGGTGGACGGGGCTATCGCGCACCAGTTCCTGCACAAGGTGAAGGAAACGCTGGAAAATTGGGCAGAGCCGGTGGTGTAGTGGACAGTTTTAAGTAATCAGTTGTCAGTAAAGAAGGAAAACCCTGTCACGAGCAGGTGGTTTTGCCCGGCTTGGCATTTACAGAGTTTTACTGCTCCTTGCGAAATTCCGAAGTGAAGAAAATTGCTGCCTGCAAGCAACCGTGAGATAACCGGTGTGATCCTGCTCCGGGCCGCAGACCGATGATTCGGGAGCCAAATGTCCCCTTCTGACTGATAAATGATCAGTAGTGTCCGGTTGAGCATTTTGAGATCTTTGAGAAGCTATTGGCGCATATGAATTTAGCAGCGACAACACGCGTTTTCGATTTGAATTGGGACGGCCCGATTCTCCATCCTTTGGCTGCGTGGCGCGTTACCGAGGCCAGTATCGCGTCCGGAGTTTTTCTTGCTGGGACCAGTTTCTCTCGATGGCCTTCGCGCAACTCACTTACCGCGAGAGTCTGCGCGACATCGAAACGTGCCTGCGGGCTCTTGGTGGAAAGCTGTATCACTTGGGAATTCGCGGCCACATCTCGCGCAGCACGCTGGGCGATGCCAACGAGACGCGCGACTGGCGCATCTTCGCCGATCTCGCTCGCGTGTTGATTGCCACGACGCGGCCGTTGTACGCGGGCGATCCGTTGGGTGTGGAGTTGGAAGAAACCGCCTATGCATTGGACTGCACGACCATCGATTTGTGTCTCTCGTTGTTTCCTTGGGCACACTACCGGCGGTTGAACGCTGCTGTCAAGATGCACACGCTGCTCGATCTGCGCGGCAGCATTCCCGTGGGAATCGATATAAAACCCGCCAAAATACACGAAATTGGCGTTTTCGATCAACTGCTGCCGGAACCTGGCGCGTTCTACCTTCTCGACCGTGGATACTTGGATTTCGCGCGTCTCTACACCCTGACGCAATGCCTGGCGTTTTTCATCATTCGCGCGCGAAAAGATTTCCGTTTTCGCTGCGTGGCTTCGCAGGCCGTCGACAAAAGCACCGGCTTGCGCTGCGACCAAACCATCCGCTTGGTGAGTTTCTATCCGCTGCACGGCTATCCCGAGAATTTGCGCCGCATTCGCTACTGCGATCGGGAGACCGATCGCCAGCTGATTTTTCTCACCAACAACTTTTCTTTGCCCACGCTCACCATTCCGCAACTGTACAAGTGCCGCTGGCAAGTCGAGCTGTTCTTCAAATGGATCAAGCAACACCTGCGCATCAAAGCGTTCTACGGACTCTCCGAGAACGCCGTGAAGGCGCAAATCTGGACGGCCATCGCCGTCTATGTGCTGGTGGCCCTCGTGCGCAAGCGCCTGGGACTGGACTTGGAACTCCATGCCATGCTGCAAATTCTGAGCGTCTCCCTGTTCGAGAAAATCCCCTTGATTCAAGTGCTTACGCAAACCGCTCTGAAACCCGAGGCACCCGATGTCGCTAAACAATTGCAAATGTTCACCTTTTAACCGGACACTACTG
>JBEKIX010000196.1:0-5015 GCA_050011535.1 Acidobacteriota bacterium
GCCAAGGGCTGCGCCCTTGATATCCCGCCAAAAAAACGGCGGGATATGAGAAGCCAGAAGTCAGGAGCCAGAAGCCAGAATGGCTCTCTCGTAGGCGTTTAGCAGGCGACTGACTTCCTGCAATAAGTTCATCAGCGCCTCGGTCTGACCATAGCCCAAGTCCTGCGCCAAAATCAGATAGTAGCGACTTTCCTCGAGAGAACCCTCGGCGATGTTCATGAAGCGAGCCTTGTCAGTTTTTCCGCGCCTCGTGAATCCCTCCGCAATGTTGGCCGGGATCGACACTCCCGCCCGCCGCATTTGCAACGCCAGACCGTAGGTCTCGCTCCGGGGAAATGCCGACGTAAATCGATACAGCTCAAGCACAAATTCGTGAGCTTTGCGCCACACCAGCAGGTCTCGAAAGGTTTTTGCCGCCGGCCGCTCTGTCTCCATGACCTCATTCCTGTGAAACGGCGAAGGCGTTCATAATATATCCTGGCAGCAGGCTAACAACCAGACTGGAGGATCTCATGAACGCCTTCTTGCAACACCATAAGCATAACATCAATTTCCATTATCGTTGCTTCGATCGCATCCTGATCAACGCCGCCATCCAAACCTTCCAGGAACCCGTCCGGGCTGTGTACTTCTTCAGAGAGTTTCGTCAAACCGAACAGGTCAGCCGGGATCTTCTCCGCGACATCGCCGACCAATACCAGAACTGGGTTACGAATCGTTCTCAACGCTGGAACGCTCCCATTCTGGACGACCCTGACGGCCGGCGCGACGACTTCATGGAAACCTACTTCACAGATCCGCTCCCGGACCAGGTCGTCGGCATCATTAAGGCGCGGGAGCCGGCTCGCATCCTCGTCAGCATTGGCAAGAAGAACGGCCCCTGTCACCTCGAGTTCAAACGCCGTTGGGTCAATCAGTTCAACTTCTATCTGAACGACAGCAACTTCGGGCGTATGTTCGTCCGCGTTTGCCCGTACTTCCCGTTCGCGGCCCGCATCTACATCAACCAGCATTTCTGGCTCGCCAACCGCATGCGCGAAGAAGGCATCCGCTTCCGCCAATGCGCTAACGCCTTCGTCCGCTGCAGCAATCCCAAGAGGCTGCAGCAGTTGGCAGATGGCCTTTTGCCTTATGATCTGATCACGTGCGGACAGAAATGGCTCACTTTCCTGGTTCCCTTTTTCACAGCCAAGGAGCGCGCCAGCGCCGCCTGCCAACACCGCCTGTTCCTTTCCCAGGTAGAGTATTCGGACAATATAGTTTTCCGCCGCCGTGCCGCATTAGATGCGCTCTCCAATCGGTTGCTCGATGCCAACCGCACGATCGGACAACCGGATACAATCAGGGTCATTTTCGGCCGCCGCGTGACAAAACGCTTCGGCGATACGCTTCAAACCACGATTCAGGATCTGCACCTGGGCAATCCCGTCATCCGGACCGATTACAAGAAGGACTCCGTCAAACAATACGTTCGTGACCACCTGCTGCTGCGCACCGAAGCGACTTCCTATCATCTCCCCGATCTCGGCGTCGGCAAGTCGGTCGAAAACCTGCCCAAGGCCCGCAAAACCCTGCATCAGATCACCGAAAGGTATCTGGATGTCCAACAGGACATCCTGGAAACCTTCGTCGACCGCGGGCAACTCCGTCGTCTCAGCGAGCCCAGCATTACTTCATCTGGAAAACGAATCCCCGGCCTGAAGCTTGACAACCCAAGACAACTCGCCGTCATGCAGGCCTTGGTTCGCTTCTGCCACCTCGCCACTGGAGATAGCTTCAAGACCAAGCAGATTCACCTGGCAGTTGCCGAAGCCTTGGGCTACTCCGTAGATGAGTACAAACTCAGCTCCCTCCGCTACGACCTGGCGAAACTTCGCGGCAAGGGATTGGTCCAGAAAGTGCCCCGATCCCGGAGATATCAGCTGCTTCCCAAGGGTTATCGCCTGTGCGTCGTTTTCCTCAAACTGTTCGAGAAGATCTATGCGCCTCTCACAGCGGGACTGCTTGCGCCTTTCCCGGGAGATTCACAGCTGTCCATTCCGAAAATCGCGCATCTCGATAAACTCTATCGGGCCATCGTAACTGCTCTTGACAAGCTCGTCCGGGCGGTCGGCTTGAAGGCGGCTTGACCCAGACACCGCGCCAGATTGAAACCATCCCTGTCCAGAGGGCAATGCCTGTCTCTTACCGCGCCTTCCAGGCTTGTCCGGCTGCTGCTGATTCAATTTCCAACTCCCTCAATCTGCAGGAACCAATCCTCGTCGCCCTTAAATCGAAAAACTTACATTTCCATGTGAATTCACTGCGCTGGCTGCCGTAAAATCTGATCGGACGCAATACGTAACGAGAACAAAATTCCCGTTGCGCGGCGCATAACGGGGAGCGAGTTCCTGCAATTCTTCGAGAAGTTTCCGGGCTTCGCCTATCCGCCCTAGGGATACGTAGACAGAACCGAGCCATCCCAAGGCCATCGGGCTGCGTCCCATAAGCTGTGCGTACGTTTCCATGGATCGAATCGCCTCGTCTAACTTCCCTATGAGGGCGTAGCTACCACCGAGAAAGAGGTTGGCCACAGCATAATGCGGGTCAAGCTCAAGCGCATTGCGGCACTGCTCGATGGCGCGGTCCCACTGCCGCGTCAGCCAATATCGGTAGCCGAGACGAAAATGCAGAAAGGGCGACAGCGGATCCAGCTCCAGCGCCCTCCGGGACGCGGCGACGGCTTCATCCAGGCGCCGCATGGGCACAAGGTAAGAGTAATCGTAGGCGCTCCAGACGTCCTCCGACTGGGGGTCGAGCTCCAGCGCCCGGCGGAATTCGCGCTCAGCGCCTTTCCAGTCATACTCGCTGGCCCGAAGAACGGCCATCATGGCATGAGCCTCGGCCAGCATGTCATTGAGCTCCAGGGCCTTCAGTGCAGCCTGGCTGGACTGCGCATTGGCTGCTTTCGGCGGCATGTATCCGAAAAAGCTCCCGGAAGGTTGACCTCCTGACCGACGCCAGCGTGAACCGGCATCTTCGGGAGAGGATCATGGCTGAAGCGAGGCCGCTGTGAAGGACGATCGGATTTATTTGCGCCACATTGCCGAAGCGATCGAAGACATCGATCGTTATACCGCGGCCGGGCGCGGTGCATTCCTCGCCGAACGGATGCGGGCAGGATGCCGTGATCAGAAAACTTGAAGTCATCGGCGAGACAGTCAAGCAGCTGTCAGCGCACGCAAAAGGCACTCGTGCCGAGATCCCCTGGAGAGAGATCGCCGGGATGCGGGAGAAGATGATTCACGAGTATTTCGGCGTGAATCTCGAAATCGTCTGGGCTGTAGTAGAGCGCAATTTGCCGCTTCTGCAGCAAGCAGTGGCAGAGCTGCTCGCGGATTCATAGGTTGCGCCGGGATATTTCGTTCCTGGTTTTCACTCACGATGTGGCCAAGAAGGAAGATCGCTGCTGCGCCCGATCGATCAGGGCGCCAGGTTCATCTTCCGCAGCAGGGCCTGGAAGGCCAGGTGGGAACGCAAGGGGGCATAAAACGGGTCGCTCTTGAGCACACAAATCACCATCAGATCCCGATGTTCAACGCCCCTCGCAAACCATTCCAGACCCTGATCTATCTCTCCGAGGGCGAGATGAAGGGTCCCGAAGGCGAATGACGGAATATAGGCCGTTCGACCTCGTGTTTCCAATTCCTCCAGCAGTTGCCGCGCTTCGGCGGTTCGGCCCGCGGAGGCATAGCACGCGCCCAGGTTCATAAGCAACAGCGGATAACGCCCGAAGAGTTCGATTCCTTTTTCGACTGTGGAGATTGCTTCGTCGAGCAGGCCCTTATCAAAATACCCGGTCGCAAGCCACCAATGGGCGAGCCAGAGGTTTGGGTCCAATTCGATCGCAAGCCGGTGCTGTGCGATCGCCCGATCGTGCTGCCCTGTTTCCCTGCACAGCAGCCCCAGATGCGTGCTAAAAAGCGGAGAGAGCGGATCCTGTTTCAGAGCATGCTGCATTTCAGTCAGGGACTCCTCGAGTCGCCCTGTCGCAAGAAGGCAGAAGTGAGCATAGAAGTGGACCTCCGGGGATGCGGGGTTTAACTCCAGGGCACGCTGGAATTCGCGCTCTGCCCCGGTCCAATCGAAATCGCAGGTCCACAGGGCCATTCCTAGCGCGCAGTGAGCCTCGGCCAGCGTATCATCGAGCTTGAGCGCTTCGAGCGCCGCCGACTTGAGATTGGGGGCAGCCTCCCTCGGATTAGTGAATCCGAGAACCATGCTCATCCAGTAATATTCCGTCATCCGCGCGTACGCCAGTGCATAGGCCGGATCCAACGCGATCGCTTGTTCACAATACTGCCTGCATTGCTCGTGGCTCTCCGGCGTATGCTTATAGAGGTGATATCGTGCCTTCAAACAGAGGTCGTAGGCTTCGAGATTCTCCGTGTAACGCTTGACCAGCGGACCGCCTCCTGCAAGGCGCACGCGCAGCTTGTCGGCGATCGCCTGCGAGATCTCATCCTGGACGGCGAACACGTCGGTCATGTCCCGGTCGTAGCGTTCCGACCAGAGGTGGTAACCGTCCGCCGCGCTCACCAGCTGCGCGGTGACGCGAATCCTGTTGCCGGCCTTGCGCACGCTCCCTTCCAGGATGTTCTCCACATTGAGCCTGGCCCCGATCTCGCGGACGTCCGCTTCCTTGCCCCGGAAAAAGAAAGACGAAGTGCGCGCGTTACCCGCAGGCCCGGCAGTTGTGTGAGGGCGTTGATGATCTCTTCGGCGAGCCCGTCGCTGAAATATTCGTTCTCCTTGTCCGCGCTCAGATTGGCAAACGGAAGCACGGCGAGAGACTTGATGCGAGCCGGCTCCGACACAGCTTGCGCCTCCTTGCGTCCCGAGTCGCGATCGCGCCTCAGGCGCTGCAATTTGGCCCGCAGATCGGAGGCGCTTTGATAGCGCAGCCTGCGGTCCTTTTCGAGCGCCCTGTTGATGATGCGCTCCAGCTCTTCGGGAATCTCGGGATTTAAACGCAC
>JBEKIX010000197.1:0-3404 GCA_050011535.1 Acidobacteriota bacterium
CGGTTTCATCGTCGTTTTCTGGATGGCGGATCATCCGCGAAGCGCCAAGTGGTTAACGGAAGCGGAAAGACAGTTTCTCATCGAGCAGTTCGAACGAGAAGTCGCCGCTAAGGGCGCAGTCAAGCGTTACTCGGTAATGCAGGCGATAAGCGACCGCGAGGTCTTAAAGCTCGCTTTAATTTACTTTCTCTATATCACCGGCTTCTGGGGATTCAATTATTGGATGCCGACGGTGTTGAAGAGCATGTCAGGCTGGTCCAATCTGGCGATTGGGGGTTTGCTTGCGATTCCGATGCTCATATCGCTGCTGGCATCCGCCTACAACGGCCACTCTTCTTCAAAACGGAATGAGAAGCGCTGGCATGGCGCCATCCCCATGTTTATCGGCGCAATCGGCTTAGCGGTCGGGGTGTTCATGCACAATCCAGTGGTCGCCTTCTTTTTCGTAATTCTGGCAAACATCGGAACCTACGCCCCCATGGCAGTGTGGTGGTCTTATCCAACCACCTTCCTCTCAGGGCCTGCGGCGGCGGGAGCCATTGGCATGATCAATTCCTGTGGAAACCTGGGCGGATTTGTAGGCCCGTACTTAACGGGATGGATCAAGACCGCGACTGGCTCATTTACCGGCGCTTATGTATACTTAGCATGCTCACTTACCGCGGCTGGACTGCTTATCCTTACTCTTAGGAAGCAGACGCCTACCGATATGCTGGACGCGAAGACTACTCGCGCAGAAGCCGCAGCAGAAAAAACCGCACCGGCAGCGCGGCCGGAATAATGCAGTGAATCAATTCCGCTTTCTTCCCCAGTGGACGGGCTACAGCGGAGTTATTTTTTGCGGATTAGTACCGGCAAACGATAGATCCCTATCGGGACTGCCCCGACGGGAGACGTGCGGGTGTGCGCAAATTTCCATGGTCGGGGCAGTTTCGATAGGGCCGTTTGAACTGAGCCGCTAGCGTTTGCGGCGGACGCGGTCAGGTCTATGGGATTTGGATTTGGTTTTGCTGGTCGGAGGGCGGTGTGCCGGGATCAGGACGTGGCCGGGAAAGCCATTGAATCGCGTTTGGCAGTTGCGACAGAGTCTCTCGGGCAGGCAGAGGGTGTGCATTCGAGGGGCAAAATCGGCGGGCGAGCGCACGAGGGCGTGGCGTGCATGAAGACACCGTAAACAGACGTTGCTGGAAACTCGGTACGCCAAGGATCTCAGGAGCTATCAACGGTGCACCTCCGTGGAGCGGGCAGTATCAGGCTTGACCGGAAATGAAGCTGGCTGCTGGTCAGCCGTTCGATGACGAGCATGGGACCGGCGCAGACAGGACAGCGCAGCTGTGCAGTCATGTCAGGATCACTTGCACAGGCCGCAGCGCCGAGCAGGATGCGGCAGCGTGAGAGCGCATCTCCGCGCTTGCGGTTGGCGAAGAGTCCGAAGTGGCGGATGCGAACCAGACCCCTGGGCAGAACGTGGATCAGGAATCGGCGCAGAAACTCATCGGCAGAAACGGTCATGATCTTCTGCTTGGCGCCGTGCGCATAGTCTTTCCAGCGAAACGAAACTCGATCATTCTGGAAGGCGACAAGTCGATGGTTAGAGATCGCGACACGATGGGTATAGCGCGCCAGATAGTGCAGAACGTGCTCCGGCCCGCCGAAGGGCGGCTTGGCGTAAACGACCCAGTTCTCGTGAAAGAGCCGTCGGAGAAACCCGCGAAAACAACCTGGCTCAGCAAGACTCCGGAGTGAGCCGTGGAACTGGAGCTTGTGCTGCTGGAAGAGTTGTTGAAGTCCGGCGGTGAACTTGCCGCGGAAGACGCGGCTGAGTGCGCCGACGGGCAAGAAGAAGCGGTTAGACGACGCGATCCATCTGGAGCCATCGGGAGCAAGACCGCCAGCAGGAACGACGTAATGAACGTGAGGATGATGCTGAAGGTTCTGCCCCCAGGTGTGGAGCACGCCAAGAAATCCGATCTCTGCTCCCAGATGCTTCGGGTCGCGGGCGAGTTCGAGCAGCGTCGCTGCGCTGGTTCTGAAGAGCAGATCGTAAAGGAGTCGCTTGTTCTGAAGAGTTAGAGCAGAGAGTTCGTGAGGCAGGGTGAAGACGAGGTGGAAGTACGGCAGCGGCAACAGCTCAGCCGCCCTCGCAGCCATCCATCTGGCGCGTGCGTTTCCCTGGCATCTTGGGCAGTGCCTGTTCCGGCATGAGTTGTACGAAATGGCCTGATGGCCGCAGCGCATGCACTGATCACGATGGCCGCCTAAGGCCGCAGTCCGGCAACGGACGATGGCATCGAGTACCTTGTGATGCTGCCATGCAAGGTGTGATCCGTTGTGCTCCCAAAACCTGTTGCCTGATGCGCGGACGATGTCGGCCACCTCTAGGGTGGGCCGGCTCATCGCTTCTTCAGCCTCCTGGAACGCTTCACCGCTTCGGGGCTGGACACGTCGATAGCTTCCAGCGGACTGGGAACCGCCTGCAGATGGCGCCGGGACAAGTGCAGATAGACGGTTGTGTGGGCGAGCTTGGCATGACCCAGCAAGACCTGGATCGTGCGCAGATCGGCGCCGGCTTCCAGCATGTGGGTGGCAAAGCTATGCCTGAGCGTATGAGGAGAGACATGTTTGGTGATGCCGGCATGTTTCGCGGCCTCGGCGACGGCGGTCCAGACAATCTTCTCTGTAATGGGTACGTCGGCCCGCCAGTTGTTGACTGTCTCCAGCAGCTTCGGGGTCAACAGGACGTCGCGGTCACGGCCGCCCTTTCCCTGGCGAACGTGAATCACCATGCGTTCGCTGTCGATGTCAGAGACCTTGAGGTGGCAGAGTTCAGCCCGGCGCAGGCCCGTTGCATACAGCATCATCAGCATGGCGCGGTGCATCAGGTTCTGGGCGGAAGCAAGGAGCCGCGTCACCTCTTCCTGACTCAGTACTGTGGGCATCCGCCTCTGACGCTTGGGAAACGGAATGTGATCGGCAAGATACGCTCGCCTTAGTGTCTTGACGAAGAGAAAACGCAGGGCGGCAGTACGACCTTCGATCGTGCCCGGCGAGAGTTTGCAATCGCGAAACAGATGAACCTGGTACTCGCGGATATGTTTTGGGCCGAGGCGGTCCGGTGAACGGCGGAAGTAGTTGGCAAAATCCTCCACCGCGTGGACATAGGCACGCACAGTGTTTTGAGCGTAGTTGCGACGCTGAAGCTCATCGAGCATCAGCTTCCGAAGATGGGTCACAGTGACCTCCTTGTGACCCACAACTTACACGAGTGACAATGCTCGGGGACAACCCACGCGGTAGCGTCCGCCGCGCTAGCGGCTTAGTTCAAACGCCCTTCGCGCCCTGGATCCCCAGATTCGCAGCTATGTAATTACTGCTGGAGAACCCCTTTCTGTTTGCGGTTCCGG
>JBEKIX010000198.1:0-4162 GCA_050011535.1 Acidobacteriota bacterium
CTTCGGCGCTAAGCAGAAGTTACCCACTATCGTTTGATTGAAGTTATCCAGACGAAGAACGCAGTTTGTGGAGAGATGATCAGGGAAGATAGACTCGATATCATCCACGCCGCAGGCGTGCGGAGGGCATCATCCACGCCGCAGGCGTGCAGGGGGGAATCAGGACATCAGGCGGGACATCAGCCGGGTTTTGATTGCCCGGATGTGTTGGCGATCGTGTTGTCGTGGTCGGCCTGGATTTTTCTGAGTTTATGCTTGAGATAGTCACCGTATTCGCCCGGCAATGGAGTGGTCATTACCTCCTCGATCACCGGGACGAAGTAAGCCAGTGAGCGGACCGGAGCGAGCGGCGCGGCATCCGGAGCGCGAAGACATCGACGAGCGGTGGCGAGCAGAAAAGCAGCTTCGATCGTCTGAAGAGAAACCCCGCGGTTATAAAGTTCAACGGCCAAACGCCGGTCTTCCCGACGCACCCGGTCGAGAGTTCCAGGGGTGCGGCAGTAAAGCTCCAGAAGCTGTTTTATGTACTGCTTGGGATCCGATGTTTTGGCTTCCATGTCACTTTCCCTCCCGCCAATGATCCGATGCCGCGACCAGCTCAAAACAAACTTCTTAACCTTGAGGGTCCCTGAGGGACGGGCCATCGATCGTGACGGTATGGCAGTAATGCCGGAGGCGGCCGAGCAGAGCGTCGACCATCTGCGGATTGCCCAGGAAGTTGGACCACTCGTCATATGATAAATTTGTGGTAATGATCGTTGGCCGTTGGCGGTATCGCTCTTCCATGAGTTTGAAAAAAATGTTCGCCTGTTCCGGCTTTATGTTGAGGTACCCCATCTCGTCGATCAGGAGCACGTCGAGTTTCACCCGCCGATTGAGGAGCTTGCGTGAGGAGCGGTCGGCCAGGGATGCGTACATCTCATCGAACAGGTCCTGAGCGCGGACGAACTGGCCACGATAGCCGTTCTCGAGCGCTTTGAGCAGAATGCCGCCGGCCAGTCCGGTTTTGCCCACGCCGGTTTTACTGATGAAAACAATGTTTTCCACCTTCGGAATGAAGTCCAGTTCCGCGAATGCCCGGATCTGCCGGCGATTGACGCCGGGCTGTTTGGCGTAGGGGAATGTTTCCAGAGTCCAGAGTTCCGGCAGGCGCGCCCGCTTGATGCGTGCCTGAAGAGACGGTTGCTGACGGGAGTGCCACTCCGGGCGCAACAGCCTGACAAGAAACTCTGTGTAGGATAGATCTTCTTTCTCGGCGGCTCGGAGTTGCTCGGCATAGATCTCGAGCATGCGCCTGAGGTGCAGGTTCTTCATCAGCTGTTCAAGTTCTTCGGTCATCATTTTCTCCTTGAGGTTTATTTTGGCTTGGTATCGGGCTGAAAAAAGTCGCTAGCAATGCGGCGCAGGATCATGCGCTCCAGCCGGTCCAGATCGTAAAGCCCGTAATGTGCGGCTTCGGCCACGGCCGCAAGAAAAGCGTCGCGGGGGTATTCGCGAGCCATGCGCAGCAGTTGGCGCAGGGCAAGCGTCAGGTATTTTCGCCCGGCTTTCTTTAGAGCCGCTACGTAACCGGCGATCTCGGGAACCACTTCGCCGAGCATCTTCTCTTCCGGACGGGGATCGGTTCTCTTAATTCCTTGGCCGCGTACCGGGCGATGCTCGGACAGTGTGATTCTCTTGCCCATCGAGTCGATCACGCGCTCATGGCAAACTGATTGCCGAAGTCCGCACTGGATTTCGATTCGATCCTTATTTTCCCGGACCTCGACCTGGCACCCGATCCAAGCCACCGGGACCGAGTAACGGTTCGTTTGCACCGCCACATACCCCTCCACATCGACGATGCGATGATGCAGCCGGTAAACCTCGGGCACCCAGACAGGCAAAGGCTTAAGATGCGGACGCTCGGTGACAAACAACTCCCTGGGAATCGCCCGGATGTGCTTTTTATAGGTGCTGTTTACCTGGTCACACCAAGTGCGCGCCCGCTGGTTGAGATCGTTCCAATCGGCGAAGTCCCGCCCGGCGAGAAAGTTTTTCTCGATAAAGAAAAACGGTCTCTCGACGCGGCCCGACCGGTTGGCATCGCCGATTTTATGAGCGCGAAACTCGAAGCTGTAGCGCTCGGCGAAAGCTGCCATCTCCGGCACGGGGATCATGTCCGGCCCCGTGCCGCGCAACACCACGACGTGGGTATTGTCGATCATCATGACCCCACAGCTGCCGCCAAAATATTTCAACGCCTCGGTAAGAAAAACCTTGCAGTCGAAGCGCTGAAAGGTCGGGTAGAACTGGAAAAACAGCATGCGCGAATAGCACAGCACTGCGGAAGCGGTCTGCACGGGGCGCAGCTGGCCGGCCATCCTGACTTGGTGCGGAGAAGTATCATGCTGCGTCTCGACTCCGGGCTCGAAGTTGTACTGTCCTGCCGGGAGCTTGGGCTGCTGCCCGATTCCCTGGCGGCGACAGAAAGCGGTCAGGGCCGGATAGGACAGGTGCGCACCTGCCGCCAGCAACTCCTCATGGACCCGGACCAGATTCCCTTGGCAGGAAGCATACAGTTCCAGGATCTCCTGCCGGTGTGGCTCCGCTTTCTCGGTACGGATGATGAGCGGCGGCACAGTCGATTGCGAGCGGATCACTTTGTTGATCGCCTGCCGCGAAACTCTCAGCGCCCGTGCAATCTGACGCTTGCCCACCCCTTGCGATGAAGCTCCAGGATTGCTGTCCGCTGACTCTGACTCAACATAACCGTTCTCCTTTTGGATTTTGTCCGATAGCCGGGTGAGATCGTCTATGGCCTGCTGCAGGCACAACCACGTGCTCTCGCGCTCGGCCTCATCCATCGTTGCGGCCGCTTCGCGCCATTGGCGTGCGGTACGCCGCGCAATGGCTCCGACCATGTCCAGGTTTCGTACCAACTCTTCGGCGGCACGCACCGACACCGGATCTTCCTGCTCGATCTCGCGCCTGGCGCGCAGGAATAGCTTCGGATCCGCGATGACACGTTGTCGTACGGAGGGGGCTCCATTGCGCATGGCCGAGTGCGCTCCGATTTTCCCGAGCCGTACGAGCTGCTGGACAGACTCGGGCAACTCGCGCACCAGAGCCAGGCGGCGCGAAACCCACGACACGCTTCGGTCGAACCGCCGCGCAAGATCCTCCAGGCTGAGTCCGAAGCTGCGATGCAGCTCGGCCAGCAGCCATCCCTGCTCGAGTGCCGTTTCTCCTTCCGCCGTACGCAGGGACCGGTCCAGTATCAAGGCCTCGGTTTCGTCCATGTCCCAAACCGTGGCATGTACCGTATCGTGCCCGAGGCGTTGAAGCGCCCGGATCCTCTTGTAGCCGTCGATGACCAGGAACCGGTTCGAATCTTCCGGCAGGCGAATGACGACAATGGCAACCTGCTGCCCTCGGTCGGCCAGGGAAGACAACAGCCGCCGTTCGCGCTCCGGGCGTCGCACTCGAAGCCCTTCGTGGCGCAAATCGAGCTGGTGAAACTCGAGATCCATGTCACTTCTCCTTCATGCCGTTGTCCATGGCCCAACCATATCTGAAGTCCGATCTGGTCTTTCGCGGCTACCGGGGAAGTGGTCCCGGATCTCAAGAAGAATCAACGAGTTGAGCTTGGAACTGGTCTTTCGAGGGCGGCAGGGGAAGTGTCCCCGGATCCCTTGATGAATCAACTACTTGTCCCTTTAACTGGTCTTTCGCGGCCCGAAGCAATACGGCACCCATGGCGCCGATAAAATCCGCGCCTTTGACGCCGAATTCATCTTGTGCAATGTCCCAGGGAAGATTTGATAACGGATGCGGTAACCGTAATGGTTCCGGCGTTCGTGCAGATTCAGAACGCGCCTGAATCCGCCACGCCACGAAATAATCGGGATTCCAGGCGCGCCACGCTGCTTGGGTCTTTTTGCGACGAAGGACCTGACATTCAGGCCGACCGCATGTGTGCTGGCGATCGCCTACGCGGACGTCAGGCCGGAACCATTTACGACAGATTCGGCAGGGTTTTTTCTTAGCATCAGGCATGGTGACTCATCGTCACCATTCAAGGAGCGGGACCGATCAGGTTATCTGGGGAGAACCGGCGAAACAATCGAGTGGATCAATTCTGGCAAGCAGACCCGGTCATTTTCTCTCAAGCGCCGAAGAA
>JBEKIX010000199.1:0-2678 GCA_050011535.1 Acidobacteriota bacterium
GCCGAAGTGGGTACTGGGACCAACTTGTCCGGTTTGCCGACTTACCAGGACTTAGCCATTTGGTCCGACGATTAGTTCTGAGTTGCCGACAAGGACTAAGCCGCTGGCGCGGCGGACGCTACGCGTGAGGCGAGCGGAAGGTTTGGCGTAGCTGACGTAGTGTGGGTCACGGAGAAAGGAGACTCCTGTGACCCGTTTACGAAAAATGATGCTGGAGGAACTCCAGCGCCGCAATTACTCGGCCATCACGACGCGTAATTACCTGCGAGTTGTGGCCGACTTCGCGAAGTATTTTGGCAAGTCCCCCGACAAGCTCGGCCCCAACGAACTTCGGACCTATCAAGCCCATCTGCTTCAAGACCGCAAGCTGACACCCGGCACCGTGGTCAACCGGGTCGCGGCCCTGCGCTTCTTTTTCGTGAAGACACTGAAGCGCCACCAGTTCCGCGATTTCTTGCCCTATCCCCGTGACCGGCGTCGACTGCCAACGGTGTTGAGCCGAGAAGAAGTTTCGCGCCTGATCGATGCGGCAGGGACACTGTTTCGACGCACGCTGTTGATGACTCTCTACGGCACGGGCATGCGACGCGCCGAACTCGCACGCCTCAAGGTGAGCGATATCGATAGCCAGCGGATGATCCTCCGCGTGGTGGCCGGCAAGGGCGGCAAAGATCGTGATTTGCCTCTAAGCCCAGCCCTGCTGGAGATCCTGCGCGAGTATTGGCGCTGGCGGAAACCGAGACTCTATCTGTTCCCCACGCGCACCTGCAGCCGAAGCCTCGATCAACCGATCTCTGACAAAACCGTGTGGATCGCCTGTAGCGAGGCCGCGCGCCAGGCGGGCATCAGCAAACGCGTGACTCCACACACGCTTCGTCATAGTTGGGCAACACACTTGTTGGAGGCCGGCACCGACCTGCGCACCATCCAGGTGCTGCTCGGTCATGGCGATCTGGAAACTACTGCTCAGTACCTGCATCTGTCGCAGCGACACTTGCATGCGGTTACCAATCCGCTGGACAGCCTCTCTTTGTCCAGCGTTGAGAACATCAACCGTACCTTTAAGCGCAAGAACAAGGAATGACTCGGCCCACCCTGGAGGTGGCCGACATCCTACGCGCGCAAGGCGAACACTTCCTGGACCGTTATCGATCCAGCTTTGACTTCCAGCAACTCAAAGCGTTTCGTGCCATTCAGCGCTGTCGTACCGCAGCACTGGGTGGCCACCGGGATACTTGCCTGCGCTGTGGTCATCAGGTCATCTCTTACAATTCGTGCAGAAATCGGCACTGCCCAAAGTGCCAGACGCAAGCGCGCCAGCGCTGGCTGGCGGCCCGCGAGCGAGAACTCCTGGGCACGAGCTACTTCCATGTGGTGTTCACGGTGCCTCATGAACTCCATGTACTGGCCTTGGACAACGCACGTTTGTTCTATGACCTGCTGTTCACTGCCAGCGCGCAAACGTTGCTGGAGATCGCGGCTGATCCCAAACACTTGGGCGCGGAAATTGGCGTGATCAGCATTCTGCACACCTGGGGGCAAAACCTGTTGCTGCATCCCCATATTCACTGCGCCATTCCCGCAGGCGGAATATCGCCAGACCACCGTCGTTGGATCCGTCCTCGATATCCTTTCTTCTTACCAGTGAAGATCCTCAGCCGCGTCTTTCGGGGAAAATTCCTGGCTGGTCTGAAACGCCTCTACCGCGACAAAAAACTAAACTGCGCCGGTCCCGCCGCGGCTCTGGCCGACTCTGCGCAGTTCACGAAGCTGATCCGCCGCCTGCACCGCCACGACTGGGTGGTCTATGCCAAGCCTGCCTTCGGTGGCCCTCTGCAGGTGTTGCGCTATCTGGGCCGCTACACTCATCGGGTGGCCATTTCCAATCATCGCTTGCTGGCCTTCGAGCAAGAGCGCGTCACTTTCCGCTGGAAGAATTACGCCCACGGCGGCAAGCAAGGCAAGATGACCCTCGCCGCCACGGAGTTCCTGCGCCGCTTCTTTCTGCACGTGCTCCCCAAAGGGTTCGTACGCATCCGCCACTTCGGCTTCCTGGCGAATCGCTGGCGTGTCTCTCGCTTGGCACTGTGCCGGCAACTGCTGGCTTCCGGTTCCCCTGCATCCGCAGAAGCCGGAGCCTGCCAAAGCCCCTCCGAGAGTTCTACCCTTTGGCACTGCCCGCGTTGCGGCGCGGCCATGATCGTGATTCAGAGATTTACCGCTGCGGAATTATCAACATGCGCTTCCTTCGATTCTTCGTAGCGCTTTCCTCAGTCGCGCTTTGCAGACGTGCTCTCGCACGCCGATCCATCCGTGTGTTTCCTCCCTGTCGACACGCTCTCACGCAACCTTCCCTGCGCACTCTTGCAGGCACTTGCGGCGCTGTCGACGATCTCCACGTAGCCCATCCAGTTCGCCGGTGGCCTTCCAACTCTCGACTGGCTACCAAACTGCCATTCAAATCCCATAGCTCAACGCGTCCGCCGCAAACGCCAGCGGCTTCCTCCTAGTCTCCTTATCGAAAACGCCTCGGACGCAATTCTTCGTCTTCCACAGAACTCCTCGGCCGAGGCGTTTCCGATCAAGGCTAGCGACTAATCGTCCACTTGGGTGCAAGTGGGGCTTGCAGGCTCTGATTTGTGACTCCATAGCAGGCTGCTGAAAAAACCTGGTGATGG
>JBEKIX010000200.1:0-3297 GCA_050011535.1 Acidobacteriota bacterium
CCAATTCCAGATCCCGCACGCCACCTCGTTCGGCAACGGGAATCCGAGCTGATGCGCGAGCATACACACCTGCCCGCGATGGTGGGCTTCGTGAGAAAGCATGTAGCACAGCATTTCCAGGCCAACCGGCCAAGGCTGAGCCCAGCCGTCTCTGCGAAACTTCTCGACGCGGCCCCCACAACCGCCGAGCGCTTCGGCGAGCATCTCCGCGCAGCGAGCGGCGCTCTGGGCCAATCCCGCACGGGCCTGCTGCGGCGTGCAGCGCGCGCGGTTGAGCTGTCGTGGAACCCTCAGGTGCGGAGCTGTAAGCCTGACCCACTTGGAGCGGACATTGTGCATGTGAGTGAAGATCGCCGCAATGGTGCGGACCTTGCCGGGCGGTTTGGCTCTCCAGGCGGCAGGGTCAAGATGTTCGATAAGAATCTGGTTCATGCGATCATTGGCGGCAAAGATCCGGACTGCGGCTCGGCCGAGTTGAGTGCGAACCTTGTGTTGACGCGTGGTCACGGCTCCATCCTCCTTGACCTATAGTACGTCCGGGGCGTTAGCCACCCGGAAGCTATCCACTGAAGGGCGCGCTTCAAGCGCTGCCTCATGAGTTCGATCTCCGGCTTGGGCGTGGCGATCCCCTTTGTGGATCCGATCACCTTTCATGCTGCCGGGGCGGATTTCCGCGGTGAGAGCCACCGGGTCAAATTACTACCGGATGCGCCGAGCGCAAGTAGCGTCCGGACCAGGAGGTCGAGGGATACCGAGGCTTCACCGGCTTCCATCTTCGCAACCCGTGACTGGCTTGACTTGATGGTCCTGGCTAGGTCTGACTGAGTCATTTGGCGACGCAACCTCTGGTTGCGAAGGCTCTCCGCAAGCCTGAGCTTGATCTCAATGTAGGCCTCCTCCTGAAAGGAGAGTCCGAGAAACTCCTTCGCGCTCCCAACTTGCCATCCTTTGGCCTCAAGGCGCTTTCTTTTGTTGCTATGCATCGTCATACTCCCGCAATCTCCTTTTCGACCGGGCGACTACCGATTGCGGCGTGGTCCGGGATTTCTTTCTGAAGACATCCGCGATCACAATCGCATCGGGATCAACGCGGTAGATGATGTGCTACGTCGCATCGATGTTGAAGATCCTCAATTCGTGACACCGTTCGCCGATGGCCGGCATCGGTCTCGAGTGCGGCATTTCCAGGCTCTGGCCCTTTTGCAGTTTCCTGAGCAGGTACTTCTTGCCGCGCAGGAATCCGTCTTCGGCGTCGCTCAGATGCCTCCCAACCTGGCACATCAAGAATTCGTCGGGATTCGCGGTACAGCCCCCCCGAGTGCACCCGACGCGTCGCCAATTCCATGACAAAGAGCAGGTAGCAGGTGACCAGCCCGCTCTTGGTCCAAACTTCGATCGTGGTGAAGTCTACGGAGGCCAGCACATCCCAGTGGGTTTTGAGAAAACTCGTCCATGTTGACTGCGATTGATCCAGCCCGCGAGGATCAGGAGCAAGAACTGCCACGGCTGAAACTGCGATTTCATGTTCCTCCGGATGCGCGCTTAAGATCCGCAGCATCCGGGATCGTTAGTCCTTTGTCAAGCGTCGACCACGGAGGTATGCGTATCCGTGTCAAGTTATGTCTCTACAGCTGTTTGCCGCTCGGCTGAATTTCTTTACCTTACGGGTGTGTCCGCTCTTTGATATCGTCCTTTAGTAAAGGACACGCAATTATAAAGGACAATCGTGGCATTGACTCTTGTGTGCTTTCTTACGCCTCTATCGAATAGAAATCACTTCTTGAATCCGAGGGCTGCCGTACTCAGAAGCGCCGGTAATGACATGCAGGTTCGGAAGAATATCGACCTTGCCACCACCGTGCGTATGGCCGCAGAGAACGGTCAGATTATTATCAGGTCTGGCCATCATTTCGCGTTGCAGCACTTCCCCTACGGCTTTGCACGAGAAATGGGGCAGGGCTTCGTCGTCCGAAATTTGGCCTTCGTGCCAGCAGGATTCACGGAAAGGCGGCACGTGCGTGAGAAGAATGACCGACGGAAACCGCTTCAACGCTTTGGGCAAAACCCGCGCGAAGTGATCAGCAGATGCGTCACCCATCTCGCGCAATTTTTTGAACCGATCGGGATGGGACAATCCAACGAATTCTCTAATCAGCAGGTAATCGTTGAGAAGCACGTTCGACTGGGCACCTTTGCCGAACCTGCCGTCTGCCCAGGAATCATGTCCAACCAAGCCCGTTTCTGGCGTTAGCTCAATCGCATCTTCTGCAGAAAGCCAGCGCAGAAGCGAGGAGGAACCACATAGCTTCACAATCGAGGCCTGAACTTGTGAAATTTGCCCATGATAGAAGTCGTGGTTCCCCAGTACAAAATAAATGGGTCTTTGCAGTGAACGCTCCAGGTAATGCAAATAATCAGCTACGCTGGGAGCTTCCCCGATATCCCCTCCCAAGAGAACCGCATCCGGAGCGGCATCCAAAATCGCCCGACAAAAACTCCCGAGATGATGGTTAGAAGCGAAATTCAGGTGGATATCTGTTATCCAAACAAGTCGTTTCATGCAGTCCACGGCCATGTAATAGGGGAACGTCCCTTGTTTTTTACAGTTGCGGGCGACCCAGCCGGGTATCCATACCGCAAGAAACGTGTTTTCGACAAGTGCCCGTTATGGCGCCGAACAAGAGGCGGGACGGTGACGAGTGTCACTTCTCTCGCGACTTGAACGCCGAGCGCAGCTTGTCGGCGAGTGTCCCGAAGCCCTCGGCGGGAGGAGCCTTGCGTTCCGACCACTCGCGCACTTCCTCGGCCTCGCGCGCTTCCATGACCGCCTTCGCGCTCAGGCGTATGCGCCGGCCTGAAGGATCGGCTTCCAGCACGATGACCTCGACGTCCGCCCCGACCGGAAAGGCTCGCTGGACATCGCCTTCCTTCGCGATACCGGTTTCGCTCAATGGAATGAGACCGGTGCGTCCGGGGGCCAGGAAGACGAACACGCCGAATTTCTCGTATCGCTCGACCTTTCCCGTCAGGCGCGCGCCCGGAACGATGCCAAGCCGGGCTCCCGTAAACCCCTCGGCCCGCGCCGAGCCTTCCTGAACGAGCGCCACGCCGATCCGTTTCTGCTCGAGGTCGATGCTTAGAATCTCGAATGTGCCCGTCATCCCTGGAGCGACTTGGTCCGACCAGCCTCCCGATCGTCCGGTCGGCGCGAACGTGGAAGCATGGGCCAGCGCTTCGATGCCCGGCTCGAGCTCCACGAACGCGCCGAACTCCGCGACGCGCGTGACGCGGCCAGGC
>JBEKIX010000201.1:0-2579 GCA_050011535.1 Acidobacteriota bacterium
GCGGTCGAGCAGCACCGGGCGCATGAGCTGACGCTCGAGCCGCGGTAAGCTGCAGGTTTCGTAGCACAAGCCAACACTGTCATTAACTGGATCAAATTTAGAAATCGGTAGTGGCTCAAATTGGAAAGAGAGTAGCCGAGTACGGAGTGGAGAAGGGTGTAGGGATCCTTCGACTCCGCACGTTCTTCACTCGTGAAGAACGTGCTGCGCTCAGGATGACAACCAGAGTGATGACAACCAAAGTGAGCCACTACCTAAAAATCGACCGTTTTGACGTCGAAGAACTGTCCGACGAGACCGTAGATCTCGCCGGGGTTATTCGGATTGTTCGGGTTGTACTCCAAGGCATCGATCGTGTCGTCGTAGATATTTAGCGATCCGCCCTGCACCACATACACCACGACGCGCGTGGAAATGGGCTGGAGGCCGGTCACGTCTCCATTAGCGGGAGGAATTACGACGCCGCCGGCCGGAACGCTGCCCACGGCGCTCGGCAGCGAGTTGTAGATCGAAAGGCAACCACGAACCTCCGCCCCGGGCGGCGGCGGAACCGGAGGAATGATTTCAGTGCAATGGTGCGAGCCGATGAAAAGCTGGCCGTTGGCGCCGAGTTCGATTCGGTCGTGATATCCGTCGGCGATGATAATCGGCGTGGTATTGGTGACGGACATGGTGGATAAATTCAGGATGGTGAGCAATCCGCAGGATGGTGACCCGGTTTTTTCCCCGGTGCAGGGCTGCTGCGGCTCTCCCCCCGCATACGGCGGACTGCCCGCCAAATACATAGTCGAGCCATTGACCAAGGCTACGCTGCCGGCTGCCAGGCTGGAACAGGTTACTGGGTTAGAGCCGGGATTGGGAACGCAGGATGGGACGGAAGCGACCAGCGTGTTGTTGATCAGATCATACTGCTGCACGCTGGCTTGGGTTCCTCCACACTCGGCGCCACAGCTCACCACGTAGGCGGTGCTGTTGTCGCTGCTGAAGAAGGCTGCAACCGGACGGTCGAAAACACCCGGGCCGCCGACGTAAGTTACCGCGTTGCCAATCCCGATCAGCGTCGGCGTGATTACTGCCACGGAATCGGAGTTGTCGCTGAAGCCAAGAATCTGGCTGCCGCTGTTGTTGATCGAGAGGTAGTGAATCGAGGGAATAGCGACCTGTCCGGTGAAAGAAGCACTGCTTAGTGAGACGACCTCCACCACACCGGGAGACTCGCCCACCACCGGTGCCGTGGGGACGGCAATGTAGGCAGTCGAGCTGTCCGGGGAAACGACGAAGCTCTCGGTCATTCCGGGTAAAGTCACGTGACCGGCTGCTGATTCGCCGGCGTTGTTGATAATGGTCAACTGGTTGTCGGAAGTTTGTGTACCGTTGCCGCTGAAAACCAGGGTTTCGGCATGGTTGGGTGTGACCACCATCATCCCCGGAGTATTGCCCGCGGAAATCGGACTGGCGGGACCGCGCACATCGTCTTGAGCATTGACGATATACACACCCGCCGCGCTAGTACCGGCACTGACGTTATTGGAGAGGAAGGCGCGGTACTTGATCCCGCTGGTGGAACTGGTGCCGGCGGAACTTCCGCCACAACTCAGCCACATCAGGCTGGCGGGCAGCAGGAATAACAGAAGGATCAGGGCTTTTTTCAAACGTGGGACTCCAACCTTAATGCTGGATAATCACTTGGATGCGAGAATAAGGATTATAGCAAAGGAAGAAATTCGCTTGCGCCGCTCGGCAGATGAAACTATTCGCCTACATAAGATCGGAGGGTTTGAATTCTCGCCTTGCGCCGTGGCGGATGTGGAGCACCTCAACTTGCTTCCGTTTCTCCTGAACGCGGTAGATCACACGGTAGACATAGGGCTTGCGGCCGTAAAGCAAGTGTCTCAACTTGCCCTTCCTGCGCGTTAGCGGGCAGCGGTTCGGCTGCCGTTCCAGGCTGAGAATTGCCTCTCTGATCCCCAGATACCATTCCATGGCCGTGTCGGAATACTCGGCGTTGATTTGCCGGTACAAGCGGGCAAGGTCGCGCTCGGCATGGGGAGTGGTGTTAACGACGTATGCCATGCTTCGCCTCAAACTCGGCGAAAAACTCCCGCGCTGGCCGTGTCCTTCCTGCCTTCACATCCTCCAGACCCTGACGGATAGCTTCCTCTTCATTCGCGGTGGCTGCGATGTCGAGCAACCGCTGATAGGCTTCGGCATCCTGCACTACCGCCGCGGCCTTCCCGTTCACCGTAAGCACTACGGGGCGCTTGCTCTTCTTTAACTGCTTGATAAAGTCGCCGGACTGACGCCGGAAAGTGGTTAGCGATTGGATGTCCTTGGTGATGTCAAGCATGGGCCGCCCCTCCGGAAGCACCTTATTAGATGCTATGAGAATACTCCATCCGGCGGACGTTGCGACACAATTTACTCTGCAGTTGGCCACTGAAAGCACAGGTTATATCCGTCCGGATCGTGAACGTACAATTGCTTCATGCCATAGGGCGCGACTTTTGGTTCCTTCACCTTCTGGCCGCGCGACCGAAAGTGAGCGTACGCGGCATCCACATTGGGGCATCCGAAGAAAA